>WRAJ01000006.1 GCA_009780245.1 Turicibacter sp.
ATTCTAAAACCTTCGCGCCCAACCCGAAATCACAAACCACAACGCTTTCACAAGTTCGCTAACCACAACCGAAAACCCGCCCACGGAAGAGGACGATAGCGTTTGGTTTTGCGAACTTTCAGCGTGATAGCCGATCCACAAACCACCGGTTACAGCACAAAACACAGCGCTTACACCGAAGCGTTCATCAGAAAAAAGCAACGTCTACCAACGCATCAAAAAAAGAGCCGCAACACTTTGCTAGCTCTTCACATCCCTTATACAAATCGTAGTAAATCGTCCACTTCTTTGCGGCGTGGCATTTTCGGCTCCTCATCAGGGTAGCCGTACACAACCAACGATGCTACCTTTTCACCCTCTGGCAACGCCACCAACTCAGCGATCTTCGGCTCATCAATGACACCGAAAATACAAGTCCCAACGCCCTTCGCATGAGCCGCTAAGCAAAACGTCTGACACGCAATCCCTGCGTCAAACGACTCCCAACGCCCCGGATTTTCGCTCGTTTCAATGTCGTACTTATCCGTGCGCCCGCTGCGGCCCTCAACAAAGCTAAGCACAGCCACCCCGCGCGCATTTTTCAGTGTCGCAATGTTATAAGCAAAGCCTTTCACACCGTCCTCGGCAAACTTCGCAATCACCTCAGCGTCATCCACCAACGTCCAGCGCGGCGTTTGCGAATTCGTCCATGACGGCGCATGCCGCGTAATATCAATGATCTCTGTCATCACATCACGATCCACAACCTCGTCCTTATATTTCCTTATCGAGCGCCGCCCTTTAATCATTTCAATCGCTTCCATACTAACACTCTCCTTACGTTTTATCATAGCCACCATTATACACGTTATCAAATAGAAAAGCTAGCGCAAATGCTTACATTTTGTTAATTGTGCTGACATTATCAGAAACATCCGGCTCTGCACATTCACCTACTTCTTGTTGTAAAATCGCCAAACCATGATGAAGTGTTGGTAAGATAAAAGACAGGTTCTCTCTCACTGCTTTTGGACTACCTGGCAGGTTAATGATGAGTGATTGTCCTCGAATGCCAGAGACACCACGCGATAGCATGGCTCTTGGTGTGATTTGCATACTGTGATGCCTCATTGCTTCGCTAATACCGGACACTTCTTTTTCTAAAATAGCCTTCGTTGCCTCTGGCGTTTGGTCACGTGGGGATAAGCCCGTACCTCCTGTTGTTAACACAAGTGCTATTTTTTGATAACAAGCGTGAAGCAACGTTTGTTTGATTGCTTGAAAGTCATCGCTAATCAGTTGATAAGAAACCACTTCATAACCTGCTTCTTTGACCATTTTGCAAATAAGCTCGCCACTCACGTCTGTTTTGTTTTTGTCAGCTGACCGCGAGTCTGACACGGTCATCACCGCCACCGTTTTTTTATCTAAATCCATGATCCGCTAGCACCTCCTGTCCAGTATCCGATAAAATGAAGCGATAAAATTCATAAGCGATGTCAAGCTGATTCTCTTGATTAATTAACGCCAGATAGAAGGTTCCCACCACTTGATAGTGAGGGGGTAATGCAATAACGGTCACCTCACTTAATGTCTCTTCTGAAAGATCGGTTGCATAAACAAATGTCGCATCACTTTCATTTAACATCACATAGAGCAACGCTTGCCTAACATTACTAGCACGTGAGACAACATTGCCTAAAACAGCCTCTCTGAATCCAGGATCATCACGATCAACGAGATGCAAGATGATATCGGTATAAATCCCAATTGGCACCTCATAACCGGCAAATATCAACGTTAACTCGTCATTCGCAAGATCATAAATCGACGCAATCTCTGGCGTAGCGGTTACTAAAACAACCGGACTTTCAGCGAAACGCTCACTCTGATTGACCATACCAAGCTCGGTGAGCGCTTGAACGGGATCAAGATGCGCCGATAAAAACACGTCAACAGGGAAACCTTCCATGATTTGTTGTCGCAATTGATTGGAACCTGCAAAGTTCAGCCTGATCATAACCTGTGGCTGTTCCGCCATAAATAAATCGGCTAATTCGGTCGCAACCTCTTGTAAAGAAGCAGCTGCAGATACATGTAATTCAACTTCCTCTGCACGACCTTCACAACCGCTTAACAATGTAAGCATCAGGGGTAGTACGATAAAATAACTTACAAATTTTATACGTCGCATATCATTACCCCTCCTACTCGCACAATGCCGCCCTTGACCACCTTCGCAAACACCCCGTTTGTTGGCATAATGCAATCCCCCATTTTGTGAAAGATGTGACAACGCACGTGGCAATCTTTTCCAATCTGGGTTATTTCAAGTTCAACGTCTTGGCATTTAAGCCTAGTTCCAACAGGCAGATTGACTAAATCGAGCCCTTCAACGATTAAATTTTCGCCAAATGCCCCGTCATGCACGTCTGCACCACGCGCGTTAAAATCAGCAATTGTTTCGTATGCCAACAGCGACACTTGGCGATGCCAGTTCCCAGCGTGGGCATCCTGTTCAATGCCGTGGTCCGCGATGAATTTTGCCTCTTCGACATAGGTTTTCTGTGTTCCTTTTCTTTTACTGATGCAAATAGCTTTCACCACCGCCATCTTTCTAACCTCCAATTTGGATCATGCTTTTTAGCTCTTTATTTTCAACTTCTTGACCAAACAAATGCCTCTTCGGCTTCTCTTGTAAGGCCTCTAATATTTTTGCCTCCAAACAACCATCTGAAATAGCTTGCTTTAAATTAACACCGTGACTAAACGCTAAACAAGTTTTTAAAAACCCATCTGATGTCACCCGCATGCGATTACATGTCTCACAAAAATGGCGACTCATGGCAGAAATAAAACCGACTTTCCCTTTAAAGCCCTCTACTTCATAATAGCGGGCTGGTCCATTTCCAAGGGGTTGCAAAAAAGGGGTTACCTCACCATAATGTTGCGTTAGCAGGTGCTTAATTTCTGCTTCTGATAATGCTGAAGTCGCCACTTGATTGCCCATTGGCATCTTTTCGATAAAGCTCACATTCGCCCGCGTATCTTTTGCCAGATTCACAAGTGAGCGTAAATCTGCCTCTGTCAAAGACGGGAGTAACACCGTATTAACCTTCACTTTCTTAATCTGACTTTCTACAGCAGCCGTTACCCCTTTCAAAGCGTCTTCTAACCTACCAACCCGTGTAATTTCCGCATAATGTACGGGGTTTAAGGTGTCCAGACTAATATTGACACTGTCAAGGCCTGCCTTCACCAAATCAGCCATCGTCTCAGGTAGCTTAATCCCATTTGTTGTCAAAGTCACTTCTTCAATCCCTGTTAGTTTCTTCAAATCTTGAATTAGCGACATAATCTTAGGATAAAGCAACGGTTCACCACCTGTTAATTTCACTTTTTTAACCCCTAGCGTTGAAAAAACAGCTACGATTTCCTTTATCTCATCGTAAGTCAACTGCTCATGCGCTTTTAGACAGCTCACATTTTCATCTGGCACGCAATAACCACAACGTAGCTGACAAAGATCCGTCAAAGACAACCGTATGTAGTCGATGTTTCTTCCGAAATTATCTCTCATCTTCACTCAATACCTTTCGTTTAATCAGTGCCACTAGCGCACGTACATCCGTTCGTTTAAACGTTGGAACCCCTTCGTGTTTAAACGCACCGTCCGTCACCACGGCAAGCAAATACTCAGGCAAACAGACCGAGTGTTCCAAAACAACTTCAATTTTAGGAAACGTTGACTGTTTCAACCCTTCAATCACAACTAAATCCATCTCATAAAAGTGGTGAAGCACGTCTTCAATCACCGTCTTTTTTTGACGCTTCATCAAAGCAAACTGTTCATCAGAGTAAATTAACGTCGCATCGCTACCCGCTTGTTGAAAGTGATAGGTATCTGTTCCGACATGATCAATCTCAAACTCATGACCATCGTGCTTAATCACACCCACACGATAACCTTCCGCTTTAAACGCGCGAATCAACGTCGTAATCAACGTCGTCTTGCCACTATTTTTAACACCACTCACACAAAAAACTGCTGGCTTTTTAACCTTTCGTAAATCGCTTTTCGTGTTCACATTCAGCAGCGTTTTATCACCAAAACAACTAAATGATAAGGGAATATATTTCGTTTTTACCCGTGCTAACAATGCCATCATGTGGTAATTTTCCTCATTGATCATCTGCTTAATCGTCGGCAAAACTGACTTTCGATAAATCGCACAAAGCGGGTGAACCTTGTTCGTACTCCTCATCACAAACGCATCGTAATCCGAACTGATAAAGGCTGTCATAAACAGTAAAAGCTCTTTTTCAAAATACGGCATGTCCACGGCCCATACGAACAAATAGTCATTTTTGCAATGCTTTAAAGCACTATACAACCCACCAAGCGGGCCAATCCGCTCGGTTTCATCCACCACCACAGGAAAGGGGAGCGAATCATACAAGGTCGCATCTCGGGCCGAAATAAACACATCACTAAAATCGGATAACTCAGCGAGCGTCTTTTCGATAAAGGTCTGGTTTTCTAACTTCAAAAAGGCTTTTTGAAAGCCACCTAATCGCGACCCTTTTCCACCAGCCAAAATAGCAACACTGAGTCTCATTTCCTCGTTCTTGCCAATGCCTCGCTCAACAATCTTGCCTTGTTCGATTCGCAAAATGTGGTGACTCATCGCTTTCGCTTCCTCAATATCATGCGTGACTAAAATAGTCGGGATGTTTAACTGTTCTTTTAAATACGTACGGATTTTTAACCGCAATGCCGCATCCAAAGCGCTAAAAGCTTCATCTAAAAGTAACAACTGCGGATTACTCATCAACGTGCGAACAATGGCGACCCGCTTTGCTTCTCCGCCAGAAAGCTCACTAACGTGCTTGTTTAAATGTGGGCTTAATTCAAAAACAGCGATATATTCCTCAAGCTTTTCTTTGCTTTGTTGCCCGCGATACGTCATATTTTCAAGGACCGTTAAATGAGGAAACAAGGCGCTGTTTTGCTTGACGTAACCAAAGCGACGTAAATGAACCGACACGTTCGTATAATCTTGTTCAGCGTGTTTAATCCAGCCTTCATCAAGTGGCAATAAGCCAGCAATGGCATCTAAAATACTTGTTTTTCCAGCACCTGATTTTCCAATTAAGACGGTCATTTCACCTGCATGGACTTCAAAATCAACCGCAATCAAAAAAGTCTCACTCAGTTGCTTTCTAAGACGAAAATTAAACATAGGCCCTTACTCCTTTGACAAAAAATGAACACTAACGAGCACAATGCCAGCGATGATAAACATGATAAATGATAAAAACAAAGCATGATGAACGTTGGTTTCAAGTGCACTAAAAATAGCAAGTGGTAGCGTCTGGGTAACGCCTGGCAAATTCCCAGCGAACATCATCGTCGCACCAAATTCCGCTAAACCCCGACTCCACGCCATTAACAAAGAGACCAGAATCCCTTTCTTAGCAAGTGGTAGACTGATACGAAAAAAGACCTTTCTCGCATCATCACCGAGCAATGCGGCTGTTTGTTCCAGTTCAGGATCAACTTTTGAAAATGCCAAACTACAGCCATTAATAAAGAGGGGTAACGAAACAAACACAAAGGTAAGCATAACCGCTAAACTAGAAAAGCTTGTGCGAATCCCTAGGCGTGCTAACTGTTGACCAATAAAACCGTGGTTACCGTATGTGAACAACAATAACAAACCAATCACAGCAGGTGGCAAGATTTGCGGCAGGTTGAGAAGAGAATCAAGAACCGATTTAAACCGAAACGTGGAGCGTGCCATGTAATAACCAGCAGGTATCCCCACTAAAATAACAACGACCATCGAAATAAAACTACTAACTAAACTGACCCTTAAACTCGCCCAAATAAGCGCTGGGTTTAAGTTACTCAACACTAGAAAGTCATATCGAAGCGCAAAATTTAAAAACGGAAGCGACAAAAACACGAGTGCAACAAAATAACTTAATTTGAAAAAAATTTTATTTTTCATAAGAGAACTCGCCACTTTTCCCACCTGACTTATAAGCTAGATGAACATCCGTGATGGTCATTTTTTTACACATGGCTTTGCACATGTCGTAAATGGTTAACAATGCGACGTTGACCCCAGTCAAAGCTTCCATTTCGACACCGGTTTTGTGATCAACTTTCACTGTGCAAATTGCCTGAATCATATGCTGCTCAAAATCAAGCTCAAAATCAATGCGACACTCGCTAATGAACAGCGGGTGACACAGCGGAATTAAATCGGACGTTTTCTTCACCGCCATGATGCCAGCTAACCTTGAAACACCAAGGACATCGCCTTTTTTATTGCTACCCGCTTTAATTTGTGCCATGATTTCTGAATTGACGTGGATGTTTCCTTTGGCAATCGCAATGCGTTCCGTAACTGGTTTTTCAGTAACGTCCACCATCACCGCTTCCCCAGCTTCGTTGAAATGTGTTAATTTGCTCATTTAAATACACCTCTTTTAGTCAAGCATGACGACGTTGACACTCATGCCTTTTTCAAGTTTTGGTGAGCCTTCAGGGATGTCGATAAAACAATTACAATCTAGCATACTTGATAAAACAGAAGAAGCATGCTTAGACGTTGGCAGAAAAACTTCGCCTGCTTGATAATAAGCTCGGATAAAACGGCGACGCTTACTTACTTTTAAAAAATCATGCCTCAAAATGGCTGTTATACGCTCATGAAATGCTCCTTTTTGATGCATGAAGGCTTTACAAATTGGCTTTACTAGCAATTCGAAATTAGTTAAAGAGGCAAACGGATTGCCTGAAAGACTCAAGATGAGTTTATCGTAGTAGCAACTAGCTAATACAGGTGTGCCAGGTTGAATATCGACTCGCCAAAAAAGTTGCTTTGCCCCTAGCGCTACGATGACATCGTGCATAACGTCTTTTTCTCCGACTGATACGCCACCAGTTGTGACAATGATATCGACTTCATTGATCCACGAATCAATCACTTCACAAATCGGTTTTGTCAAGTCAGGCAGTTGTTTGATGACGTGTGTTCGTACCTGCAACTCTTTCAATCTTCCTAGCAACATAAATTGATTGCTATTGTAGATTTGCCCTTCTTTAAGAGGCTTTCCTAATTGAGCTAATTCATCGCCTGTGCTCAATAAGCCTACTTTTAATGGTTGCAAAACAGTGACAGTTTCAATGCCAATACTTGCTATGATTCCTAAATGAATGGGTGTTAATGGGGTATGCTTGGCGATGATCCATTCACCTTTTTGAATGTCTTCTCCTTTTTTACCGTAGTTGGTATAGGGTTGGATTTCTGTGTAGATTTCAACAACCTCTTCACCACCATCCGTGTCTTCTTGCCGAAGAACCGCATCGTAACCGTCTGGGATCGGTGCACCTGTCATAATCCGAAGCACATGGTTTGCTTCCAATTCGCATGGATGGGCATTCCCTGCTGAAACTTCCGCAGCTACTTGTAGCTTCAAAGGTGTCTTTTGGGTTGCACCTTTAGTAAGTGTTGATTTAACGGCATAACCATCCATCGCTGAACGATTAAAGGTTGGCACATCAATCGGAGCGTATAAATCTTCGGCAAGAAAATAGCCGAGTGCTTTTTGCAACGGTATTTGCATCGTTTTTTGCTGTGGCTTCACATGTGCTCGTAAGATCCTGAGTGCTTCTTCTAATTCAATCGGTTTTGTCATCTGAATCGCCTACCTTAGCTTTTCCCAAATTCACAATGGGGAAATGTACACGCCTGGCACTTTAAGCATAAACCGCCATGCCCGAGCTGTGCGATCTCCATCATTGTAATGGTATCCTGGGCTAAAATGCGTGGTAATATCAAATCAAAGCTTGTTGTACTCGCATACATGACACAACCCGGCAAACCAAGCACAGGTGTCCCATCGTCAAAGTAGCCGATCAGTAACATAGA
This sequence comes from Turicibacter sp., assembly GCA_009780245.1. GTDB lineage: Bacteria > Bacillota_I > Bacilli_A > MOL361 > Turicibacteraceae > WRKJ01. The sequence goes on from WRAJ01000006.1 coordinate 7,923, forward strand.
CCCGGGCAAAACCGGTGCACCATAGGTTAGAATTTCTGCACCTGCTGCTTTGATTGCCGTCGGTGTTACATCATCCGGATCAACGCTCATCCCTCCGGTACAAAGAATCAACTCGGCCCCTTGCTCGCGAAATTCAGCGATCGTCTGTTTGATTATTTCCACATCATCAGGGACTACTTTATGAAGATCGATTTGCAAGTCATAATCGGCCAATTTTTCTGCGATTACCGGCGTAAACGTATCTTGAATTCGCCCGTGATAAATCTCGTTCCCGGTTGTGATGACTCCGACTTTAAAAGTGTGAAATGCTTTGATCTCAAGGAGGGGAACGCCAGTAGAAAGGGTTGTGACAGCACTCATTTTTGCTTTTTCAATCACAAGCGGAATAATGCGCGTGCCAGCGATTTTATCACCTTTTTTAATGACAGTATTGTTGTGACGCGTGGCGATAATGAGGTTCCCTAGCGCGTTGATTTGGTACAATCGCTGCGTATCAACCTTAAGCAAACCACGGGCACGGGCAATGACTTCAATCTTCCCCTCGTGAACGGCAGTCGCAGCCATGGCATTTGAACTGCCAGCACAAGCATCGTATAAAATTTCTGCCGCCTCATTTTCATGCATCCTATTCTCATCCATTTCATAAATATATAGATGATCCTTGCCAACTGAAAGCAATTTTTCGATATCGCCTTCTTGGATAATATGCCCTTTTTTAAATAGCACACCGGCTTTGACATCTTTAATAATCTGAGTAATATCGTGACTTAACGTATGACCGACTGCATCCACTGTTTTAATTTTTTTCACTTTGCGATGACCTCCAACGATATAAAAAATCGTCAATCTGCCCATTTAAGAAATGCTTAAAAAGGCAAATTAACGATTGCTAATCTATTTCACCTTTTCAAAAACGGAAGGCCTCCTAATTTCTCAAAAAGACCCTGTAAGATAATGGGCTTATTATCTTAGGCGCAGGTGCCATAGCAGTTTAACTCCCTTAGGCAACCTTTGCTCGGTTACTTTGATTATTTAGCTGTTTTGTTGTTTAAATGAATCTGTAAACATTTTAAAGAAACCATATCCGACATAAGCTATAATGGCCGTTGTTACCCATAATTGAATCCCAAAGAAATGTCCCACCCATTGACCTGCCGCTTCAAAGCCATTAGCTGTTAAATAATCTGCCATCCTAAAGGTTGCAACTAATGCAATCGCCGTTGGGAAGGTTAATGCCGCATGTCCTACATTAAATGGCTTTCCTAAAAAGCTAGGCAATTGACATGAAACGTAAATAATCGTTGCAAACAAGATAGCATAAATAGCAAATAAAAGGGGTTGATTAATAGGGGCAAAAGCATTTAAATAACCCACAAGGAGTAAACTTGTTGGTGCTAATAAAATCACTTTTGTCATCTCAAATTGTGATGGAATCGGATGTTTGATAACACGGTAAATCATCAGCGGGAACAGCAGGGCATACATCCCAAAGGCATAATACATCAATGCAGTCAAAATACCAGGCATTCCTTTTGGTACACCTAAGACAACAGCAACCAAAACACCTGCATATGTCACAAACCAACTTGGCACAAACGTATCAAGCTTAATGCCTTTAATTACATTACGATAAGTGAAAATCAAAATGTGGGTAACATGTAGTACAACAGCTATTAACCATAGACCACGACCAATCCCGTCTTGAAAACCATGAACGAAACTGCCAATAATCATAAGCAACATCGTAAATGTGGCATATAAGCTAGCTGGAACAACATCACGATATTCTTGTAGAAATATCTCTTTATAAGCTGTCAATTTAATTAAAGCTACAATTAAAACAAAGATTCCCAAGATCATCGTTACATAGCGAACGCTTTGAAATCCAATCGTTGCATAAACATTAGAAAGGGTGGCTAAGCCGACCATTGTGCCAATCACACCAACAGGAAGCCCAGCAATTTTTTTAATTACTTTTTTCAACATGTTCACCTCAATTTATTTGACATTAACGATATCAATATTTGCTTAGTTTTTATGATAAGTAAATTGTAGGTTATCACTTAAATGAAAGAAGTCTGAATAATCAACATCAAAAATTGATTTTTGAACGTTATTAATGTTGATTTTTTCTTTAATTAATTGTGTTAAAATACCAGCATAGGACAAATCACCTTGGATAATGGCACCGTAGATGATACCATCCTTGTAAATAATTTTTTTATAGTTGCCTAAGTCTAATTCAATTTTTGATGCAATCTCATAGGTGTCGTCCATAGCCTCTGGTATTCCTACGGATAGCGTAGGAATGTTTAGAAAGTTCATCGTTGATTTACTAGCAAAGAAATCAGTTAATTCACGTCTACTTCCAGCCATGTTAGATGCCGCAACAATCCCTTCTTTTACAGCAGCGGGCCAAATGGGATTACGCCCAGAGATATCACCCGCACCATAGACATTAATGACATTGGTTTCACCGTACTCATTAAATAAGAGACCAAATCGATCACAGGCAACTCCGCTATCTGCTAAGAAGCTAATATTTGAGCGAACACCAGTTGCAACAATAAGTAAATCACAAGGAATCGTTTTATCACTTGAAAGATTAAGTCCCACTACACTTCCCTGCTCATCAACTAACACCTCTTCTACGGCTGTGTTATAGTATTGTGTGACACCTTTTTCTTTAAAAGCATTCTGATAAGATGCCGCAGCGAATTCATCTAATTGAATGGATAGCATGTGACTTTTAAATTCAACAAGCGTCAAATCTTTTCCATAATGGAGCAACCCTGTTATCACATCAACCCCAACAAGGCCTGCGCCTACCACCACAATGTTTTTTGCTACTTTTGCCTTTTCTATCATCAGCTCAGCATCATCTAAATTTCGGAGACCCATCACATTCTTAGCCTCATTTAAACCTTTAATCGGTGGAAAAAAAGTATTTGAACCAGTTGCGAGCAAAACTTTATCATAGCCAATTTCTGAGCCGTCTGATAAGATAAGTATTTGCCTTTCAGAAATGAGTTTTTCAACGCTTACCCCTTTTATCCAATTAATGTTGTATTCTTCAATGAAATGGTCTTCAACAAATTCCAATTGTTTAATGTCACGAATACCTTCTATGTAATGATGTAAAATACAACGAGAATAGATGTACTCATCTTTTGAAATGAGTGTAATTGTTGCCTTTGAATCAAGCTTTCGAAGTGTTCTTATACCATTAATTCCTGCGGCTGATGCACCTACAACAACATAATGCATATTAACCAACCTCCTCAAGTGTAATTGCTTGCATTGGGCATCTTTCGACGCACTGTGGCATCCTAGAAGGATGCGACTGACACATATCACATTTCATAATTTGTTTTTGTGTTAAGCTGTCTTCTTTCAAAACACCATAAGGACAAGCCATAATACACATGTAGCAGCTAGCGCAATGATTCTTGTCATAGTCAACATAGCTCGTTTGATTATTTTTATGCATCGCACCCGTCATACAGGTGAATGCACATTCTGGCAAATCACAATGGCGACAAAAAATAGGGGAATTTTTACTGTCACTACTGATGACAACGCGGTTTCTTGGATCTTCTCCATCATGCGATACGGAACAGGCTACAACACAGGTTAAACAACTAATACAGATATCACGATTTATTTTAATACGTTTCATATGATTATCCTCCTATTTTTTTGATTTGAATAGGTGTCATTTTATAAGAAGGCTGACTAGAATGACGATCATAGACAGACGGTGTTAAAGCATTTGTTTCAATATAGTTAAACGATGTATAAAGCTCGCCATATTTCACACGATTCGTTACTCTAGCTTCAAAGATTGAACAAACACCATTGATGGAATGGATTTCAACAGGATCATTGTGATTAATCAGTAATTCCTCAGCTAATTTTTCATTGATATAAATATAAGCTTCTGCTGATGTTGCAGCGCCCACTTGTTTAATTTCTCTCGTACGTGTCTGCGTCTGCCATTGTCCCGCTGTTTCTCGTCCCGTATTTAAAATATATGGGTACTCCTTAGTTGTTGGTAACGGGTTTTCAAGAGGTTTTTCGAAAATAAATTGGGCTTTTTTAGAAGCTGTGTAATAGTGACCATCTTCGTACAAACGACGTTCATCCTCTTTTAACACATCCCCTTTTGCAAATGGCCATTGGATACCTTTTGAATTTATTAAATCATCATATTCGATTCCTGTAAAATCACTAGGCATCCCTTCAGTACATTTTTTCATGAGATCAAAAACGGCTCTTGGCGTTCGCCATTTATCTAACAAACTTCCCATTCCTAGAGCTTCTCCCATTTTTAAGAAAACATCAAAATCGCTTAATTCATTTTCTTCACGTTTTAAAACTGGTCGAAATGCAGACAGACGACGTTCTGTGTTAATACCTGTTCCTTCTTTTTTAATCCCTGGAACAACTGGGAAGAAAGTATCACAGTTCTCGGAGCTGTCTGTATTGTCATATAAATCTTGCACAATAAACAACTCAAGTTTACCCATCGCGGCTTTGAACGTTTCATTATTTACCCAAGAATGGCGTGGATTGGTACAAACCACCCAGAGTGCTTTAATTTCTCCTGCATTAATCTTTTCAATAATTTGATTGTAAGGTAATGTTGGCTTTGTTGCTAACCACGATTCGTCAATTCCTAAAATACCTGCAATTGCTTGTCGACGAGCAGGATCTTCATGATCTCCTCCACCATACAAACTTGTTGTGTTACTAAACATTCGTGATCCCATTGCATTACTTTGGCCTGTTATTGCATTAGGGCCAGTTCCAGGACGTCCAATGTTTCCTGTCATTAAGGAGATATTTATAATGGCTTGTGCAGTACGCGTTCCTTCATAACCTTGATTAATCCCCATTGCCCACCAAAAAGAAACATTCTTTCCTTCATGAATCAACGTGGCTAGTTGTAAAATTTGTTCTGAGGTCAGACCCGTTTCAGCTTCTGCATGATCTAATGGGTAGTCTTTGACAAATTCTTTGAATTCTGAAAAGTTTTCTGTGTAATTTTCAATGTAATTTGAATCAATCCACCCATTTTCAATCAAAAGATTAGCTAGGATATAAAATAGTTTTAAATCTGACTTTGGCTTGAGTGGGTAATGATAATCAGCGTGGATGGCTGTTTCTGATACACGAGGGTCAATCACAATCAATTTTTTATTCTTATTGCTACGAATACGTCCCCAAGCAACAGGTTGAGCAACCAATGGATTCCCTCCTATGATAATCACTGTATCCGAAAGCTCTAAATCATTTAATGTGTAAGGAGGTGCATCAAAACCAAAACTTTCTTTATAGGCGTAGACAGCACTTGACATGCACAGGCGAGTGTTACCATCAACATTTGCTTTCATGTAATTGCGCATCACATGACATAAAAGGGCAAATTCTTCAAGCATCATCTGACCAGTACTAATAGCCGCAATACTTTCTGAACCATATTTTGTACTGATTTCTTTTAACTTTTTTGCAGTTTTTTCAATTGCTTGATCCCAACTCATATGCTCAAACGTTCCATCTTGTCTGCTAATCCGTGGCAGTGGATTAGGTTTATAGACTTGTGTTTGCTTATCTAAGTTTAAACCTTTAATACACGAAAATCCTTTGTTGACTGGGTAATTTTCTGTAGGTATAACCTTTATAACACGATTGTCTTCTACAAAAAAGTCAATGTTACAAGCTAACCCACAGTAATTACATAGTGATTGAATTTTTTTCATGATATGATTACTCCTTTTAGTTGTCTTATTTTAAGCAGAAGTTCCTTATTAATAGTAAGCGTATCACATGATTATGCCTAGTTCAAGTGCTTTCGACAATAAAACTCAATAAAATTCACATTTTTTGCAACAGTTGGAGGTATTTTATCAGAATAGAAAGACCCAAGCGTATGCTCAGCTAAAATTTACTCTGAACTTTAACTTTTAGATTTTGAAAAATCAGACTGTAAAAGGGCAACGCCTAATACCTAATCCCGCTCCCATACACATTCTACTCCGCCAACAAAAAAGCCAGACAAAAAGTCTAGCTAACTCATAAACAACGCCATAATGTCTTCCCTCGACATGCTAGTAATCGTCCCATCGTTTCCTTCTACAAACGCATCCGCTAAATCCTTCTTCGCCTCTTGTAACAACTGAATCTTCTCCTCAATGCTGTCTTTCATAATCAACTTAAACACTTGTACCGTGTTTTCTTGGCCGATCCGATGTGCACGGTCGGTTGCCTGGTTTTGCGCGGACATGTTCCACCACGGATCGTAGTGAATCACCGCTTCCGCAGCTGTCAAATTCAGCCCCGTTCCACCCGCTTTCAACGAAATCAAAAACACGCCTGTATCATCGTTCTGAAACTTCCCAACCAACTCGCGCCGCTTCACCTTATCCGTAGAACCGGTTAACGTGTAATGCGAAACCCCGGCTTCATCAAGCTCCGCATGTAGCAAGTCTAACACGCTCGTAAAACTAGAAAATAATAAGACCTTTTTCCCATTCTCGCGTAGCTGCGTAATTAATTCCATACAAGCCTGCAGTTTCGAAGACGGCCCTTCCACGTTCTCATATAACACCCGAGGTTCACAACAAATCTGGCGCAACCGTGTTAGCATCGCTAAAATCGCAATCGCATTCACTTGGTTCATCTGCAGCTTGTCTTGTAATTCCACATTGACCTGCGATAGGTTAGCCAAATAAAGCTTCTTCTCAGCTTCGCTAAATTCAATCGGCATCGTCGTCTCAATCTTATCCGGTAATTCCTGCAAAACATCCGCCTTACGCCGCCTTAAAATAAACGGAGAAATCAACTTCCTGAGCGCCATCTGCTTCTGCTCATCCTTCTCCCTCACAATCGGACGCTCATACTCGCGTGCAAAATACGCATACGGATACAAATACCCCGGCATCAGAAAATCAAAAATCGACCATAACTCAGCCAATGAATTCTCAATCGGCGTCCCCGTCAACACCAACCGATGCTTGCTACGCAACTCCTTCACCGATAACGCACTCTTCGTCTTCTGATTCTTAATGTATTGCGCCTCATCTAAAATCACATACTCAAACTGAAAATCGTTGTACAACTCAAAATCACGACGAATGTAATCGTACGACGTGATGAGCAGCTCATAATCCGTCGCGCACTTGATCACTGCTTGTCGCGCACTAGCCGAGCCATACACACTAACCGCTCGTAAATCCGGGGCAAATTTCTTAACCTCGTCTTCCCAGTTTAAAATCAGTGATGCAGGTGCGACAACGATACTGACCTGCCCTTCTTTTTTATGTTGGTCCAGTAATGCGATGACCTGCAAGGTCTTTCCAAGACCCATATCATCCGCCAAGATGCCCCCAAACCCATAGTCAGATAACAACCGTAGCCACTGATAACCGTATTTTTGATAATCGCGAAGAAGCTCGCCATACCGCTGATTGATTTCGTAGCTTTTCACGTCAATGTTTTCAAAACGCGCAATCACATCTTTAAACAAATCACTCCGATTAAAATCAATTAAGCTATAATCGCTCTGTGCACGTTCATTGATACTAAAAGCACGGAATAAATCCAAATCAATGTGCCCGTCAATTATTTTAGTCGGATCAACCTGATAACTCTCCAACATCTTATCCACTTCTTCTAATTCGTCAGAATCCAAATAAATCCGCTCGCCATTTTTTAATTTATGAAATTTTTTCTTACGACGATAAGCAGCTAGCACATCAGCTAATTCATCGCGCGGGATATCAATGCTGTCCAAATCAATACTCAACAAATCATTTTTAATCGTGACGCCAGCTGTCATTTGAATGCGTGTCTTTTTGCCCATCTGCTTTAAAGATTCACTCACATAAACGTTCGCATATTGTTGCAAATACGATAGACCAGCATGAATAAACGCTTGGATGTGGCGGTTGTCACCACGCACGTAAGCGGTGCTGCTCGCTTTATCTATTGTGGCGTGCGATTTAATGTAACTTTCGATTTTATGCGCGGCGAGTGACAGCTCGGTATTCGCATCATCAAAACCAACCCGGTCGCAAGACCCCTCATAATGATAAATAATTTTGACATACACTTCGTCGGTTTCATCCACATCGGCGTAAATGTCAATCTCATTTTCAGTCGTCACGTCGATTGCAAACCCTTCGATTTGAACAAAATTCTTGATATCAGAAAGGACATACGTGTAAAAATCATTGAAATCAACGTCCCGAACAATCAGGCCACCTTGCCTGCTTAATTTATAAAGTAAGCTGATCGTTTTACCAGCTAAATCAAGCTTTGTTCTGACTAACACACGACCGTCTAAATGATAGAGGTGGTTTTGCCCTAAAACGTAGCGGTATTTTGTGCGCAACTTCATCCGGTAGTAACCGTCTAGCTGTTCAATTTGGATGATTGGGTACTCACTGGAATCGTCTAAGTAAAAATCTCGGTGTGTATGGGAAACCTGTTCGAAGGTTACAAAAAAATCGTCAATGACGCCATTGGTCAGCGTTAAATCTTTGATGGTGGCTTCGTACTGATGATCGTTAGAGAGTTGATTCGCAATCATTTTTCTCATAAATTGAATGATCAGTTTTGAGGTGTCATCAAAATTGGCTTCTGCGTGCTTGAATGCTAAATTTTTCCCATAGCTCACGTAGGAAGAACGTGTGACATCGGTTAAGAATGACTGAATGTTTTTCACGACGTATTGCGTTTTTTCAACTGCTCCGACTTTAAATTTTAATTTTAAGCTACCACGATGGTCTGATAAAAACGTCTTGATCTGATGATTACCGGTTAAGATGTTTTCGACAAGTTCATTCGCCGCTCTTACTTTATACGATTCAATTAACGTTGTCGTCTCATCCGCATCCGTTCGGTATTTCATTTCCCTTTTCCACAAATGAGTTTCGCTGTGAAAGATAAAAGGCAGATGTTTCGGAGCAAATTTATTAATGCTCATTAAAATAAACAGAATATACACATTCTGTGGTCTGAAAATATAGCTGCTGTACTTGCATTTTTCGACCCTGCCATCCTGTGTCAAATGAAGACTTATTTCAAATTCCACTTGATCGTTAATCGCCGCCCGCACTTCATAGATACCGTTTCTTTCCTCATCAATCTCAAGGGCTTGCAAAGCATTAGTGCCAGACAAAGTCGTTGCCATTCGCTTATAATGATCGTTCGTTTGATATTGCTGCATTGCTTTTTTTGTAATCACTAGCATTCCTAATTCTCCCAACGTTCCGCTTAAGGATTCCTTAAGCTTAATATTAAAATTTTAACTTAAAATAAGAAAAAAAGCTAGTACTTTCACTTGTTTTAGGCAGAATTCTGTCAGTAATCAATCAATTTTTCTGTGATTTCATAAAAAAAACATCAGAAACGTGCGTCTTTGATGCACATTTCTGATACTTCCATTCACTTTTCAGCTTTATCTTAAACCGAAAATACCGTTCCAGTTCGTTCTAAACTCATCGGCATTTCTTGATGTGTGACCATCGCGATTAACGATTTGTGCCTGTTCAGCGGATTCACCTTCTCCAAAGTGATAAGCACCAATTGGCTTTCCAGCATGACTCATAATATGAACCGTGCGACTTTGTCCATCTAAATCAGCGGTATAGCGATAAATATCAATCTCTTTGTCGACAAAATCGTTTGGTTCTACCCACGTGTGGCGCCACCCATGAAACACATCGTTATCATTCGCCATGGTCGCATCTAGTTTATAGCGGTGATAATAAGAATTCCCCATACTGTTCATAATGTTGGTAAACCCGTATTCCCATAAATAATCTTCATGCGGATCATTGGTCGCCACGCGATCGTGAACATCAGTGTCTCTGTAACGATCCGTCGTACTCAAAGGATTTAACGGGTTTTCAATGTGATCAATGCGGTCTGCTTGTCTGTGACAAGCCGTCAACGCAAGGGTAGAAACAGCAAGTACTGTGATTAATAGTTTTCTTTTCATGATAAAAAGCTCCTTTAAATTATTGTGTCATAACTAGTATTGTCGCAAAAGAAAAAATTATGCGACAATATTTGATAGTAGCGTCACCCTTTTTACGCATCACACCTAGTAAAAAAACTCCCGATCGGGAGTTAAATGAGTCTTACATCATCATTTCCATTAAACTAGCCATATCTGTTGGCGCTTCACCACTTGTAATGATTTCTGTTAAGCGATCCTCAATTTCCGGATCAATTTCTTTTCCTACCATGGCACCAACGCTACGGATTAAATTCCGTACATCGGCGTCATCACCTAAATCAGTCTGTGCCGCGTCGGCAGCCATCTCAATCACATCCTCTTGTTCCACATCGACATCCGCGCCAAATTGGTCAAAAATATTATTAATCATCTCAAGCACTCCCTTATTAGCTATTTCTAACAACAGTATATGCAAGCATTTGGGCGAGTGTCACTTTTTTATGCGACAACCTTCATTATCAAATCTGCACAATAATTTTTAGATATGATGTGCAGGTTTGACATTGTTATGAAACAGGTTTCAGTATATAATAATTTACATAGTAATAATTAGGAGTGATTAGCGTGGCAGAAGTACAATTAAAAAATATTTATAAAATTTACGATGGAAACCCAAAACCATCGGTAACGGATTTCAATTTAGACATTCAAGATAAGGAGTTTATCGTCTTCGTAGGGCCATCTGGTTGTGGTAAATCAACGACGTTAAGAATGATCGCTGGTTTAGAAGAAATTTCTGAAGGTGAATTAATCATTGATGGAACGCGCATGAACGATGTCGCACCTAAAGATCGCGACATTGCGATGGTATTCCAGTCGTACGCACTTTACCCACACATGAACGTGTTTGATAACATGGCATTTGGATTAAAGTTACGTAAAGTACCAAAAGATGAGATTAGACAAAAAGTTGAAGATGCAGCAAAAATTTTAGGTCTAGAAGAGTATTTAGAGCGTAAGCCTAAAGCCTTATCGGGTGGTCAGCGCCAGCGTGTGGCATTAGGACGTGCGATCGTTCGTAACGCAAAAGTATTCTTAATGGATGAGCCATTATCAAACTTAGACGCGAAACTACGTGTATCAATGCGTTCTGAGATTATCAAATTACATGAGCGTTTAGCAACGACGACGATTTATGTGACGCACGACCAAACTGAAGCAATGACAATGGCATCACGTATCGTTGTTATGAGAGACGGTTTGATTGAGCAAATTGGAACACCAAAAGAAATCTATAACACGCCTGCAACGGTCTTCGTTGGTGGGTTCACAGGTTCTCCTGCTATGAACTTCTTAGAAGGGAAAATCGAAAACGGATACTTTAATGTTTTAACTGGAAAATTCAAAATTCCAGAAGGAAAGTACAAAGTGCTAGCTGATAAAGGATACGAAGGGAAAGACATTATTTTCGGTATTCGTCCGGAAGATTTAAGTAACGACCCATTAGTGGCAGAGGTGCACGCAGATGCTAAATACAAAGCAACCGTTGAAGTATCAGAGCTACTTGGACATGAGCTCATTGTTTATACAGCAATCGGTGAGCAAAGAGTCATTGCTAAACTTGATGCGCGTAACGAAGTGGCGATGCACGACCAAATTGAATTAGCTATCGACATGAATAAATGTCACTTCTTTGATAAAGAAACAGAAGAAGCAATCAGATAATCAGTTATTAAGTTTCAAAAAGCCTTGCGCAAAATGTCATTTTCATTTGACGTGTGTAGCAAGGTTTTTTTGTGGCGTGATAAACAGCTGATTTTAGGGCAACCTAATAGTAGCAAGATTTTTAAGCGCATTTTTAGCCAATTGTCAGCTATAAATTTTGCAATAACCCGTCATTTTTGTTAAAATTCTTATTATTTAAAAATTTTCTTCTGCGTGTAATACGATATCAGCAGAATATATCCAAAAAAACCAAATTGTCTTTCTTCAACCGATCATTCGACAGCTTTAGCCCACTATTCGCCCTATTTTGAGTTTTATTTTTTCTTTTATCGTTGATCTAGTTCATGCTCAAAACACTCTTATTCAGACGAAAAAGAGATTAATTTTCAGCAAAAATGATGTGGTTTGAGCTTAGTGTTTAGTTTAGATAGCATTTTCAATTGAAAAAATGTCTTTTATGTGTTATACTATAAAAACATTGTATTGATGACATGGGGATGTTTAGGATTCGACGGGAGTGTGTCACCCTTGATAAGCAAGTCGTGTTTGCCCACGTTAAAAGGTTCGAGGTTATAATAACCGGAAACAATAATAATTTACAATTAGCTGCTGCCTAATTTCGATTAAGTAGTAAGCCGCTACTAGACGTTGTAGTTACCCACGCTGCGGTTTAGCTAGCTCACTTAAATTGTGGGATACGTTTCGATGTGCCGCCTGAGCATCGAAAAAGAGACCTTAAGGCTCGCAAGTCATCAACTTTTGTCTTTGGAGAGATGGCTTGTTAAATCAATCAAAGACTAAACTTGTAGAAATTCGAGCGGTTAGTACTTTCGGACGCGGGTTCAAATCCCGCCATCTCCACCAATTATGTGCTTTAAGGTGCCCCAAGCATCAAAACTGAATCTTTAGAAAGGAGAGCCATTTTTATGGTTAAGAAGAAGGTAGAAAAAATGGTAGATGAAATGCGCGCCATAACTGGCGAAGTATGGGGAGTCGCTCCGATAGAAGGCGAATTCGGTGAAAGAATTCGTAAATTGAAAGAGCAACTGCAACCAGCTACCTTGGCGGAATTAAAAGGCAAAAAAATTGTCATTGCAATTCCATCACGAGATAAAAACAACAACAAATTAGAAGCAACAAATTATTTCTTGTTCTTCAAACAATCAGCAAGTGGTCATGAACTGGCAATCTACCTAGAAGAAACCATAGGTATTGATCTTGTCAAATTGTTGTCCAACGTTGATGCAGTAAATAAAATTAATGCTGAAGTTGATTATTTGATCTTTCTCCATTCTTTCGAAGATTTAGAAAAGGAAAAAATTACAGAAGTCCTACATTCTGAAAGCTTAAAAATCATTGAGCTAACGTAAGCATGCAGGTTGATCAGAGGATTTAGCATCAAAAGATGTTCATATTTCATCAAAAATTATTAATTTTTATGTATGAATCAGCTTTAAATATGCTATAATAACTTCAGACTAAAAAATAAAAGAGGTGTTGTGAAATGGCATTTTCATTCTTATCATTAGAAAATGAAGAATCATTCGTAAACAAAATAGAGTCAACTATCAGTTCAATGGGCGTTGAGAATAAACTTCACTCTGTTTATTCTGTGGAAAGTGCTCTTGAGGCTGCAAAACAAATTAGTATTGATGTGTTCATCGTCAACGTTAATTTGGAAGATCGCAAAAAAGGCATTAACACGGCAGGTATCGAGTTCATTAAAGAACTCCGTGAGATCGATAAAGCAACTCCGATTATCACAACGGGTAGATTAGCTGATCCAGTGAAAACCGTTGCGATGTTTAATGATCTTAAAATCTTCTCTTATTTAGAAAAAGATTTTGAAAATGAGCACCTTAAGAGTGAGCTCGAAAAAGCGGTTGAGTACGTTGAATCAACGTTATTCAGAAAAAGAACCATCGCGTTCAAAAGAAAAGGATCGATCAAAGTCTTTCCAACGAAAAACATTTTCTGTATCCAAAGAGTGCCACACGGTAAAAAACAGATTCTTGTTACTAGCTATGACGACATCATTAACGAAGTCGTTACTGAAACGTTCTCAATTAAAAGTAGCTTAGGTGAAATTCTAGATCAGTTTGAAAATAGCAAAGATGTTCTTCGTGTTCATCAAAGCTGGATCGTTAACCCGAAAATGATTAGAGGTCTCGATTTAGCACGTGAAGAAATCACGTTGTTATCAAACATTAGAGTGCCAATTGGAGACACGTACCGACGTGATTTAAGGCCTTATTTTAAAAACGAAAGCTTATAATTAATAGCAATTAGTCTACTAAAAACCCCCGATTAGGGGGCTTTTTTGTTTTCATCTGTCATAGCAAGGAGCCAACAGCTACCTTGATTTGTTCGCAATCTCATCTAAGATGGTCGTTACAAACTCTTCTAAAGCCAGGGTTTGTTGATCATCTTGACCATAACGACGAACGTTGATGGTTTTACTTTCAACCTCTTTGTCACCAATCACGATGAGCATTGGGACTTTTTTCGTCTGAGATTCACGGATTTTATAACCCAACTTCTCCTCGCGGTCATCCAGGTTGAAACGGATGCGATGCTTTTTAAGTCGTGCGACAATTTCTGCGACGTATTCTGAGTGGTAATTGTTATTTACCGGGATGATCGTCACTTGCGTTGGTGCGAGCCACATCGGGAACGCGCCTTTGTACAGCTCAATCAGATAAGCAAGTAGACGCTCGTACGTTGAGATAAAGCCACGGTGAATCACGACCGGCGTAACCTTCTCACCGTTCTCATCGATGTACGATAATTCAAAACGTTGCGGCAATAAGAAATCCAGTTGAATCGTTGATAACGTTAAGTCGTGGCCAAGCGCTGTTTTAATTTGAATGTCCAACTTTGGTCCGTAAAACGCAGCCTCTCCCGTCATCGGCACGTAATCGATGCCGTTTTCATCTAGCACTTCTGCGAGCATCGTTTCTGCTTTGATCCACATCGCATCGTCATCGTGATACTTTTCTTTGTCTTCTGGGTCACGTAGTGATAAGCTATAATAAGCAATCTCAATCCCGAAATCTTCTACGGCTTGGTGAATCATTTTTAAACAATGCGCAAATTCTTGCTTGATTTGATCCGGACGAACAAATAAATGCGCATCGGTTAACGTCATAGCACGCACACGTTCAAGGCCCGTTAACGCACCAGAAGCTTCGTAGCGATGTTGGATCACTTCTTCAGCTAAGCGAATTGGTAAATCACGATACGAACGCATTTTTGACCCGTAAACTAGCATGTGGTGCGGACATGACATCGGCCGTAAAAATAGGGCTTCATGATCCAATTCGATCGGTGGGAAATTGTCCTCTTTGTAAAGCTCCCAATGCCCAGACGTTTTATACAAATCCACAGACCCGATAACCGGAGTAAAGACATGTTGAAAGCCATAGTCCTCTTCCAACTCCGTCACGTATCTAGCGATCTGCTTACGGATGGTGGCGCCGTTTGGGAGAAGGATGGGAAAGCCAAGTCCTGATAACGGATTTAACGTAAAAATTTCCAGTTCTTTCCCCAGCTTCTTATGGTCACGCTCTTTACGTTCTTGCAGAATTTCTAAATAAGCTGCCACGTCTTTTTGCGAAAACGCCGCGTACCCGTAAATACGCGTCAACATTTTATTGTTTGAATCCCCGCGCCAGTAAGCACCCGCCACCGTTAATAATTTGAAAAACTTAATTTCTTTGGTATTTGTGACATGACCCCCAGCACAGAGGTCGGCAAATTCGCCTTGCTCATACACGGTAATCATTTCACCTTCTTCGATCGCTTCAATGAGTTCTAGCTTGTATGCGTCATTGACAAACAGGGCCTTTGCTTCTTCGCGCGTGATTTCTTTCCTTGTGATTTCAAGGGCTTCAGAGGCAATATTCGACATCATTTTTTCGATTTTAGTTAGATCCTCATCCGTTACTTTTTCTTCTGTGTCAAAATCGTAGTAGAACCCTTCTTCGATCGCAGGACCAACGCCAAACTTGGCATCTGGGTACAGACGTTTGATCGCTTGGGCCATTAAATGCGCCGTTGAATGATTCAGTACAGGCATGGCTGCCTCGTTATCGTTTGTGATGAGCTCTAAATGAGCATCAGCCTGGATCGGGCGGTTTAACTCATAAGTCTCACCGTCTAGTTTAGCTGCCACACATTTTTTACGTAAGCTCGGTGAAATTGAAGCGGCAATCTGACCCGCGGTCGTTGTCGCTTCGTACTCCCGCACGCTGTTATCTGGAAAAGTTATTTTTATCATATTGCCAACTCCTTGTTTTTTAGATATTTTAGGTATCCAAACATTGTACTATACAATGGACTTTTTTTCAATAGAAAATACGATGTTTCAACCGTTAACTGAAACATCGTATTTCGTTTTATTTTCACAAGGATATTCTATCGTCTTATCGCGTCTTTACAGGTAACTGCTTAATCAGCAAGTAAGCACCTGTTCCAAAGAACAAAATGGTCGCCACGGTTGCAAAAATCATGACGTTACTGTCATGCGTTTGTGCTAATAAAAATTGATTTCCTTCGACGACGTTCTCAACCACATATTCAATGACATAACCAAGGTTGTCTAAGTTAACGTCGAGGTGATCAATTGAAATGTTTGTCGCCGCCGTTCTGATGCCTAGCCAGCCAGTAACAAAAACGGTCATCACAACCAAAATCATCGTCAGCAGCCAACCAATTCTTTGCCAGAGGAAGGCGATGAACATACCACAAAAGAATGCTGCGATATACATTAAGAATTGCACTAGGAACATCCCCATCGTCCAGTGAGCAATAAACGTCGTCGCTCTTGGTAGCAGCTGAAGAATCATCGCAACTGCTAATAGAAACGGACCAATCAACACGCTAACAATGAGCGCACTGGTACTTTCTGAAATAAAACTTTCAACGCGCGAAATACCTCTTCTTACACCAGCTGGGACTTCGGCACCAGCAACAATACCACTGATAAACATAATAATCGTAGCCGCTCCAAAACTTGCCGTGTGGAAGATAGTAACAAAAAAGCCATTATCACCAAAATCAAAAATCATGTTTATGACTCTTCCAAGCACCCAACTTGCAAAGATAAAAGTAACCGACCCGAGCGCAAAGTGCACATACTCTATGAGATCTTGTTTAATTAGTTTTAATAATCTGTTATTCATTATAGCTGCCTCCCGTTAAATGGATGAATAAATCTTGTAGCGTGACCGATGAGAGTTGTAAGCCCAATTCTTGAGCTAGTCGGTGTTCCTTGTCAGTAAGGTTACTACTTAAGGTTATTTTTTTGAAGCCACCGAGGGTTTCTGTACTTAAAATGGCTTTGCCCCCAGCGAACATATCCACTGCGTCGGCTGGGCCGGTGATCGCGTGGCCAGCTGAGACAATTTCGTCGTAGCTGCCTTTTTTGAGGAGCTTGCCTTGATGGATGATGATCACTTCGTCAAAAAGGTATTCCATTTCTGAGACGAGGTGTGTTGACATGACGATCGTGCGTGGATGGCGTTCTTGATCTCTTAAGATTTCTTTATAAAAGAGGTCACGCGTTGGCGCATCCATACCAATGTAGGCTTCGTCGAAGATGGTGATCGGTGCACGACTGGCTAGTCCGACGATGACCGAGAGCGCCGATTGCTGCCCGGTTGATAGTTTATGTGGGCGCTTGTTAGTTGGAAGTCCAAATTTTTGAATCAGTTCATCCGCGTAGGCTTGATCGAAATTTGGGCGGTATGCCGTTTCTTTTTTTATGTATTTTGGTACTTTTGGGTGTGTATCCGCATCATCTGAACTAAATTCCCTCGGATAAACAAACTGGATGTGTGACATCAGATCGCCGTTATCAAACACGCGTTCGCCATCAATGGTGATGTCACCGTGAGACGCTTCTCTAAACGAAGCAAGGGCCGATAGTAAGCTTGTTTTTCCTGCACCGTTGCGACCGATTAGGCCGTAAATTTTTCCTGGTTCAAGCGTAAACGTGACGTCTTTGAGTGCTTGAAAGGCAGGCGTTGGTGGTAATAGACTTTGGTTGTAGGTGACGGATAAATTTTTCACTTCAAGTGTATAGTTATGTTTCATTGTTCATTTCCTCCTGCTTTAACATCTCAATCAATGCTTGAATATCAAATCCTAATTTTTGTGCCTCTATCAGCATTGGCCTTAAATATTGCGCCACAAAATTCTCTTGTCTTTTTTCCGTTAACATTATTTTCGCTCCTTTGCTCACAAATATTCCGACACCGCGCTTTTTATATAAGATTCCTTCATCCACTAGTATATTCACACCTTTTGAAACGGTGATGTGGTTAATTTTATAAAATTGCACGATTTGCGTGGTTGAAGGGACTTGCTCGTCTTCAGCGAGTGCCCCGTTCATAATTTGATCTTCGATTCGTTCTTTGATTTGCAAGAACAATGGGCTATTGTCATCAAACGATTTTCCTAACATCGTCGCACCTCCGATTTAATAGTTTAACACTTATATAGTTAAGTATATAGCTATAATACTATATTAGTTTGGTTTTGTCAACTACTTTTTTGCAACCAGTTCAAATTAATTTCAAAATCACAGGCTTTCACCCGCCAAACTATCATAGTAAAATTGCTAAAATCGTAGAACTATGTTATAATGTCGAGAATATACTGGTGTGTAAGACCGTATAAACAGGAGTGATAGCGATGGAGAAAAAATGTTCTACTTGTGGAGCCCCGGCTACTGGACGGAAGTGCGAATATTGTGGAGAACGCATAGGAAAGGGCGAGGTTGGCCACCACGATGCTAATAGGGTTGACGAATCTGTGGGAATAGATCCTAATACAGGGGCCCCAACGATAAGCAATGGTCTACCCAGAAATAACCATTCAAGTAGTGGAAAAGCAGCTTTTATCGCAATCGCAGCTGTTTCGTCTTTGCTTGCGATTGGGGCGTTTTTGATTTTTGGTCCGCTGTTTTCACGTCGATTAAACCCCTTTAACTTGTTCGGGAATTCTTTTGCTGAAGTAGCAGCAGCTGATTCCATTATGATTGCCTTCGACGGTGAAATTGGTATGTCGGATGCGATGTTTCAGCTAGATCTACCCATTAGTGGGCAACTACACATTGATAACATCGGGCAAGAAAATATCGGTATCATGTTAGAGATGGAAGTTTCGACGTTTGGGATGAGAGAATTCACCACGATGTTCTGGCGAGATGGGTATCGCTACACCGATCTGGATGGCGAAAGAAGCCGAGAGCCAGTTGACTCTGAATTCGAAGATCTACTTGCTGAACTTGGCGAATGGCAAGCTGATGCGTCAGCCAATCAATACTTCTTCCTTGCACCAGCGGATGGCAGTGTCGAAGGGGATGCCGAAAGGATTGACGGTGGTGGCTATCGGCTAACTTTTGATTTTAATACCAGTGACTGGTTTGGCGACATCCCTGTCTTTGATGGCCTTTTCCCCACCAATCATCAAGATGCTGTCTTTACTTTAACGGCTTATTTGGATCGAAATAGAAATTTATCCACGATCCAATTAGTGCTTGAGTTTGATATCTTCGATTTCGGCGGCTCGTCAGGCTTTAGTGTTGATATTTCAGCAGACATTGCGCAGATTGGCAACGTGTCGGTTGATTTCCCTGCTTGGTTGGACGACGTTGCAGCTGTTGAATTTGCCGATCCAACAACCGCGCCTTTCCTTGGTTCATGGGACGAAGGTTTCGGTGCGATCCCCTTGTTTGTTTTTGGTGAAGCAGCGTCTGTCGAGTTCTTACCTACTGGCGATGTGATTTTCATTCAAAACAACGGCGACTGGGCGATTGAATCATGGACCATTTGTACAAATGATATCCTGAGAGTCGCAGGACGTGAATTCACATGGGTCGTCCGTGGTGATACGCTCATCCTCATTGACAGTTGGAACGATGATTGGACGTTTGTTCGTCAAGGAGAAGGCGCTGACACTTTCATGCAAATCGAGGATTCAGAACTGCTTGGCTACTGGGACAACGGTAGTGGCCGCATCCTGTTATTCGTATTCGGAACTGCCGATTCGGTTGAATTTCTCGAGGATGGCACTGTGATTATCACCGAGCGTGGCAACAGCACCACGGTAAATTGGGCCCCGATTGAACCAGGGAGATTCCTGGCAAATAATCAAGAATTTTCTTACCGCATCGTTGGTGACGTCTTAACCATTACGGATAGTTGGAACGATGATTGGCACTTTGATCGTGCTGACTAGCTGGTTGGCTTGGTCAAGAAGGCCGATAAGCTCATTTGAGGGTTACCACACAATTTTAAATCATTTAAAAATCTAGTGAGCTCGTATTCACTAGATTTTTCTATTTGCCGAATTTTTTTAAAGCATTAAAGAACGTGTGACACGATGAGAAGGGCCTGTAGTAGGATCACAATCCCAAAAAGAATCGATCTTTCCAGCTTATTCTTTCTCAGACGGTTTAGGACTTTCGTGAAGTCACGCAAATGAAGCACCAGTAGCAGGATCGTGAGCGTTAGGATTTGTGCAGTGAATCGGATGGCGGTCTCAGATAGTGACAACCAGTTGATGATTGATAGTAAAATGAGACCTTGGGTAACTAAAATTAGCATAAAGGTCGTGCAGTAAATGATAAACGTATCGATAAGCGAGCGCTCTGCTAAGCATTTGATGATGAAGAAAATTAAAACAGAGCTAAAGATTTGTAAAATCAAGCCCGGGACAACGGTATAAACGAGGCCAATCGAGATCCCATAGATGAGGGCCCAAACGATGAGGGGGATTTTTGTGCTCGCCTTTTGTGGTGGTGCAGAGAAAAACACTAATTTCTCACCAATCATGCTTTGACAAATACTGTAGAAGAACAAAAACTCAAACGTGTTGCTAAATAGAAATGAGAACAATTCAAGATTTTCCATGTTAACCAGCTCCTCTTTATTTTTACAACGTTTACAAAGTTACAAAAGCAAATAAAAGACCAACTCAAAAGAGTTGATCTTCGTCTAACAAATAGCATTTAGATAAGTGATGCAAAATATCCTAATGTACGGATTAACTGAGCCGTGTAAGACATTTCATTGTCGTACCAAGAAGCAACTTTAACTAATTGCTCGCCGCCAGCTTCCATTACTTTCGTTTGTGTCCCATCGAATAATGATCCGTAGTGGATTCCGATTGTATCAGAAGAAACGATTTCGTCTTCCGTGTAACCGAATGACTCGTTCGCAGCTGCTTTCATTGCCGCGTTGATTTCTTCTACCGTTGTTTTCTTGTCTAATGTGACAACTAATTCAGTTAATGAACCAGTGATCGTTGGCACACGTTGCGCGCCACCGTCAAGTTTCCCGTTTAACTCAGGAATAACTAAACCGATTGCTTTCGCTGCACCCGTCGAGTTAGGGATGATGTTAGCCGCAGCAGCACGTGCACGACGTAAGTCACCTTTTCCGTGTGGTCCATCTAATGTGTTTTGGTCATTTGTGTAAGCGTGGATCGTTGACATGAATCCTTTTTGGATACCGAAGTTGTCTTGTAACACTTTAGCGAATGGTGCTAAACAGTTCGTTGTACAAGAAGCACCAGAGATAACCGTCTCGCTACCATCTAAAATATCGTGGTTGACATTATAAACGATTGTTTTAACATCACCAGTTGCAGGTGCAGAAACTACGACTTTCTTAGCGCCAGCCGTTAAATGCTTGCCAGCTCCTTCTTGAGATACGAAGAATCCTGTACACTCTAATACCACATCAACACCAAGGTCAGCCCATGGTAAATCTTCTGGGTTGCGCTCTGCTAATACTTTGATTTCTTTTCCGTTAACAACGAATGCGCCGTCTTTCACTTCGATATCACCGTTAAAACGTCCTTGAGCTGAATCATACTTGAATAAATGAGCTAATGTCTTAGCGTCAGTTAAATCGTTGATTGCTACTACTTCAAATTCAGATTTCTCTGCTAATAAACGTAGAGCTAAACGCCCGATACGTCCAAAACCGTTAATTGCTACTTTAGTTGCCATGCGTAAACGCCTCCTATTTTATGAAACAATTTTCAACGCTAATTTTACCTATTTTAACTTGTGAAATCAAGGCTTTTGTGGATGAAAGTGTTTTTTGTCACAAATAAATGCAGTGATTTTTTGTTGTAACCCTAACGAGGGCGCTTTTCTCTTTTTGGAATGCGCTTTCTGACTCCGATCAAACATGAAATTGTTATGATTGGCATACGCTGTAAGTAACGATTATGTAAAACGGGGGGACGATCCCATGAAAACAATCTTCTGGTTTATCAAAAAAATCGCTTTTGGCTTTGTGGCGCTATACGCGTTCAACTTTATCGGCTCGTTTATTAATATCGGGGTCGCGTCTAACTGGCTATCTTATTTTATCATCGGCACTCTGGGTGTCCCGGGCTTGCTAATTGTGTATATAGCGAATGTGTTGCTGGGATTCTGGTTGTGAGCAGCTGGGATCTTTTGCGAAAAGCCACTGAGTCAGCGATTTCAGTGGTCTTTTTCGTAAAGGTGCGCAAAAAAAAGCAACTGCACATCGATTTGTACAATTGCCCATTTTATTTATCTTTTCCTTTGAACACACTTGCAAACGCAACAATAATAATACTGATAAACCTCGGTAGTTTAATTGTGATAAACCTCATATTTAGGCGCCCCCTTGTCAAACATTAATCGCTATATAACTAAATGTATGAATGATTACCCCTCTTTATGACACATTTAATCCGAGCTCTTTATCATTAACAAATAGCCGGAATCAAACGTGACACCAAACATCGCTGCCAGCGGCTCATTACTCACACACAACGAATCCTCCACAGCTAAATCATAGCCCTTCAAAGGATACTTCACATTCTCAAGCGTTAAACTCGTCACCATTGCCTCAAGCGCAAAGAAAGACACATAACGCTTATTACGCGCTGGAATCAGGTGTTCACCTGGACCTAGAATTGAAATCTCATTCTTTCGATCCACACTACGAATTTTAATGCCTTGCTTCGTATACTTTAACATTAACCCAATCGTGGCAAACTGATGATCAAAGCGCCCCCCCGTCGCACCGTAAATGTAAATCTCACGATACCCCAAGGCAACCGCATGGGCAACCGCAGCTTCGCAATCCGTCATGTCCTTCGCAGCAGGCAGCTCTAATACAAGTTTTGCCTTTTCTTCAATCCGCTGCCGCTCGAGCGCCGATACCGAATCGAAATCGCCAATGGCAACATCAAGCGCAATCCCCTTTTTAATCAATTTTAAAGCCCCTTGATCAACCCCGATAAGATAGCCTGCCAGCTGCTTGACACGAGGCAACCATAGTTGAGGAGAACCGCACACAATATGAGCTGACCCGTTCATCCTAGTCACCTGCAATCGCCGCAATCGCCGCTGCCCGATCAGCAGCGCCAAAAATAGCCGTCCCAGCTACGATCACGTCCACCCCAGCTGCCTCCAACTCCCGGGCGTTGCTAGGGCTGCCACCGCCGTCGATCTCAATCAGAAAATCGAGCCCGCCGTATTCACGCCACTCGTTCAAATCCTTGATTTTCTGGGTCATCACAGGATTAAAAGCCTGACCACCAAAACCGGGATTAACCGTCATGACCAACACCACGTCTAACTTATGAATCACAAATTCCAACACCTCAGGCGGCGTATGCGGATTCAAAGCAACGCCACACTTAATCCCAGCCTCCTTAATCAAATCAATGGTCCGATCAAGATGGCGAGTTGCCTCAGCATGGACCACAATCAAATCCGCACCTGCACGGGCAAAACTCGGGATATACTGATCCGGATTCTCAATCATCAAATGCACATCAAAAAATAACTTCGAATGCTGACGCAACGACCTCACCACATCCGCACCAAACGAAATATTCGGTACAAAATGCCCGTCCATCACATCCAAATGCAACCAATCCGCACCTAACTTTTCAACCTCAGCCACCTCCTCAGCCAACCTCGCAAAATCAGCCGCTAACACCGACGGTGCTACCTTTACCATAACTAATCACTCCTCATCCTACAGTGCCCTCAAAAAATCTCAACATATAAGGTAGTGGTTTGGTGTTAGCTGCTTGCAGGTAACACCAAACCACTACCCCAGTAAGCCAAAAGGCGCGGTAGCTAAAGAGCACTAAACACACGCAATGACCTAAAATATCATCAGGGGTCGTATCAAACTAATCCCCGAAAGGGCGCTAACTCTCAAAAAAACTAAAAGCCGCCTCAATCTAATCCCCAAAGGCACATTAAACCCAAAATAAAATCAAAAGTCATTCACAACCCGATCCCCGAAAGGGCGCTCACACTCAATAAAATTAAAGAGCACATCATCATCCCCGAAAGGGATGCACCAACACCACCCCTCAATACCGCACCTTCCGCCCCTGAATCTCACCCAACAACTGCAAATAATTCTCATAGCGCGAAGCCAAAATCCCCCCAGCATCCACAGCCCCTTTAACCGCACACTTCGGCTCATTCACATGCATACACCCCCGAAACTTGCAAGCATCCTGCACCGCAACAAATTCAACAAAAGCCTCGCGCAAATCTTCCGCTTCCAGCTCATCTAAATCAAGCGCACTAAACCCCGGCGTATCCGCCACTAGACCATCTGCCAGCTTATGTAACTCAACGTGACGCGTCGTATGCTTCCCGCGACCCAACGCCTTGGAAATTTCGTTTACTTCAATGTCCAATTCCGGATCAATCGCATTTAATAACGAGGATTTCCCAACCCCTGATTGACCGCAAATCACAATCGTTTCACTCTTGACCAACTCTTTCACCGCATCCAGCCCAATCCCTTGATACGCTGAAATTTCGACGACTTTATAATGGATCTCACGATAATAATCTAAAAGCGGCGCTAAGATTTCTTTTTCATCCGCTGATAATAAATCAATTTTGCTAATCAAAATAATAGGTTCAATGTGATTGGCCTCAATGACCGCTAATAACCGATCCAAGAACTTGATGTTAAAGTTAGGCTCTTTGGCTGAAAACACCACCAGGGCTTTGCCGATGTTGGCTATTGGCGGTCGCACCAATTGGTTTTCACGCTCTTTAGCTTCTGTAATGTAGCCGTTTCCATCCTCACCGACATCGAATTTTACCCGATCGCCCACCAGCAACACAAAGCCGTCTTTGCGAAACAACCCACGGCCTCGGCACGTCACGATTTCTTTCGTGTCGCGATCTTCCACGTCGTAGAAGCCGGCCAGCGATTTTAAGATGATCCCTTGGCGCTGCATTAGTCTCGCGCCTCAGCCACTAAAAAATCCACAGGGTGTGCAGAAGTCTCGTCAGTCGCAATAAAGATAATAATGGTCACGTCTTCAACCAAACGCACGCGCACATTCTCAGCTGGGTGCGTGCGGAACACTTCGCCGTTTGGAATGTCGGAATTTGCGACTTCTCTCACGTCAATGTACACGTACTCAAACCCTTCGTCTGCCAACGTGTTTCGTGCTTCCGTTTCGTTCATCCCAATAAGGTCGGGAATAACGGCATGCAGGCTTTCAAAACGTGTTGGATAAATCACGAGTCGGTAGTAAATCACCGCTGCGGCAATGATAATAAACGTATAAGCAAGCCCATTTAAAAGTGACAACGGGCTGAATCTTTTTTCTGATTTTCTTGGCATGCGTTCTCTCTCTTCCATCATGAATTCGTCACCATCCAGCGGATCAAGAATCATGGTTTCTTCTAATTCCTCTACAGCCGGCGCATCAATCGCACCTTCGATGTGCACCAAACGCAGGTCTTCGATCATTTCAAGCACATCTGGGTATCTCAAAGCAGGCTTCTTTGCCGTTGCTTTACCGATAATCAAATCGAAATTTTCAGGTAGCAATTCGTCCACTTCTAACACAGACGGCATGGCACTTTCCATGTGCTGCAACGCAATGTTGACCGCGCCTTCCCCTTTAAACGGTACCGTACCAGTTAGCAATTCGTACAACAAAATACCTAACGAATAAATGTCCGAAGCAGCGGTTGCTAAATTTCCACGTGCCAGCTCAGGTGCCAAATAATGAACCGATCCCATAATGGTGTTTGTTTGCGTCATGTCCGCTTCGTTGCTTGACAAAGCAATACCAAAGTCGGCAATTTTAACGTTCAAATCATCGTCAATCATAATGTTTTGCGACTTTAAGTCACGGTGAATAATACCTTGATGATGTGCTTGATCCACACCTTGGC
This sequence comes from Turicibacter sp., assembly GCA_009780245.1. GTDB lineage: Bacteria > Bacillota_I > Bacilli_A > MOL361 > Turicibacteraceae > WRKJ01. The sequence goes on from WRAJ01000006.1 coordinate 33,842, forward strand.
AAATTTGTGTCATAATGTGAACCGCTTCTTCGGACGTGATGCTACCATACTCACGCAAAAAATCTTTGAGTGTGCGTCCTTTAATGTACTCCATGACAATAAACGGTTGATCGTTGTATTCACCTACGGCATAGCTCTTTACCACATTTGGGTGTTCAAGTTTCGTCACCTGCATCGCTTCACGGTTGAATCGTTTAATAAAACTTTCATCTTTCGAGAGTTCATATCGGAGCATTTTAATCGCAACGTTTTTGCGAAGAATGCGATCATAAGCGAGGTAGACGTTCGCCATCCCACCATCACCAATGAGCATTTTAATATCATATCTTGAGTTAATTACTTCTCCCACAATCATTTTGCTAAACTCCTTTCTTCGAACTCAATCAAAGCAACAGAAACATTATCTTTCCCACCCTCACTGTTTGCCAATTCAATTAAGTTAGCAACCTTCTTCTCAACGGATTCGTCCCTTTGAATCACATCAAAAATGTCTTTATCTTCAACCATTCCCGTCAAGCCATCTGTGCACAATAAAATCTGCTGCAGATCGACATGCTCAATGGTTAATACGTCGTAATCCAATATTTTATTAGCTCCTAACGCATTGATAATCAGGTTCTTTTGCGGATGCATTTTTGCCGCACGTTCAGAAATTTGTCCTTCCTCAACGAGCCTACGAACAAACGTGTGATCGGTTGTAATTTGTCGCAACTTATTATAAGCAACTAAGTAAGCGCGACTATCACCGATATTCACAATCGTGACAAAGTCTGGCGTTACCATTGCCGCCACTAACGTTGTTCCCATCTTTTTCACTTGATGCTTTCGCGCATAAGCCAAAATATCACCGTTTACGCGATGCAAGACATCAGAAAACCAAGCGACAACCGCTGCTTCATCGCTAAACGTTAATTCTGGATTAAACTTCTCATTCACAGCGTCTAGCGCCATCTTCGCTGCCACATCACCCGCTGAATGTCCCCCCATGCCATCCGCGACAACCATTAACAACACATGTTCGTTCTGTAAAATTTGCACAGCATCCTCATTGTGGGTTCGTACACGCCCAACGTCTGTCTGATAGCTACCTGTCAAATTCATCTTCATTTTCTCACCTACTTCATTCCTTTACTTTCACTAGCACGAAGCTGACCGCAAGCCGCATCAATGTTCGCACCCATTTCACGACGAACCGTTACGTTCACCCGTTCCTGCTCTAAAATTTCCTTAAATTTCATGACTTGTTTTTTTGACGACCGTTCGACGCCAAGCTCGGCGACGGGGTTCATCGGGATTAAGTTGATGTGACAGTTAATCCCTTTCACCAACCGCGCCAGTTGATAAGCATGCTCATCCAGATCGTTCACGTCACGCATTAAAATATATTCAAAGGTAATGCGACGATTGGTTTCTTTTAAATAATGCTTCACGGCTTTCATAATCTCAGATAACGGATAAGCGCGATTGATTTGCATGATCTTCGTGCGGAGATTATCGTTTGCTGCGTGTAGGCTAATCGCCAATGACACCTGTTTATGATCGCGAGCAAAGTCATAAATCTTCGGCACTAAGCCACTCGTGGAAACCGTGATATGACGAGCCCCGATGTTCAACCCTTTATCGTGGTTAATCAGGTTGATGAAAGTGGTTAAAGCCTCGTAATTTTCGAAAGGCTCACCGATGCCCATCACCACGACGTGACCGATGCGTTCACCGACAGCACGGGCAACGTGGATGATTTGAGCGACGATTTCACCGGCTTCTAAGTTACGCACGAGACCGCCGATCGCCGAGGCGCAAAACGAGCAGCCAATGCGACAGCCGATTTGCGTGGTCACACAGATGGATAATCCGTAAGACTGCTTCATCAACACCGTTTCAATCGTGTTGCCGTCTGCTAAGCGGAATAAGAATTTCTGCGTCCCATCGGTAGCGACTTGGTGCGTCACCGTTTTGAAGGTGGTAAAATCAAAGACGTTTGCGATGAGTTCTTTCAGTGTGTTTGGGACGTTTTTCATTTCATCAAAGCCGCTGACTTGCTTAACATAAAGCCAGTCAAAAATCTGAGCCGCGCGGAATTTCGGTTGTCCGTTTGTGACGACGAAATCTTCCCATTCCGGAAGTGTTAAGCTATATATTGAACGTTTATTCATGGTTGGTAACCCTCTTTTCTAATGTTTGCTTTTGCAAGTGGTTGTTATTTTTTAACGAGTGAGGCGACGAAGAAGCCGTCTGTTCCAAAGTCTTGTGGGAACAGTTGTAGCATTTCGTGTTCAAAATGTTTCTTTAACGCGCTTGGCATTCTCGCTTCGAAGGCGGTATCAAACGTGAAATCTTGATGTTCATTTAAGAAGCCTTCGACTTGGCGCTGATTTTCTTTCCGATTCACAGTGCAGGTACTATAGACTAAGCGACCGGTTGGTTTTAATAACTTTGAGGCGCTGATCAGAATCTGTTTTTGGATGTCCGTGATCGCGTCTAAATCTTCCGGTCGCTTCGTGATCTTAGCTTCGGGGTGTCTTCTTAGAATCCCAAGCCCTGAGCACGGGGCATCGACTAGGATATAATCAAAACTTTCTGGCTCGTATTGTTCGGCGAGTGCTAACGCATTGCAGAGGCTAGCTTCGACGTTGTTGATTTCTAAACGCTTGGCATTTTCCTCGATTCTCGCGATTTTATGATCGTAGATATCGTGGGCATAAACGACCCCTTTTGGACCTGTCATCTCAGCCAGATGAAACGTCTTCCCACCAGGAGCGGCACAGACATCAAGCACTTTGCTTCCAGACGTCGGTGCTAGAGCGAGCGCTGGTAGCATGGACGACTCGTCTTGGATATAGAATAGCCCCGCTTTGAAGCTTTGTGTGGTGAGGGGATTGCCTGAGGTGACCGTGAGGGCTGTAGGGATGATTTCGCTCAGCGCGGTTTGCACACCTTCGCTTTGCAGTCGCTTTTGCAAGTCATCCCTCGTTGTTTTCGTGGCATTTGCTCGGATGGCTAGTTTCGGACGCTGGTTATTCGCCGTGAGCATCGCTTTTGTTTTTTCCTCGCCAAACTGCGCCATCCAAAGACGAACTAACCACGTCGGATGCGAGGTTTCAACGGCGATGCGGTTCGGACCGGCTTCCATCTCATCGGTGTCTCGCAGTTCATTCGTGGTGACTTTGCGCAGGATGGCGTTGACGGCTTTGGCATTGAAATCACCGCCACGCCCCTTTGCCAGCTTCACCGCTTCATCGACCGCTGCATAATCTGGGACCTTTTCTAAATAGATGATTTGGTATAACGTCATCGCCAGTAAGACCTTCACCCATTCTTTCACCCGCCCTTGAAAATAAGGCTTTAACCAAAATTTCAACAGCTTGTAATGCGTCAGTGTGCCGTAAACGATTTCCGTTATTAACCCTTTATCCGCAGCAGAGATTTCCTGCGCATCCAATGCGGCAGACAACGCTACGTTACTATATGCCTCTTCCGTGACTACTTCAAGTAAAATCTCAAATGCTATACGCCTTGCTTCCATAAAGACACCCTCGTTTTATTTGTTATCATTAACTATCACCCTATAGTATACCACAAATTTGATGCTTGAGGAAATTTTATGTTGGAAATATGAAAAAATTGAACGGGCTTACCCCACTTTTTGCGTTTGCCCAGGTATGAGCGCTAGCTTTTTTGCTTAGATGGGTGCGAAAGGCAGTGGCGTAAAGGATCCTTCGGTCACAATCGGCATATCATTTGAGGGTTAATGCGCATTTACAACCTTGATTCCTAGTCAATGCTACCCTTCCAAGAACCACTAAATCCCAAAAATCAACCAGTCACTGGCTCTAACCTGCTAAAACAAGCTACCAAAAGCCAATGGATTACGAAAATCGACATCTCAGTGGCTCCAACAGCGAAATTTCAGCCTCACAAAGCCAATAGACTGTAAAAAACAGGGAATCAGTGGCTCTGATCTGTTAAAGCAGGCCAAAAAAAGCCACAGAATTACAAAAACCGGCTCCTCAGTGGCTCTTAATCTGCTATAATGTTAGTAACGAAGAGGTGAGATATCATGAAAAATATTAAATTGTTTGGTTTGTTAATTTTTACTGCATTTGCACTCATGGCTTGCGATTCAGAACCGGGTGAAAGGAATAATGATGCGGCAGAAGCAGATGCGCTTGTTGATGAATTGATTGCACCGGTTGCTACTGATTTTGAAAATGAAATGGCTTATTTTGAGGCTCAGATTGATTATTTTGAAATTGCGGTTGAAGCCTTAGAAGCTGCTTTTGCAGAAATCGACTCAGAGGGTGAAGCGTTGAATGTTATCCAAGCGGAGGGGCTCATTTTATCAGAACGGATTGAAAATAGCATGAATGAACTAGGTGTTTACTTATGGGAGAATTTTGAAGAACATTGTATAGAAGACGGCGGGGTCTACATCTACGAAGCTTTCTACGATATACGCCAGTGTTCTTTTAGACCAGACGTTACTCCGGAAAGGGAAGATCGAGAGCACATCCAATTTATGTATATGGAACTATTTATGCGATTGGTTGCAATTGAGTATGCTTTTTTTGGTGATAACTTAACTGATTTCGAGAATAGATTAGATGAGTTGGATGTTTTGGTGGATGAATTGGTAATCACCCTAGATGAACTACTTACTAGCGAGCCAACCATTTCTGAGGGTGATGAAAGGTTAGTCGCAATTGCTGATCAGGCAAATACTTTAGGAAACCACGTTCATGCGGTAAGATTAGGGATCATGAGATACACATCAGCTAATCCAGAGATCTATCCTGTTGATTGTGTAGACCCAAACTATTATTATACGGTTTATTGCCCACAGCGTGAATTGATTACAATCAGAATATCGGAGATGATGTGGGAATTAATGAGAGTTAGACTTCCTTTTGGAGCGGGATAACGTTTTATATGACTAGAAGGACAAACTTTGAAGGTGATCATCTTGAAGCGAAAAATAGTAGTTATTTTAATAACGCAACTTATGTTGTTTATTGTTTTTAATAGCAACTTTTAAACTGAATTTTTGTCACTAAAAAGTCGCTAATTCATTGGTTTTTTGAAAACAGCGACTTTCGTAATTACCTAGTATAAGAGTGATGGCGAGGAGTAAATCTGAGACCTCAATTTACGTTGTTTTAATAGTTATTTTCACTTTCTTAATAGTAGCGTGGCTCAGCAGCGAGGAGATTTATATCAGCTCTGAACTGCAATTTTCTGAATGCCAACCATCAGAATTGCAAGAAACTTTTATGAATGCATTCACTTCAAACGAAGCATTACCATTCGCTTTGTTGACAGCCTCTATCCATTTACCAATCCTTGAACAACATCAAGTGGCAACTCTGATATCTCTGCAACTTCTTCAGCTGACAGCCCTCTTCCAAAAAGCTTCTTTGCTATCTTAATCGCCTTTTTGGACGCTCCACGCTCAATTCCTTGCTCGATTCCTTGCTCAATGCCTAAATCAACACCCTTCTCAAACCCAAAATCAATCAATTCCTGATCATACGAAAACACATCTGCAAACATATCTCTCATCTCCTTCTGTTTGAAAAATTCTGGTAAATACCCTTCTTCTAATAACTGATCAATCGCATCGTTAATAAATAATTCTTGATTCTCTACTAAGTCTATCAACCGTGCATATGCCGCTACTGCATTGTCACCATCTCGGTTAGCCAGTTTATCAAAATGGATATTCAACACTTTAGCTTTAGCCTGAACATCGCCTAAATCTAGCTTTGGCAAATCCGCCATCTCTTTCCTGCCGTTGTACACGACAAAAAATTCTGCTCTCGGTATCTTCACTTCTTTTGTCCCAAATCTATTTTGATTTTGTTGCTTCAGAAACCGACCTGCTAAAAGCACATAATACTCTAACAAACGAAATACCATATTGCGGTTCGGTGTTTTCTGATGCTCGATTAACACAAGTAATTTGTTCTCATCCGTAATAAACGAAATGTCGTTATAACGCTTAGGACGAGTTAAGCTATCACCTAAATTAACTAGTTTGATTCGTGAAGAATCAAGTTCTTCTCCTGTTAGCACCTCATATAATTGCACAGCATATTCTTCCTTTTGAAACATCAATGTAAATGCTGAATTTCCTGCTTGTTGTTGCTGCATGTTTCTCATCTCCCGTATCTAATTTAGGACTCTCCCTAATGCCCACCCTTTATATACGCGAAAATTTTTTTTTCACCTGCAAGAATCCGCAAGAAAATGTTTTCCAAAATCGATGTAAACGTCTTCACTCGTTTTTTGAGTATCATTCTCATCAATAAAACCTCATCCCATTTTTAGGCCTTGAACAACATCTATAGAAAGACCTGTAAGTATAGAAATAAGCTCTGGCGAAAGACTATTTTCCAATGCAGCTTTTGCCATCTCAATCGCCTTTTCAAAAGCTCCACGCTCTATCCCACGCTCTATCCCGTGTTCGATTCCATCCTCATAACGTGCCTCTAATGCATCTTCCATTTTCCATTCAAACATATTAAATACCTCCGCATCGTATTTTTGTAAAAACTCAGTTAGTATCCCCCGTTCTTTTGCTACGTTTGTTGCTAACCCAAGTGCCTCACCTAATGGCTTGCCAGCTTTTCGATGTTGCTCAACTAAATAGACGAAGTAACTATACTCATATAAATAAGCCGATCGACTTAGAACACCATGTCCTACTTCATAATTAATGTTAATAAATTTAACCACTACCTCCAACGGCATCACACCCTCTCTCTTTTCCAGAAATGAATCTGATAGATTAAACATTTGCTCTGCCGGTTGTGGCATTTTTCCGTTATAAAGCACATACAGCTCAGGTGTGGGTATTTTGATTTGCTTTTCCAAATGCAAAGCTTTGTTTGGAATCATTTGGTGATACAGAAAAGCGATATACATCAAAATCCGTAGCGCCATGTTGTTATTTGGGATGGTCTGGTGTTCCAATACAACGATTAGTCTTTCATTAATGATAAACGAAAGATCATTTATCTGGTTGCGATAGAGTGCTTGTTCCAACGTATTGAATTTTATCTTATCAGCATCCTTCAAAAAGGTTTGATTAATGGCATTATACAACTCCAATGCTTTTCTTTATCTTGAAACAACAAGCGCAGCATTGAGTCGCGGTATTGCACATTTGATTCTAGCATGGTTTATCCCTACTTTCGTATTTAAATGTACGATCCCCCGATTCGTCACCCTTTATATACGATATACGCGAAAAAAAATTTTTCACCTGCAAGAATCCGCAAGAAAATGTTTTCCTAAATCGATGTAAACGTCTTCACTCATTTTTTGAGCACAACTTTTATTAACAAAACAATAGGGTAGATAATAAGATACACACTCATTATACCACCTCCGTAGATTAATTTCAACTAACAAACCAAACAAAAAATCATATCATTTAAGGGTTAATGCGCATTTACAACCTTGATTCCTAGTGAAGCTTACTTTTATCAGCGTTAAAACTAAACCAACCATTCTATAATAAATTTGATGAACCATTGAAGCCAAGCAAAACAAGGGACATTCTGATAATCCCTTGTCGCTCACATCAATAAATGAACAAACCAGTTTATTTCATCTGTGCTAAGGAAATATTGAACCCATGCAGTTGCTTGTTCCTCAGCACTTTGCTCAACTTCGTCTTACTACCCATTCTCAATATCAAATCCAATTGGATTTGAAGTAGCCAAAACTTCTTTGTAGCTCATTTGACCAAGAATATTAGGTGCAGCTAAAAACGTTCTTTTCTGTACCACGTTTCGTCTATCAGGCAAGAAATTCATAATTCCTAGTGGTTGACCAAAACCTAAAGAATGGCATGTTTGATTTACCTGAGTTTTCTTTGTAATCAGCTAGCTTCATTACTTTTAAAACATTTATAAACATCGTAAATGCCAGAAGCGGACAAGCCAATTACCAACCCTTGTTGGATGCGAGATATAAACGCCAAATCTGCTTTCAAAACCAAGGATAAAATGATCGCAGTCACAATATTAAGTAACGGAATTAAGTGATGATCCAGCCCCTGCTTCTTCCAGATTTGTGCAGTCAACATGACGACACTTAAAGTAATACTAGTATCAATCATAGTTTGCACCGCCTCGCATCATAACTTTAATGTCGCTCACATTACATGATAAGCTACTGAATGCTTTTGCTTGTTCAGAAATAATTGACTGATTTTTTTCAATCGTCTTTTGATAACGATCTTCTCGTATTGTATTGCGCTTGCTGGTTGAATGGAGAAGCCAAACGAATAAACCCGCAAAGATGCCATAAGTTAGTGCGTTTTCTAACAACAATTCAAACATCATTGACGTTCACCTCTTATCTTCAAAATTTCTGCAAAACATGCTGCACATGACGTTGTTTCTATTCCCAAAAATGCCGACAAGGCTTTAATAAAATGCTGATTTTTCTTTAACGCAACTGATAACAAATACGAATCATGCTCGCTTGCTTGCCACGCTTCAAAGGCACACATCATAGCAATCGCTAAATGCTTAACTGAACACCACTGTTCTTTATCTCCTACCCCACCATACATCTCATACAAGTAAAACATATCTTCACGCCGAAGCGCAGCAAACTTGTGAATGTTACGCTCTAATGTGTTGATGCTTTCGAGTTGCTTTTCAATATTACCTTCTTCAATCCTGCCATTTTCAAGTTCTGAAACACGCTTCTCAAGCAATGTTTTTGTATGCATTTCTACAACAGCCATTTGCACAAAGCTACGAATAATATCCTCAGCAATACCGTCTGTTGCGTGTTTGTTTGTCATTTTTACTTTCCTCCTGACGATGTGTGGCTAATTACCACAAAATTTTATAGTTTAATGTTTGAATAATAGCAATAAGTCGTGTATAATTGTAGTTATTATCTATTTTCTAATCGGATGTAGAAAAAGGAGTGACGATTGTCATGAAAATAATCATTACATTACTATCATTATTAATGTTAAGTGCTTTTTTAACTGGTTGTGACTTTGATCCACCGAATAACAATGAGGATTCTTCTACTGAGACTCCTACCATCGAAAGAGTCGTCTCTGCAGATGATTTAACCATCGTACTATCAAATGACAGCTTGCCACCTGTTGACGGTGACGACATAATGACATACAAGGAAGCTGCTTTAATTGGTTCGGCAATGGTCTTTGATTTGTTTGAGATAGATTTTGAAGACAAGGTTATTGTTATGCACTATATTCCGATAGGATCAATGTGGAATAATACCAGAGGATTTCCTTATGAGCACAGTGAGTGGCTTGGATTTATTTGGGAAAGTGAGCATTATTCTTTATACTTAACTGATAGTTTGTTTCATTATGGAGAAATAGTCTCCTTGATTTCCTTTACAGCGAATACCACAACCGGTGCCGTTACTGTCATTAACAAACCTAATAAACTCATCCATGTACTGTTTCAATACAATCATCTGATACAAGATTTTGTAACATCTGGATTTGTTGATGAGAGCTTGAACCTTTCTTCCGCAGAGATTCAGCTTGCTCAAGAAAGGGCAGAATATTATCTTGCAATCTTTACAAACAACACACCATTAACACTTCTTTACGATCCAGTTACACACCCTTATGTGACAATCCCAATTCCATTTTTACCATTTATTTTCATATGTGATAATGGCGACTATCACGGTGCTTCTTTTCATTATGAAACACTTCAATTGATAGGCGTATCTAGTCAAAGGCCATGGTCTGAATGGGTTGATCCTGATTTGGATGATGATACTAATGACATCTATGTAGAATCATGCGAATACGATTGCATCATTTTTGGTGATTTTATTCAAGAATTGAATTTGTCACTTGGTCTTCCGATTTATCAAGCGATTAACCTTTTAGGTGAACCACATGACGCAGAATTTTTTGAGTTCAATGGCATGGAAATGTGGGCTATGTCTTGGCACTATTTCGACACAACTGATTTTTTTCCTTACCTAGTTCGTCTTGATTTTGAGGATGGCTACCTAGTTAATATTGTAGGATCTTTTCCCTATCGAACAGATGCAGATTGGGAGAACTACAGTCATGAAATCAGATGGGGTATGTCATCGCAAGAAGCCTACCGACTTCTTGGTCTGCCAAGTATCATTCAGTATAATGATGCAGACGGTCTAGGAGCAACTTGGTTAGAGTATGGCACTTATTCAGGCTTCGGTACTGGTATTGTTGATTAAAAGTAACTGATTCAGAATAACGCGAATTTCTTTCATCATTAAACAATAGAAACAAATAAGGAGTGACGATTGCCATGAAAAAAATTGCATTACTATCATTATTATTGTTAAGTATCTTTTTAGCTGGTTGTGAATTGTTTAATTCACTGAGTAGCAACGAGGATTCTTCCGATATTCCAACCACCGAATCAGCTTCCTCATATTCTGATATCCCTACCACTGAAGTTTTCTCAGCGGATGATTTAACCATCATGTTATCAAATGACCACTTGCCACCTGTTGATGATGAAGACATTATGACCTATGAAGAAGCTGCTTTAATTGGTTCGGCGATGGTCTTTGATTTGGTAGAACTAGATTTTGAGGATAAGGTTATTATTATGCACTATATCCCGATAGACTCAATGTGGAATAATAGCAGAGGATTCACTTATGAATACGATGAATGGCTTGGATTTATTTTGGCGAGTGATAATTATTCTTTGTATTTCTATGATCGTTTTATTCTTTCGGGAAATATGTACTTTGATGAACAAATGAATCCTCGAATAGACGAATTGGTCTTCTTTATTGAATTCAGAATAAATGTCACGACTGGTGCCGTTACTCTTGTTAACAAACCTAATAAAGTTACCTATGTAGCTGCGCAATACAGTCATTTAGCACGGGATGCTGTGAACTATGGACTTGTTGATGAAAATTTGAATCTTTCGCCAACAGAGATTGAGCTTGCGCAAGAAAGAGCAGAGCATTATCTTGCTATTTTCACAGGTGGCATACCGTTAACACTTCTTTACGATCCAGCTACACATCCTTTCATGATAACTCCGATTCCATTTCTACAATTTACTTTCACATGTGATATTGATAACTATCATAGTATCAATCTTCATTATGAAACACTTCAATTAATAGGTATATCTAGCCTTGAACCATGGCATAACTTGTATTTTTCTGATAGTGAGTAATCGTGCACTTGATTTTCACAAAAATTCCCAATGCTATAGTTTTGAAAATTTTTTGGTTTTCCATTCGCTATCTCATTGGGAGTCTATCATTATTCTTTTAGATTAAGATTTTCACACTAATTACAAAGCAATCAAAAATAATTAGTAAAAGATTTTAAAATCTATTGAAATATTGGTAATCCCCATAAGCCTAAAACATTATTAATTGCTTCCACAAGGACACGCCTTGCTGCTGATATCACATCAGCATTTCCTACTGCACCTGCTGCTGTACTTAGAGCTAATGGCTTCGCTAAAGCAATCGCACCGATGACAATTCCAGAGATGATTAAAATCCTCAAGCCAGTTCCAGCATGTTGTCTAATAAAATCAAGGGCATCGCTAGTTGTCGATGTAACCGATGCATGAGCAGCAGCAGGAATGGCTACAGGTGAATTACAAGTTAGTCGTACACCTCTAGGAATCAAGGTCAAGATATATTCAACATCCATTACATTTTGTGTTCCTGACAATGTAAATCTATCTCTAACGACAATTTCGATTCCAGGATCTCTGCCATCAAAGGCCAAACGAACGGTAACGTTAGGCTGTCCAATTATTTGTGGCAATTGTGCTTGAAATTGCGGTAGCTGCATGTTCTCAAAGCGAGTGTTTAGTCCTCTTAAAATACCAAGTACACCTTCTCCTAAACTAGGTGTTTCACGGGTGATTCTTCCGTTTTGTATGATGATATTATCAAATTCAAGGGGGGTATTACCAGGCACTGCACCTTGCACAACTAGTCTTCTGTCAACCCGTGGCGTGATACACGTTGGCGGAACAAATGGCAACGTTTGTGTACGTCTAGTAAATACCAAGTTAGAGAAAAACCTATCTGGAACTGCCCCGCCAATTCCGATAGAACGGTGAATAGCGCTTATTTGACTGTGGATACGGCTATTCACTACGTTCATTTGAGCTTGAGTTAAATTCATCGTCGTATTTGATGGTGGGTGCGGCGTAGACGCAGATAATAATGCTCGAACTTCGTTTCGAATGTTTGTAATATTAATATCGTTACATAATGTCGATTGTCCCGGTAAGTCTCGATGCCTGACAATTCGTGTAACATGAGAAGCGCTCCATCCAAAGCGACGCATAGCAGCAGCAATTCTAATTGCTAAGGTTCTAAGTTGAGTTGTCGTCACATTATTAATGCCTGAAGCATGTTGTCCTGTTACAGCGATGTGCCACGTATGGTTGTTTTGACTAGCAGCACCCCACATTCTACGTCGATCTTGCATATTGACTTCGACGCTTCCATTATACAGAACCACTTCATGGTAACCACCACGATTATCACCAGGAAACCCCATCCCTGTATTTCCTCGCCAATGGTTTTCAAACATTGCAGTGTTTACATGATTACCATTTACAGGGTTGGCACTATGATGGATGACAATTTGAGTAATGTTATTTAAATTTCTATCATCAGCGCCTCTTCCTAAAGCAATATGCATGCGGTTAATCACAGATGAAGAGCCACTAGTTCCGCCACCAGATGGTGGTGTTGTTCCGCCGCCGCCACCTGCCATTCGCAAGTCTTGAAGTCTAACGGCTCCTACTACAGCGCCTCCGTATGTAATAACCACACGGCTTCCAATGATTTCAATAATCTGGCTAACACGTGTACGCGCAAATTGGGGCACGGCTGTACTTGTTCCATACCAGACGGCACTTGCTGCCAGCGTGACAGAATGACCGACGGCAAAACTTCCGCCTCCTGCTGGTGGATTTCCACCACCACCTGAGGTATTGCGCAAGTCTTGGAATCTTACAGCACCAACAACGACACCTCCGTATGTAATAACCACACGATTTCCAATGATTTCAATGACTCGACTAACACGAGTTCGCGCAAATTGAGGAACAGCTGTATTTGTGCCATACCAGACGGCACTTGCTGCTAGTGTGACGGAACTACCAACTGTAAAGTTTCCGCCACCAGTTGTTGGTGGTGGCGTAGAACCTCCTGAAGTGTTTCGCAAATCCTGACGCCTAACAGCACCAACAACGGCACCTCCGTATGCGATAACCACACGATTTCCAATGATTTCAATAATTTGACTAATACGATCACGGGCAAATTGAGGCACCACGGTGTTTGTGCCATACCAGACAGCGTTTGGTGCTAGAATGACAGAGTTTCCGACTACAAAATTCCCTCCTCCTACTGGTGGCGCACTAGTTCCTCCTCCTGAAACAAGTGTCACATTAGCATGTCTGATCCATGATAAGATGCCACCTAACAGTAATTCATTACCGTTATTTCTCATTTCAATAACCTGATACACTTGACCTCGAACCCACGTTGGAATTCCTTCTCCTGTTGCCCAAGTTGTCGCATTTTGATTAACACGAACTTGTGAACCGACAACAATAAAGTCTGAAGACATCGGTGCAATTTGGGCGAAGCTTTCGAAATTAGCAGTTTCAATTTCTTCAGGTGATGAAAACTCTTCTAACAAAGGTTCTTCGAGTGGCAAAGCTTCTGGTGATGGAAACTCTTCTAGTGGTAACATTTCTGGTAATAAAAGCTCTTCTTCTAATAACAAATCTTCTAGCAATCCATCTTCTAAAGATACATCTTCTGGTAATAAAGTTGCTTCATATTCTTCAGGAGCGACACCTAAGCAGCCACATCCACAGCCGTGAATCTCTGCTACTTCGGGTTGCTCTAAGGCAGACTCCGTGTTTTCTGTATGCTCATCTACAAGTTCATCATAAACAACATCGTTTTCTGTTTTCATTGTAATAACTCCTCACTCAGCCTCAAAGCTGATTTTATTTTGTTCTGACACTTGCGTGCCACGCTGAAATAAATGATGCGAGAGTTTGATACGTCCTTTTAGTATTTTTACTCACCATAATAAAAGGGGCAAACTCAAGGGGAATGTTTTCTTGTGCAAGTTTTCCCATGACTTCAATTTCTAATCGCTTATCTTCTAACTTACGATCAAGTTGTCGCTTTTCCCGTGCGAGACGTTTATTCATCTTATCGTTGACCTCTTCTTGGCTCAGCAATATCTTGCTCGTTTTCGTTAACTTCTGCATTAAAAATTCCTCCTTACGAGTTTTCGGATGACTGGACGTCCATCATCTTCTGCTTTTACCGTCCAAGTGAAATTCTTACTTGTTTTTCAATTTTTGCTTCTTTTTTTTAAGTAACTTTTGAAACTCAGCATTCTCTTCCAAATAAGCTTCTAGTTCTAATTTGATGTGCTCTATCAGCAAATGATTAAGTGATCCAATCATCCTTTGTGTTGTTGATTTTGATAAATGCTCTCTCATAGCAATATTTTCCTGTGTTCGTCCGTCAAAATTATTCTGATAGAACAATTTACACACATAGTCAGTGCCCTGTTCCTTCACTAATTTCAAACCTTTGTCGACAATTTCAAGTAGTTTTCTGTAATGATCGTTCTCTTTTTTGATTTCAAGAATCGAACGATGGCAATCCTTCTCTTTCTTTTCATGCAACTCTCTTTGTGCATATTCGGATGAATAAATATCTATCTGATTTTCTAATCGTTTCACTTCATCTTCATTGGCCTGAATTTTCTTCTTAGTTTTAAGATATAATTTAATAATTGATTTTGCCTCCACAATAATGCTCCTCTCTTAACTGTCATCCGTCTTAATTGAACATAGCTTCATTCTAACAGTTTTGTTCCGATAAAAAACGTCAAAGTTTGATCTTTTTCAAAACCGTTAAGAACAGCGCAGAAAACGCTCTTATCGATTTTGTTTAGAAAACTCTATTGCACTTTTTCTTCAAAATCTGCACAATAAAGATTCTTTTCTATTCTGATAAAACAAAAAAATCGAGTTTTTGCTTGTATCAGCGATACTTGCACTTTACTCGATTTTTATTTTTGTTTTTAATTCTTCTGGGATTTCTAGGCTGTGCAGTTGGCGCAGGAGGGTTTCGCGTTCTTCGCCTTCGAATTTGGCCTCTATTTGTTTAGTGAATATCTGTATCATGAATTCGTGGTTCTTAAGGATTAGCTGTCTTCGTTTCTCGAGAATTTCTTCCTGATCTTTCATGATTTTTTCAATGCGCTGATACATGTCTTTTCTCATACTTAAAACCGCCCTGTCCCATTATTTCTGTAACTTTTCGTTTAAAACCCTTGAAAAATTAGTGGAAGGTTGCTATAATTAACTTCAAGAGATTTGCTCGAATGTTGATAGCTTTTACCCTTAAGTATAACACAAAGTAACGGTTATTCTGGTTTTTGGGGTCAATGCGCTAGTTATTTCTGACGATTCGACATTTTTTGAACTTGTATTTCAGGGGATTCTCTGGGGATATTTTAAATATCTATAAAAGGAGTGTCTCATTATGTTTAGATTTTTATTTTTGATTGCTGCAAATATTGCACCACGAGGGCCTGTATGCTGGATAATGCCACATAATTGCCCATAGGAAAAATATAATATTTAAAAAAATCAATGCGACCTTTTCTACAAGATCACATTGATTTTTATTTGTTCTTTTGTTGCGATGCATTTGTAATTTTTAATGGTGCCAAGCTCAGCATGCTTTTCTAAAGCTTGTTCGATTGACTTTTTGATTTCGATAATGTTATTGAATTCAATGACAAACTGATAGACCATTTCCACTTGTTGATACTCAGATGAGAGGCTTTCTAGTGTTTCTAAAAATTCATCAGGAGTTGCCTGTCTCAAAAGACTAGTAGTGGTTGCCGTTTCTAACCTTGTTTTATTGTAGAGATAAATACCACTAATCATAGCTAGCGCAAATAAAGATAGATGTAAGGACAAAGAGAATCCAACTAATAGTGGCATTAGATACACAATCAAAGACGCAATGGATACGATCGTAAACAACCATTCTTTCTTCACTAAAAATAAATAAGTTTTTCTAAAAACTCCTTGATACGCCATCCCAATGATTAGGATTAATATTGCTAGAAATGAAAGAATGAATCTGAGTGGAATAATGATGTCAATCCATGCTACTACAAGTGTAGATACCACCACAAGCACATTTGATAACAAAAGCTTCTTTAAATCAAATGTCCTTCTCAATAAAAAGTAAGCTAAGAGCGGACGTAAGAAGTGATCCACTAAAATCCCATATCCTCCCGGAATTGTTTGAATCATAAGCGTTGCCGTCACCGGATACACCAACAACAGCACAATGTTCCCATAAAACACGCCTTGTGGAATTTTAATCAACCGCGTGAACGACTCCTTCAAATCCTTGCCATGAATATTAGCTAAAACTAAGTAAAACATCAACAGTTCAATAATTCTTTGAGTCAATATGACCAAGTTAACGTTTAATGGTATCATTGCTTGTTCCCTCCTTTTGCTTTATTAATTCTCTTCCGCTTAAAATTCCCGATAAACTTTCGGCTAGTCGGCACCGCTTTTCCATCATAAAGGATCAGCTCATAATCGGCGCTCGACACGCTTTTTACGTGAGAAGTGTTCACGAGCCAACTTTGATGCGCCTGCCTGATGCGATTTTCGACCCGATGAAAGGTAATGAAGTCTTCTAAAGGATGGTCGTAATAAAAGTCCTCGGTTTCTTCCATTTGGGTGACCGGGTTATGGTAATAAACTTTGATGCGACGACCTTTAATTCGTTCGATGCGCGAGACGTGTTTGACTTTATATTTGTAATCATCCCCGTTTTTCTCAATAATAATGGTTTGATCATCAAATAACACCGCAACCCGCACGCACGTTTCGAGGCGCTCAAGAAGCTCGTTGTCGATGATCGGATAAGGAATGAAAAAGGAGGCAACACTTTTATCTCTTTCCAACTGCAGTTTTTCAGTTCTTTCCGTTGAAATAAAAATCGTCGGCGTCCATTCTGAGTGATCCTCACGGGCTTGTCTTAAAAAATTCAAAATCTCATCGCTCGTCTCTTCGGCCGACATCATAATGAAAACGTCAATGTGGTGCTCATCAAGGGTGTCCAAACCACTCCACGCATCCTCCACAATATGAAGCTGATACTTCTCTTTTAACTTGTCTTGCAAGGCTTGCTCAATTTCATAATTATTTTTAATAATCAGTACGCTTCCCACGATGTTCTCCCTCCATTCGTTTTGCGTAAAAGCACGAAAAATCGAGCGCTTTTAGAATAGACGCTCGATCTCATTTTTTTAAAGAAGACTAAATAAGACTAATAACAAAATAACACTTATTACCGTCACGAAAACAAGGATAATCATTTCAGTCTTGATATACGATGACCTTTTTTCCATGTATTCAACTGTGATGGCATCCGTCGGTATTTTCAAACTTTCACTCTCAATTGATTCTTTTAAATTTTCCGCCAAGAAACTTGCATCTGCGTTTTCAGTATTTTCCTCAGTAATTTTTTCTGTAACCCTCTCATCCAGGAAGCTCATTTCTTCGCGGATGTCTTTTACCAAGAAATTATCAGCGGCAACGTCGGCTTTTGACGTATCCGTAAAGCTTGTCGGACCTTGTGGCGATTTCCCATCCATGATGAACGGCGCATCCAGCTGCTCTTCTTTTTCTTGGTGGTCGATCGGTTCGATGATCGGTGGCGCTACTGGTGCTTCTGGCACTGCTGGTAGCTCCACTGTTTTTTGCGCTTCAATTTGATCAGCAAGCGATTTGATCATGTCAAAGATCTCTGGTTCTTCGAGTGGATCGGCCATCTTGATCTCTTCATTCAGCGCTGTTGGCGGTGCGCTGATTTCTGATGCTGGTTGGCTGGTTTTCGACATTGGTTGCAGGTCCATCCCTGGCATCCAGATCGGCTCAGCCATTTCAGGTTGTGATACTTCTGGCATCGTAGCAGGCTCTGGCGCTTCATCTTCAAATTTAACGCTCAGGCTTGGTGGCACTGGCACGTCTTGTTCGGTGACTGGGTGGAACGTTTGTGATGTGCTGATGTCTTCTGTTATTACTGGCTTTTTGGTTTTAACGGCTTCGATGATTGGCTGAATGATGCCTTTCGCTGGTTGCAAAGAAGCATCTTTCGTACTTGCTGAGATGTTCTTTACAAGCGTTCCTTCGTCAGGTGGGTAGTTTTCCGAATCGAAATTGAATTCGCTCTCCTCGCCGTTTTTATAATTGAACGCTAAATCTTGGAATTTTTGAATCAGGCTTGCGTAGCTTATTTCCGTTGTACAAGTTCCTTTTAGACGTTCGATCAAACCGTCTTTGATCACTAGCTCCAAATTGATCGTTTCGTTTTGGCGCGTGATGACTTCAACACCAAAAACACGACCTTCTGATTCTTTTATCGCTAGCAGTCGAGGGGCGAAAAAATTCACGGTAAAGCCCATTTCAGATTCTTCCCTAGAAGTTACTTCTGCGTCTAAATACTGGTCGAATAATGTTTCTAATCGTGGGTCATCGCTAGTAAGTAACATCCCCATTATTTTGTGTTCAAATTTTTCATAAGTCATAAGATCTTCGCTCCTAAAGGGTTGTGTCCATATCATACACCAATTCGACTATTTAGTAAAGTACTCGACACCATTTGCCACCTATTTTTTAAGCATAATTTCCTGTGAAAATTCGTAATTCGAGATGTAAACGCTATTTTTCTGCTTTGATCGCCTGTCAAGCAAAAAAGCTTGACACCCATTATGCGATGTGCTATACTAGCCAAGTTGAAAATGAGTAACTAATTTTTGGAGGTATTTTTATAATGGTTAAATTAAGATTGACTCGTATGGGTTCTCACAAGAGACCTTTTTATAGAATTGTAGCAGCAACTTCGACTGCTCCGCGTGATGGACGTTTCTTAGAAATCGTCGGTACTTACAACCCAGTTGCAGAGCCAGCTGTCGTTGATATTGACGAAGAAAAAGTAATGAAGTGGTTAAGCGATGGTGCGCAACCAACTGACACGGTTCGTTCTTTGTTGTCAAAAGAAGGGATCATGACAAAGTTTCATGAAGCAAAATTAGCAGCTAAAAAGTAAATAATTGAAGGAGGTTAAGCTTTAATGGATTTTATTGAAATGATTAAAGGTTTTGTTACACCCTTAGCACGTGATCAAATGGCTGTTTCAGTTCGAGAGATCGAAAGTAACGAGGCGGGATCGCTAGTGTTTGAAATTTTAGTTTCTCAAGAAGATTTAGGGCGCGTCATCGGTCGTGATGGTCGCGTTGCAAACGCATTGCGTACCATCGCTTATGCAGCCGCAATTAAAGAGGGCTTTAAAGTTAAACTGACTTTTTCTGCTAACCCTGAATAATTATGAATGAGCACAACTCCCAAACGGGAGTTTTTTTGTTGCTTCTCGTTAAAAAAAAACAGGTTCTCAAATTAAAAACAGCTCTCCTATAGACAATCCCCCAAGAAAATATATAATACAAAAGTGTGACACAATTCACAAGTTCGTGGTACGCTTAAAAGCCACACCTAAACTTCAATAAAGGAGAGAAATTTAATGAAGAAAAAATTATTTTTATTTGCCCTCATGCTGTTTTTAGCAGTTGGACTAGTGGCATGTAACGACGACGGGGATGACTACGATGAGCCAGATACTGGTGAAGTAGGTGACGGCGAGGCTTTATTTACTGCTGGTACGTTTACTGGTGAGTCAATGGAAGGTTGGGGTTCTGGGCCAATCGTGGTAGAAGTTGAATTTTCTGAGACAGAAATTTTAAGCGTTACGGTTGTTTCTCACACGGAAACGCCTGGTCTTTCGGACGGTGCGCTAGAGCAAGTGCCTAGCCAAATCGTGGCCTATCAGACGTTAATGGTTGATGCCGTATCTGGTGCTACGATTACGGTTGAAGCTATTGTGGATGCCGTGATAGATGCCGTTGAGCAAGCAAGTGGTGACGTTGATGCGTTAATGCTTGATGTCATTACGCGTGTAGCTGGTGATCCAATCTATGTGGATGTAGATGTGGTTGTCATCGGTGCTGGTGGTGCTGGGTTATCTTCTGCGATCATCGCCTTAGAAGAAGGCGCAGATGTGCTAGTATTAGAGAAGACTTCTGCTCCTGGTGGAAACACGCTAGCAGCTGGTGCAGGGACGTTAGCATGGAACGCGGTTCAGCCGGATCGTATTGCGATGAGAGAAGCGATTCCTGGTCAAACAGCCTTTTTAGAAGGGTTCTTAGACTATGACCCAGCTGATTTTGCTCCTGGCTTCGATGAGGCATTAGTTATCCTACAAGAGCAAATCACTGAGTTCTTAGCTGAAGGTGACGCGTCGGCTCACTTCGATACGCTAGAATTCCACTTAGTTCAAACGTATACAGGTAGTATTCGTTACGAATTAGACGACACAAGAGTTTATAGCGATTACGATCTTGCTCGTATCATGGTTTACTATAGTTACGAAGCTCTGCAGTGGATCGAAGAATTAGGTGGCGAGTTCCGTGATGGCTTAATCGAGCCAGGTGGTGCCATGTGGACACGTGGTGCAGCGCCTTACACGAACAACCAAGTGGATATCTTTGATCCAATGGTAGCTAGAATTGACGAGCTTGGTGGCGACATCATGCTAAACACAACAGCTGAAGAGCTCATCGTAGAAGATGGCGCAGTTGTTGGTGTAACTGGTACACAAGCCGATGGAACGCCAGTGACGGTTAATGCTGGTTCAGTGATCATTGCAACTGGTGGCTTTGCTGCTAACACAGAAATGGTTGCTTACTACAACAACTTCTGGGAGAACTTCACGGCTGATATCTTAACAACAAACGTATCATCAGCACAAGGTGAAGGCATCATCATGGCGCAAGCAGCTGGTGCTGATGTGACGCAAATGGGGATCACGCAGTTAATGCCAATGGCGTTTGAAGCAACGGGTCAACTTGCTGGTGGTCACCAAAGAGGCATCGTCTACCTAAACGAAGATGGTGAGCGTTTCATGAACGAAGTAAACGAGCGTGACACCATTGGTGCGGCAATGTTTGCACAAGGTGGAACGGTATTCGAACTTAGAAGAGTTGAAGACGCGATTCCTTCACACGTCGACATGGCTGGCGATGACACGGGACGCGTATTCCTTGCTGACACAGTCGCAGAAGTGGCTGAACTTGCTGGTTTAGATCCAGATGTGGTCGTTGCAGAGGTTGAAAGATTCAATGAATTCGCGGCAGCTGGTTACGATGAGGACTTTGGGCGCGTTGTGTTTGACAACGATTTGGCTGACGGGCCTTTCATTATCAGAGTCCTATCACCGTCTACCCACTACACAAATGGTGGTTTAATAACAACCACTGACGCAAGAGTACTCGGCGTAGACGGGGAAGTGATTCCAAACTTGTTTGCCGCTGGAGAAGTAATGGGCGGCATCCATGGCGGAAACCGTCTGGGTGGAAATGCCGTTGCTGAAGCCTTTGTATTCGGTAGAATCGCTGGTGAAATGGCAGCGATTAACGCACAATAATTCCAAATGTATTAACATTTGAATTTCGTATTAAACAAACAACCTTCGGTAAATCGTGAATTTTTCAGGGATCTCCGGAGGTTGTCATTTTTTAAACGATTGTCGTCCGCATATTATAAAAAGCGATTGCACGAAGAGGGGAAGAGTGTTGCATTTTGTGTGTGTCATCATAACTGATACGATTAAGCAAATATAAAAGGGTTGAAGCCCAAACAAAGGAGAGAAAGGCATGAAGAAGTTTACCAAGCAAAAAAGAATTAAACTATTTGCCAAAATAGCTGTATTAGCCGTAGCGGTTGGTATTGCAATAAACGTACTACCAGCTACTTATGCACAGCGCGACGACATCCCCTACGCACCGTGTGAGGATCGTTACCTCGTATTGTGTGGTAGAACGCCAGGTATGATCATCTTGGATCGCAGAGGAAATCAATTGCGCTGTCCAGACTTTATACCTAATCCTGATTTCCCACTTGTGCGACGCGCACCAATGTATATTTGTCCAGAAGCGGCGTCAGCGTTTGACGTTTTAAGAGATGAAGTCATCACCGCAATTGATGACGTTGGTTTACCAAACGTCGAAGCCTTCCTCACAGACGGCTATAGCGTCGTCGTGCCAGGGATGGAGATCATTGAGCGTGTGCGACTATCTTCAAATCCTGATGCTGCTGCGCCAAACTTAAGTGCGATTTATGACCCTTATATGATTCCTTTTACCTATTGGGACACGTTAGGGATTCCAGCGATTGCAAGTGAGTGGGGATCTCGCGATGCGACTGGTATTTATGCGCTAGTAGATCAGCTGATTGCACTTGCAGAAGCTGAGGGACGCGATTGGACGCTCGAAACAGATGACGATCCGAGTCTCGCTAATTTCGCAGCATTTGCGCTTCTGCACGCGCCAATGGCAAGAGCCGGCACACCAGTCTATACGAACTTAGTTAATATTGTGAGTGTTCACGCGGATACGCAAAGAACGCAAGAAAACGATCCTGATCCGTCTTTTGATAGCACATTAGATTACCGCGTGTTCTTAGCTGCTATTGAAGTGGGTGAAGGGCCACTGAATGAATTGAGAATCGCCAACATCTTACCGGATGCTGGACCATCAGGAGGTCCTGGTCAACCAATATTGGCACCTTGGGATGGCATTAGAGCGCAAGTGTTTGACTTCGATTTCAATTATCAAGGCGTTGTGGTTGGGTTTAGATCAATTAGAACCGATAACCCACAACATTTTGTGCCGACTTACATTGACGGCGTTCGTCACATCAGAATTGGTGATTACTTAAACACCTACTTCCCGGTTGCACCTGATGCAAAATTCTATTGGGTGTCAACTGGCGCAACGGCTGTGCAAGATATCAGGCAAATGGATTGGGCAGAGTTAGAGCCAAGTATTTCTCAGCACATTCGCGTCGTGTTCTGTGAGAATTTCGAAACCATTATCGAAGTTTACATCAGTGCCGGAACGCGCGCGGCATTACCAGCAAACATTGACGGGGTTCGTCGATTCACTTACCATTTAGGTGTTGTGCCTCACGATGCAAGGTTCGGATTTAATGAAAGAGAAAACCCGCACCCTATTAGCTACTCTTTGTTTGACCCAACCAGATTCCCTGAAGAGACGGGTGCAACTGATCCAGATGGACGTTACCCACTGTTCATTTACTTCCACGGGCTCGGTGGTGGTGCGAATATGAATACGTTCTCTAATTTTGGTATTCCTTTCACTTTCGAAGGTCGTCAACGTGAATTTGAGAATGAAAACCCTGCATTATCAGGTGCCTTTATTATGAACATGCGCGGAAACCAATTCGCTTCTTCGTCACTCGGTCAAGATTGGATGCATGGCAATAGAAGTTACACGAATCCGATGTGGGCTGCTGGGTACGAAGCTTATCGAGCTAGACCAACTAATGTCGCAGCCATTGTGGCAAATGTTCAGCGATTGATTGCTGACAATCCAAACATTGATCCAAACAGAATTTACTTAACAGGTATTTCAGCTGGTGCCTACATGGCTTTCTTTACGCTGTTAGAAGCACCTGACTTATTCGCTGGTGGGATGTTTGTTGTCCCTGCCTTCTTCCCGCATGACGATGCTCGACCATACATGGATGCGTCGATGTTCTTTGAAGGTAGCGATTTTGCAGAACGTTTCATGGCTGTTATGCACATCCCAATGTGGTGGACCAGTCATCCAAACGATCCGATCACACCGTTCTATTACACCACGCAAGCAGAGTTCCCAACGGCTATCTACGGGCAGTATGCCATCAATGCTTTGATCAATGCCTTTAGAGAGAGTCCAAATGGAAACAGCTTAACGCGTGTAGACGTTAATAACCGTCAACGTAATGCAGCTGGTAACATTGTAATGGGGCACTCTGGTAATCAATTGGCAGATAATAACCGATTTAACGATGATGTTGTGAGAGACGGCATTCAGCTTCGTTACATGTCACAAATCTTTGGTGAGCGTCCGGCGGATTGGGTACCACATCCACCGTCGATGTCAACGGCACCAACACCGCAAGATGCTAACATTTACTCTTATGGAACCTGTAGCGTTTACAGCACACAAGAGCCATGGTTAGGTTCTATGATTGAATGGTTTAATGCTGCTGCTGCGGGCCGAGACTACAACCCTAGAACAGCTGAGTAATTAGTTTTGATCAATCATCAACTAAGCTTAAAAATACATCACTGGCAGTGTGTGGTGATGTATTTTTTTGTAATAAATAAGGATACCCTTGCATAAGATTTACAGTTGCTGATCATTTCGCAATTTTTTGTCTTGCTCGTTTTGAGATTGTTTTTCCATTTTTCATCTTAGCGTTCACTTGTCGTACGTATATACGAAAAAAACGGTTGCATTTGTGGCGCTTTGATGTTATAATTGTGAGGGCACAATTTTTGTGATCGGTTTCACAGTTTCTCGGTTTTAACTGAACAAGATTTTATTTATAAAGGAGAGAGATTCATGAAGAAAAAACTATTTTTATTTGCACTCGTGCTGTTCTTAGGTATCGGTCTTGTTGCATGTAATGACGATGATAACGGCGATGACTACGATGAGCCAGACACTGCTGATGAGGTAGAGGATGAGAATGGCGATGGTGCATTTACACCAGGAACGTTCACTGCACAAGCTTCTGGTTGGGGGATCAGACCAATCGTTATTGATGTCACCTTTAGCGAGGATGCGATCACGGATATCGAGATTATTTCTCACGATGAAACACCAGGACTATCTGATATCGCATTTGATCAAGTACCAGCTCAAATTATTGAGCATCAGTTGTTAAACGTTGATGCGGTAGCTGGTGCAACGTTAACCAGAATGGGTATTATCATGGCTACTAGAGACGCTATTGAGCAAGCCGGTGGTAATGTCGCGGACTTCAATGATTCATTGCCTGCACCTGTTGCTGGCGACCCAATCACTAGAGAAGTCGACATTGTTGTCGTTGGTGGTGGTGGCGCTGGAATGACGGCTGCTATCGCTGCTATTGAAGCTGGAAGCGATGATGTCTTATTAGTTGAGATGACGGCTCAAGTTGGTGGGAACACGCTTGCTGCAGGTAACGGATTCCTAGCATGGAATGCGATTATGCCTGACCGATTAGAGGACATGGAAGCAATGGGTGGCCCTGAAGGTCAGAGAAACAGACTCAATATGTACCTAGGGTTAGATCCAGATACGTTCAGCGAAGGTTTTGATCAGCGCTTAATCAACGTACAAGCAGAAATCGAAGCATTCTTAGATGACGACGACACAGCGCAATTCGATAGTTTAGATTTCTTCATGGTCCAAACTTACTTGCACAGTCGTCGTGAAGAGCTTGATGGCACGGTTGTTTCAGCTAGCTACGACTTTGTACGTCTCATGGTTGAAGGCAGCTACCCAGCCCTACAATGGATTGAATCACTAGGTGGCGAGTTTGAACATGCTATCGGTGAACCAGTAGGTGCGATGTGGCGTCGTGGTGCTAGACCAGCAAACGGCAACCACGCTGATTTATTCCAGCCAATGCTTGATGAGCTAGACCGCCTCGGTGGCGACATCATGTTCAACACTAGAATTGAAAATTTAATCTTCGAAGACGGTGAAGTAACAGGTGTTGTAGGAACAATGACGGATGGAACGGAAGTAACGATCTATGCTGATTCGGTTGTTTTAGCAACAGGTGGCTTTGCTGCAAACTTAGATATGGTAAGTTACTACGACAACTTCTGGGGAGATGACATTGATTTAGTAACTGGAACGACAAACGTTTCAGCTGCTCGTGGTGATGGTATTATCATGGCACAAGAAGTTGGTGCAGACGTTTACCAGATGGGAATCACTCAGTTAATGCAACTAGGATTCGCGCATAACGGTGTCCTTGCAACAGGCCATGCGAACTACTCGTTCTACGTTAACCAAGAGGGTGTCAGATTCATCAATGAAACAGCACCACGTGACACAGTAGCAGCAGCAGCATTTGCGCAAGGCGGAACGTTCTTTGAAGTTCGTAGTAACATCAACGAAGTATGGAATCAACTATATTTAGCGGATGATGGCACTAGCAGAATTTACACAGCAGATACCATTGCGGAATTAGCTGAGATGGTAGGCATTGATCCAGATGTACTAGAAGCGACGTTCGAGGAATTCGTTGCGTTCGCAGAAGCTGGATACGATGAGGAATTCGGAAGAACAACGTTCTTTAGAAGAGACGACGAGTTACCAATCGCAACTGGACCATGGCACATCCGCGTGCTTCGTCCATCTACACACTACACGAATGGTGGGTTATTAGTAGATACTTACACAAGAGTTATTAACACGGATGGTGAAGCTATCCCTAACTTATTCGCTGCTGGTGAGATCATGAGTGGGGTACACGGCGGAAACCGTTTAGGTGGAAATGCAGTTGCTGAAGCATTCGTATTCGGTAGAATCGCTGGTGAAATGGCAGCTGAGAATGCTGGTAACTAGTAGCTATTCTTAGTCATTTTACCCTTGCATCAAAGAAAAGCCAATGAATTGCGTATAAATCAACGTTTCATTGGCTTTTTTCATGAAGACAGAAACACATCCATCCACAAATAAAAAGGAGAGAAAACAAATGAAGAAAAAACTATTTTTATTCGCGCTCGTCTTGTTCTTAGCCGTGGGCTTAGCAGCGTGTAACAACGACGATAACGGTGAAGACGTCGATGAGCCAGATACGGAAGAAGCCACTGGTAACGAAGAAGATGATAACGGGACAGGCTTCACCCCAGGAACATTCACTGGGACCGCGTATGGTTGGGGCGGTGAAATCACCGTAGAAGTTGTTTTTACAGAAGATCGCATTGACGCTGTCACGGTAACCGAACACAATGAAACACGAAACATTGCGATCCCGGTCATCGAGAGAATCCCAGCAGAGATTGTTGACTATCAGTCGCTCGCTGTGGATGGCGTCACTGGGGCTACGGCGTCGAGCTTTGCACTGATCGCGGCGGTTCGTGATGCAGTGGAGCAGGCGGGTGGCGACGTTGATGCGTTATTGACACCACTACCAGAGGTTGTTCCAAATGCTCCTGTTACGATTGAAACGGAAGTCTTGGTTGTCGGATCTGGGATTGCCGGCCTGGCATCTGCGATTGAGGCAGCCGATGCGGGGGCGGATGTGTTGGTCATTGAGAAGTTAGCGTTCTTCGGTGGAAACACGGCGGTGAGTGCGTCGATCATTCAGGCGGCAGGTACCCCGCTTCAAGCGGAACAAGGCGTGGAGGATAGTGCAGAGCTTTACGAGGCCTTCTTATTAGAGTTGGCGCGTGGCGAAGCGGATCCGGATATGATTCATCACATTGCGCACACGTCAGCAGATACGATTGCGTGGCTAGAGGGGATGGGCGTTGTGTTCCAAGATGCGCTAAACGTTTATCATTACCGACAACCAACGTTACGCGGACATGTGACCATTGAGAACATGGGGTATGGGTTAACGATTCCGATGATCGCACACGCAGAAAGTTTAGGCGCTGAGTTTATGGCAGAGACGACAGCTGTTTCTTTGATTGTCGAAGACGGCGTGGTCGTTGGGGTGAATGCCACGGACAGAACGGGCGGCGAAGTCACGATCATGGCGGATGCTGTTATTTTAGCAACCGGTGGCTTTGACCGTAACCCAGAATTGATGGCGCAGTATCAGCCACTGGCGATTAATCCGGTTTCTCTCGGGATTGTGGGTGTGACCGGAGACGGGCTTTTAATGGGACGCGAAGTCGGTGCGGATTCGATCATGGTGCCTTATACGATTGGATTGCCAACGATGGCACAGCCGCTTCATGGCGTCATTGTTGGGCCAAGCGGGCTCCGTTTCTTCGATGAGTCTGGGTATGCGTTAACCCGTATGGTTGTGGCTTTCGGTCATGGGTACGATCACTTCTATTCTGTTTTTGATCAAGCAGATTACAGTGAAGACTTAGCCGATCTCATCGCCGAGGGACGCGTGTTTACAGCGGATACGATCGAAGAGCTGGCTGAATTAATCGACATGGATCCGGCTGTCCTAGCGGCTACTGTGGCGCGTTATAATGAGATGGTCGCAGCTGGCGTTGATACCGACTTCGATAAACCTGCTGATCATTTAGCACCAATTGAAGAAGGGCCATTCTTTGCTCGCATTTTTGATCGTCATACCATTTTCGGCACACAAGGCGGTCTCAGAATTGATTTACACGGGCATGTTATTGATACCGATGGTAATATTATTCCAGGACTATTCGCAGCAGGCGAAGTAGCAAATGCGCAATTCTTACCGGTGGAATATGGTGGCAGTGGAACCGCCCTTGCTTTGTATAGTAACATGGCAAGATTGGCTGGTGTTGCAGCTGCAGAATTTGCTCTTGAATAGCGCACTACCCTAATGTAGAAAATTGATGATTTTGATAAGCTCGCAGGCAGATAAATGCCCGCGAGCTTTCCTTTTGGAAAAATCATCTGAATTAGTAAAAAACCGGCATTCTCCTCTGATAGTACAGAGCTGAAAAGGCTTTTTTTTGAAAAAATTTCAAGAAAAAGATTGACAGCAAAACTGAAACGTTGTATGATGCTGTACAATTTACACCCATAGTCCACTCACCAGCGGAGTGATTATGACTTCTAACTTTCCAGTTTCAATACGGCATAATAATAAGGAGGCTTGCGGCATAGGAACAAACTAAACAAAAGGAGAGATTATGCATGCTTAAAAAATTGTTTACTGAAAACGGATGGTCCAAAACGGCAATCTCGTCAATGCTTGCTCTAGCCTTGTTGCTCAGCCCGTTTCAATTGTTAGGTGCGACAGCCAATGCTGTTACGGCACCCGAGTTACACGCTGAACATCAAGAATTAGAGTTAACAGACGAGCAAGTCGTTGCCCTTGGCGCCTTGGCAGATATTAGAGAGAACTTTTCAGGCCTAGTCGGGTTTGAAGGGGAGTACGAATTAACGGACGATGATACGCCAATTAGTGTCATTGTTGTGTTCAATTCAAGCCCAGCTGATGTGCAACTAATTGAAGCACAAGTGTTTGGTGACGGATATGGTGCGACAACCATTGAAGAAGCCGAAGCGAACGTTGAAGCTGATCAAGAGCTCTTCCAAGACGAATTAGATGAGTTGCTAGATGTGCAACCGCTAAGTCGTTTCTTCACCCCGTCGTATGAGATCGAGTGGCAATATCGTCGTGCGTTTAACGGGGTCGTTGTCACTGTGCCAGCTAATGCGGTTGAAGAGATCGCTGAATTCGAAAGTGTGGCACTCGTGATGCCAAACGAAACCGTCTCAATTCCTGAGCCAATTGCTTTTGAAGGCGATCATGAAAGAGACCCAGTTGGTATGCGCGATGCGAGACAAACGATGAACGCTCATTTACTTCATGATCAAGGCTATCGTGGAGAAGGCGTTTTAGTTGCCGTTTTAGATACTGGTATTGATTACTATCACCCAGCCTTTGCTGGCTCATTTCCAACGCTTGAAGACATGCATGAAAGAAATCCTGACAACCCGTTTTTAGGTGTTTGGTCTGGTATGCCAGATGTGAATTTGGGACCAACAAACGGTGAGTTCCCAGTGCCAGCAGTGATGCCTGGTTACGATTATTTCTTCGGTCGTAACTTTATCCGTGGTAACGGGTGGGCGGACTGGAACGATCCAATGGAAACTTCTCCGGGACACCCAGCTGGGGCTCCTGGAACACCTGCACATGACAATTATGTCAACCCTGCACAAACCACTTCGCATGGTACGCACGTTGCAGGAACAACATTAGGACGTGATTCAGGCGGTGAAAATTCAATTTTAGGGATTGCACCTGAAGCGAGCATGATTGCTTACCGCGTCCTCGGTCCAGGTGGATCAGGTCAATTAGGTGCTGTCATTGCTGGTGTTAACATGACTTATTACGACAATCCTGACGTGGTTAACATGTCATTAGGTGGTGGCGGTGCCTCACCGTTTGTTGCTACGAGCCTTGCGGTTAATAACATTGTCCTTGCTCGCCCGCACATCGTCTTTACGAACTCGCAAGGAAATGCTGGTCCAGGATTTTCAACGATGTCTGCACCGTCTTCTGCAAGTTTAGCGATCGGTGTTTCGTCGTTAACGGTGCCAGGTTCAGTCGGTCTTTATGCAGATTTCCCAATTGATGATTTTTCTCGCGAACTCGGAGGCACCACTCACAATGTTAGTGCTTCCACCATTTTAACGCACGTGCATGGCAACGCCGATGCTGAGTGGACGTGGGCGGATGGTCCGAATAGCCACGTTGTCAGTGCATTACCTGCTTTTTCTGCCGGTGATGACGGTGATATTCGCTTATTTGTTCTTCCTACTGCAGATCCAAGAACCGTTGGTGGTTCTAACAGTGCTGCCACGGGTGGCCAAACAGCCGTGATTGGAACAGGAACAGCAGCCGATTTCGAACTCCTCTTTGACATTTATAGTGAAGAAGAATTAGAAGGGGCATGGGTGCTACTTAGCCGTGGACACACCATCGCAGACGTTGGTGCACAAATCTACAACTTCGGTTTAGGCGGTGCCATTAGTGTTACTGGTCAAGGTACACTCGGTACCGGTGGTAGCCAACAAGTTCACTTTGGTAACGCTGGAAATTGGCCAGGGTACGGTTTGTTCTTAATGGTCGACCACCTATTAGCCCTACAGTTATTAGATGAGATGCCAACGCTTGTAGAAGGGGCAGATCCAGCAAATAGCCCAAGAGAAACGATGACGTTCCAGTTTACTGATTTCTATCGTGAGAATATGCCTTTACATGTAAGTGGGTTCTCATCACGTGGTCCTGTTCTGCAAACGTTTGAAATTAAGCCTGACATCGGGGCGCAAGGTCAAGGGGTTTGGTCCGCTGTTCCTCGTTGGACCGTGAATCAAGAATGGGAAATGGACGGTGACTTCCCGTGGCAAGGTGCAGGTAATGAAGCGTATTACGTTCATGCCTACCAGCCATCTTCGGGAACGTCAATGTCGGCACCTGCCCTTGCAGGCGCTGCGGCTTTAATGGTTCAATATAGCCGTGAAAATTACGGAGAAGCATGGAGCGCGGAAGAAATCAGAACGCGTATGATGAACAACGCCATCATTCTTGACTATGAGTATCTTGGTTTAGGCATCTTTGATATGGGAGCTGGACAAGTTGACGTTTATGCCGCAACGCAAAACGATACGGTTGTTTACGCCACGTTCCCTAAAGTTGTCAATGTGCCACAAGCGCAACTTGGCGATGAAGGGTTCCATTCAACGCGTACTGGATCGTTTAGCTTTGGTGGTTCACTCAATTCATTTGAAGCGACACCAAATGGTTATCGCACGCGTACCTTAATCGGAACGATTGAAAACCAAGCAGATACTGCACAAACTTATGAGATTTCACACCGCTTTATTCAAACAGGACGCTTATCGCAAGACCCAGCAAACACTGCAACCTTAACGTTTGATCAAACGACGGTAACGGTGCCAGCTGGTGGTGCTATTGACTTTGAAGCCACAATGACGTTAACCGATGATGCACCACTTGGTCATTATGAAGGGTTTGTTGTCATTACACAAGATGGTGAAGAAGTGGCAGTGTTGCCGTTTGCAGCAGTGGCACAAAATAATCAGGTTGTGCGTGATGTCTTCCTAGGTCGTTCGGTCATTTCAACAAACGCTTATGACCCAACGGGTGCAGAATTGAATTTATACTTCACGCCTTACGCGCCGTTAGCGTTCCAGACGTTTGTTGTTAATAGCGAAGATTTAGATGTGGCTGATTTAACGGATGCGATGTTGATTGCTGCAGCAGCTGGAGAAGCGACAGATATTGAGATCGGTTATGTTGGAACAAGGCTGCTTCAAGGAACGGGTAATGCTAGCCGTGCCGTTGTGCTTGATGAATCACACGCAGACTTAGTTAGTGAAGGCGACTATTTACTCGTATTAAGAGTGCTTCGCCAAGATCCTTTTGTTCCTAATATCTTGACGCCTTATGACACGTTGTTCTTCCCGTTTGCTGTGGATAACGATGCGCCTGAAATCAATGACGTTGCTGTCAATGGCCTGCCAGCTGCAAACGATGAGCACGTTGTTTTACCTCCTGATGCGGATGCGCTTGTCATTAGTGGAAACGTCTTTGACGAGTGGATGGCGACTGCGATTGCCGATGGTGTCACGTTTGATATTTGGTTAGACGATGCGCCATATGGTCCTGAAGTTAGCTTAGCGCACAACTTAGCGGTTTATGTTGTTGCAGGTGAAGCTACTGCAGATAACCAACCAGTGCGTGCAACGGTTGATGCAGAGGGTCATTTCGAAGCCTTACTCGAAAACGTTGATCTCACAACCGAACAAGCCGTCACAATCTGGGCTGTGGATAACTACACAGCCGTGCCTAACTGGAACATCACGCTCGGTGAAACAACTGGTTGGTGGTCACTCATTAACCCATTCCCGGGAGATTCGTTCTTCAACGGAACGTTTGTCACCGCCATCTACCCAGCGTTGACGCAATTCTTGAGCTTCGGATTCTTCCCTGTTCCAGACCTTCAAGGTGCAAGCAACGTGCCATTATTCCAACAACACGTTTGGGGTGGACTGAACCTAGCAGAGCATGCGTTCACCATCGCGCTTAGCCCTTACAGCAACGATGCAACGCTTAGTGGACTGACGGTGACACCAGGTGCATTAAGCCCTGCGTTTAGCCCAGACGTACTAGACTATCGCGTTGAACTTGGCTTTGCTAATTCGTTTGTTTCACTTGTAGCAACACCGAATCACGCTGCAGCAAGAATCGTTGACGTAACGGCACCTAGAGGTGTGATGGTGACACGTATCGCCAATACTAACGAATTCCACCTTGCCCTACTTGCAGTGGGTGACAATGAAATTACGGTGACGGTTGAATCAGAATTTGGTAACACAGAAGTTTACACGATTGTGATTAACCAAGCAGACCTCGTGATTCCAGGAATCCCACCAATTCCAGGACTGCCACGATAACGTCACTAAGCATTTAAAAACTGTGCGGCTAAGGCTTGCACAGTTTTTTCATGAAAAAATAGTGGAAAATATTAGGTGAGCGGTGTATAATGATACTTTATTATTAGTCAAAGTTAACGTGGAGGCGTAAGACATGTTTAAAAGTGATTTAGAAATTGCACAAGCAGCGAAACTAGCACCAATCACAGAAATTGCACGGGACTTAGGGATTGAAGACCGCATTGAGCAGTACGGGCATTACAAAGCGAAGATCGGATTAGATGTGATGGATGTGGAACAACCCGACGGTAAATTGATTTTAGTGACTGCCATCAGCCCGACAAGAGCCGGTGAAGGTAAAACAACCGTGACGGTGGGCCTCGGGCAAGGACTGGCTCATATTGGAAAAAAGTCGGTCATCGCCCTGCGTGAACCATCGCTAGGACCTGTGATGGGCATTAAAGGCGGTGCCGCTGGGGGCGGTTACTCACAAGTCCTCCCGATGGAAGATTTAAACCTTCATTTTACCGGGGACATTCACGCCATTACCACTGCAAATAATGCGATTTGCGCACTCGTAGATAATCACATTCACCAAGGCAATGAATGTGACATCGACATCGAAAACGTGGTGTTTAAGCGCTGTCTAGATATGAACGATCGTAATTTGCGCCAGGTGACGATTGGGAAAGGCTCAGCGGCTAATGGGGTGGAAAGAAACGACGGCTTCAATATTACGGTCGCTTCAGAAATCATGGCCATCCTTTGCTTAGCAACGAGCTACGACGATCTCAAGGCACGCATCGGAAAAATCATCGTCGCTTATACGACAGACGGCCAACCTGTCCACGTCAAAGACTTGGAAATCGAAGGCGCGATCACGATGTTACTGCGCGATGCATTAAAACCAAACCTGGTGCAGACGATCGAGAAAACCGCGGCCATTGTGCACGGTGGCCCGTTTGCAAACATCGCTCACGGTTGCAACTCGGTCATCGCCACGAAGACCGCTTTAAAACTGGGTGATTATGCCGTGACGGAAGCCGGATTCGGTGCTGATTTGGGTGCAGAAAAGTTCTTTAATATTAAATGCCGCGAAGCGGGGCTAACGCCTGACTGCGTGGTCATTGTAGCAACGATCAGAGCGCTAAAAATGCACGGTGGTGTGGATGCTGCGAATCTTAAAGAAGAAAACGTGGAGGCCCTCGCAGCAGGTGTGGAAAACTTGGCGAAACACATCGATTCTGTAACAAAATACGGCGTACCTTATGTCGTGGCGATTAACCATTTTGCTCATGACACGGAGGATGAAGTCGCATTTCTAATGAACTGGTGTGGTCAAAACGAACACCCGGTTGAGATTTCACACGGCTGGGCCGACGGCGGTGCGGGGACGGCTGCACTTGCGAAAAAGGTGGTTGAGATTACTGAAACCACTAAGGCTGACTTTCACGTGTTGTATCCAAAAGAAGCGTCTTTTGAGGAGAAGATTTTAACGATTGCGCAAAACATGTACGGTGCGCGTGATGTGGTGTATTCCGATGAGGCAAAGGCGACGCTTGAGAAGTTTAGAACGCTTGGGTATGGCGATTTCTTGATCTGTATGGCAAAAACACCGGCTTCGTTAACGGACAATCCAAGTGTGGTCGGACGGCCGAAAGACTTTGCGATCACGATTAATGAGGTGCGTATTTCAGCAGGGGCTGGGTTTATTATTTGTTTAGCAGGCGGCGTCCTTACCATGCCAGGCTTACCGAAAAAGCCAGGTGCCCTTAACATGGACCTCACAAGCGATGGCGATTACGTTGGACTATTTTAATAAAATTTATATCTTGCGCATTCACTGATTATGTTGTATACTAAAAAAAGTAGAAAAAATTATGAGGTGAAGCAGATGAAAACGTTATTAGTTGTCCTCGTGCTCGCGCTACTAGCTTTAGTTGCTCTGGCTACTAGTAGCGTTCGCATTCCTAAAGGAATGACAGCGGAAGTACATGAAATGGGAATTCAAGGTTTAGGCATAGCTGATCGGTTTTTAACAGGCGACCTTGAAGCAGAAGCTGCGGCCGAACAACTAGATGCTTTGTTAGATAACGTACACCGCGTGATAGCTGATCGGTTAGAGGCAAAAAAGCTAACCGCCCTAGAGGAAGACCTCGAACTAGCCTTCATCGTTTTATCTGATGCGGTCTGGATGATGACCATCAACTTAGGCGATGCGGCAACCGTTGAGGCTGCGCGTGCTTCACTAGCGGTATTATTAGAAATGGGTTAATTTAAAAACTGCGTCATTCTCAGAAGTTGAGAAGTTACGCAGTTTTATTTTTGTATTAGATCATCGATTCCGCGAGCATAAAACAACCGATCGTTGCCGCATCATCGCCTAGCTTTGGCGGTACGATGTACGTCTCTAAATCCGGTAGTGCGACATAGTCGGCCATTAACTCAGCCAGTTCGGTTTGAATCATGTAAAAAAGATGTTCTTGCTTCATAACCCCACCGCCAAGAATCACTTTTTCTGGACTCAAGATTAACACGTAATTCATCACCGCTTGCGCGATATAAAGTGCTACAAAATCCCACGCGGTATGAGACTCGCTAAGCTGATCAGCTTTTACGCCATAACGCGCTTCGATCGCAGGACCTGAGGCTAACCCCTCAAAGCAATTTCCGTGATAAGGACAAATACCGGCAAAGCCATCTTCCGGATGCGGATGAATGATGATGTGCCCCATTTCTGGGTGCGAATAGCCCGACAATAGCTGGCCATTCACCACAGCGCCACCGCCAATGCCTGTTCCCACCGTTAAATACAAGCAACTACTGAGTCCCTTCGCGGCTCCGAGCCTTTGCTCACCAAGCGCAGCGGCGTTTACATCGGTTGTAAAACCAAT
This sequence comes from Turicibacter sp., assembly GCA_009780245.1. GTDB lineage: Bacteria > Bacillota_I > Bacilli_A > MOL361 > Turicibacteraceae > WRKJ01. The sequence goes on from WRAJ01000006.1 coordinate 69,851, forward strand.
TGGCACTTCATAACGCGCCTTAACAGCCCCTAAAAAGTCGACGTTGCCCCACTGCGGTTTTGGGGTTGTGGTAATGTAGCCGTAAGTCGACGAAGCTGGGTTGATGTCGATGGGACCAAACGACCCAATTCCGATGGCTTTTAAGGCGTACTGATCAAAAAAGGCAAAGACGTGGGCGAACGTTTCCTCTGGCGTTGTGGTTGGAAAACTGACACGCTCTACCACGTTGAAATCCGCATCCCCGATCGCACAGACAAATTTTGTTCCCCCTGCTTCAATTGAACCGTAATACATATTGATGACCTCCCAGATTTTAAGTTTGCCTTAATCATATCACGAGTGGGCGCTTTCATCAAGTTCGTTTCGCATCAATTTGCAAGTTAAATGAGTCCGAAAATTCCCATTTCCTTTTCTGTTAAGACAGATAACGGTCGACTAGTTGCTGTCGGTATTCCCTTGATAAAGAATGGAAAAATGCCGAGTAGCCCGTCACTCGTACTACTAAATCAGGATATGCCTCTGGATTTTCATGCGCTTTTAAAATCTGATCCGGCGTGACACAATTCAAGTTAATCAAAGTCCCGCCCATTTGATTGTGCGTCTGGATCAATGCCACGAGTGCCTCAATACCGCCTGCACCTTCGACCATATTCGTATCAATGTCTAAATGTAACGGCGCTGAATTACCCCAACCGGGCTGAGTTAATGCAACGGCGTTGGCTTTAAGCGTTGGCGAAAAGCTCATGATGCCGTTAGCAAAGCCAGGATCGGGATCGTTGGAATGAGCAATTTCTTCCCCGTCAAAACGACCATTAGGTGTAGCTGGCAATACTTCTCCGTACATGTAGACATCGCCGTGCGAGAACATTCCTGGAATTACCTTTAGTTGATGTTTAGGGGTTGGGGTAGCAATGCAAAGGTTAACGAATTCATCTCTGATTTTAATCGCCCAGTCTAACGCCAAAGAATCTGGGTTTCCGTAGCGAGGAATACTTTTTAGCATCAGACGAATCTCCTCAGCATCCGCATAGTTGTTTTTAACTGCATGATGCATCTCAGCCCAAGTTAATTTCTCTTCGATCATCACTCGCTGCTCAATAGCAGCAAATGAATCAGCAACCGTTGCTAGGGCGATGCCGTCGATATTAAGGTTAAGAATATCCACACCACCTTGTGCACTGTTTAAACCGCGCTCAATCGGACCGTGACAGAAAAGGTTCAAGACTAATTCAGGCGTGTTACGCGACACCACTTCATAATGCCAGTCGTAGCCGTCTTTTAAACACTTAACAGCGATCGCTAAATGATGAGCAAATCGCTCCCATAGTTTAGTCATATCCGGATTCCCATCTACCATCACGTCCTCTAACGCATAGTGCAACGGCCATGCCATGTTGAGCCTTGTCACATCTTGTAGTGGGTATTCAATACCAGGCAGCGCCACCCAATTACAACCCACCTTAGCCCGCATTCTAGCTAATTCAATCGGGTGACCTTGCTTCACAAACCCTTCTTCAATCCCTTTTGACAAAGAGAAAGCGGCGCCTGTCCCGCATGCCATAATGTGCTCCAAAGCACGATGCAATAATTTGTTATCACTGCCCTCAAAGACACGGACGTTTAAATTCGATGGAATGGCTAACACATGACTAGCTTCCAAAATCAAGTAAGATAACGGACTTGTTAATTCCCTTGTGCCATCAGGAGATTGACCACCAATTTGCGAGTAGTGCGTATCATTATAGAACAAGCTTGCCAACATCCACACAGCATCCTCATCCGTAATAACGCCCGTTGCCGTGTCTTGCTCGTAATACAAGCGAAGTAATTCATCCAATTGCCCCAATGCCCCACCACCAAAATAAGTACGATCAGCACTTTGAAAAATCGCAAGAAACTGACAAGCTTCACGAAACGTTCTCGGCGGCCCTTGAAGCAAATTTTCCAACACTGACGCAATCTCAGCGTAATTTTCTTTCTCCCACTCATCTTCTGACTCATCGGCACATCTTTGCGCCTCTGCTAAATGATTTTTCGTATAATCAATTATCCCCACCATCACCGCTTCGTGCCCGGCGTAAAAATCGGCACTTGCTGGTTGATTCTTATGTTTGTAATAACGGATTTTATTCAGCATCCCTTGAAACCCAAGACTTAGCCCAATTTCCATATCCGGGCTGAGGTGATTCATACCACCAATACCCGTTTGCTGAAGACCGTATTTTTTATGCAGGTCAAACAAATGCACGGGCTGATCGGCTTCACAAATACCCGTTGGGTACATTTCTTGAAAAAATCCCGCCCACGCGCCAGCCAACGCACTTTGAGGGTGAATATAAACCGGCATCTCTTTAAAGAAGCGACCTAAGTTCTCACCCACACATTTTTCCCCATAAAGGACATCCGACCCTTCAGGAAATTCCGGTTCAAAATGGAAATCAGCAAAGTAAATATACCCATGGTCATCAATGTTATAACTGCCACCCTTTTGCGCTAATTTTCGTTTGTTCTCGATAAACTTAGTCTCTCTTAACGCCTTAATGCGCGAGACTATCTCATTCGATATCGTTACTCTGTCCATCGTCATAACTCCTTTAACTTAATAGCTTTTTTAGTTCACCCATTTCTTCTTTAGTAGGCTGCGTAAACGAAACAAATTCCTTGCCATACCATTTACTCTTATCCGCACCTAAAGAATGGTACGCTAACAGATCGGGATTGGTAATGCCTAACGCCCGCAGACGCGTGATCATCTCGGGAATTTCCTCCCAGTTCGCACCCGGCACACACGGAATCCGCACCTGCACCTGACAACCATCTTGGAGCAAGCGGCCTAAATTTTCCCAGATCAATTCACCGTTTACACCCGTTAGGCGTTTGTGAAGCACGGGATCAATTGCCTTTATGTCATACAAAAATAAATCAGGATTTGCTTGCCTCAACCATTTATACGGGACATGTCCGGCTGTATCAACGGCCGTGTGAACCCCATTCTCCCGACAAATCGCAATGATTTCTTCTAAAAAATCAACGTGCAACAGACATTCCCCGCCAGAGAATGTGACGCCGCCTTTGCTGTTTTGATAGTAAGGCTGATCAGCTTTAAGCAACGCCCACAATTCCTGTGGCGTAAACGTACGTGCAACTTCTACTAGCGCACCCGTATAACAACGCGACGGATCGCGCACCTCAGCACAATTTCCGCAACGAATACACTTTTCTTCAATAAAGCCAACTTCTGGTTCCATCTCAATGGACTCCGGATTGTGACACCAAAGGCAGCGCAAATTACACCCTTGAAAAAACACCACGGTCCGCACGCCTGGTCCATCCGTCGTAGAGAAAGATTGAATATTGAAAATTCTTGCTTTGTTCCTTTTCTCTTTCATCTAACCCTTCACCCCAGCAGATGCAATTCCTTCAATGATATGGCGTTGCAAAAATAAGAAGATGATTAATGGCGGAATGGTCGCCACCGTTGACATGGCAAAAATGCGGGGATAATCGTTCTCACCAAATTGTTGCAACTGCGAAGTAAGCATCCCTAAATAAGCTGGTAGCGTCGAATGTTGCATATCGGTCACGTAAAGAAAGGGAATTAGCCAGTCGTTCCACACACCTAAAGCCACGTTTACAGCAATAACCGCAATAATCGGCTTGTTCATAGGAATAATGACTTGGAAGATCATCCGCCAAAACCCGCAACCGTCTAATTGCGCCGCTTCTTCGAAATCCTTTGGCATTGACTTCATCGTTTGCATAAATAAGAAGACCCAGATTAAGAATCCCCAGCCGAGTGGTAAGAAAATGGATAAAGGGTTGTTAATCAAGCCACTTCCTCCATAGCCTCGCCAGTTATTTCCACCGACAAAAGGAAGCTGTGACATGAAGATAAATCCTGGAATTAAAGTCAGTACGCCTGGGATAACTTGAACGGCTAAAATACTAATTAAGAAAAAGTTTTTTCCTTTGAATTTATAGCGTGCCATGACATAACCAATCAGTACTGCCATCATACAAACAATCACCGTGTACCAACCGGTTCGTAAAAATGTATTCAAAAGTGGTCGTAAGCCTCTCATAGAGAACATGAAAAGTAAATTTTGGAATTGTGGCACACTTGGAACGGGGAATAACGCCCCCATATGGCCAAACTCCTGTCGTGTGTTTAAACCAGCGAGCAACGAGAAAATCAAAGGGTATAGCATAATAAAAGCAACAAACAGCATCACGATGTACCAAGCCATTTTCGAAATGATTCTACCTGTTTTACGCATGTTCATTCTCCTCTCTCTTAAAGTTGAATCGCAAGTAAATAACGGCAAAGACTAACGTAAGCGCACCGAGGATGGTTGAAGAAGTACCTGCCATACCGAGGTTAAAATGAACCGCACCGTAGCGATAAATACGGTACATGAGCACGTCAGTTTGTCCAAATGGGTTTCCAGCACTGATGAACATCACAACGTCAAACATCTGCATAACAGCAATGATACCAGTTAAAATAATGTAACCCGCAACAAAGCGTAAACCTGGGAGCGTGACGTATCGTAATCGCTGAAACTTTGAGGCACCATCAATTTGAGCCGCTTCATGCAGTGCTGGATCGATGCCTTGTAAACCGCCGAGCCAAATAATCGCCGCCATCCCAACATTGCGCCAAACAAAGAAAACAATCACCCAGAAAACCATCCAAAATTGCGAATGACTCCAAGCAATGGGATTTTGTCCCACGGAGATTAAAAAACGATTCAAGCCACCGTTTATCGGATCCAATAATGACACAAACACAGCCGTGGTAACCGAAACCGCAGCAACGGCTGGAATATAGACACTCACTCGGAAAAAACCGCGACCTTTCATTTTTGCATTTAATGCTAAACCGATAAAAAATGATAACACTGTATTAATAGAAAGGGCCAACACCCCCATCCAAATTTGGCGCCATAATAGTGTGATGTATTGATTTACTGGATCAAAAAATCTGCGAAAATTATTCAAGCCAACCCACGTTGGTGGACTGAGCGCATTAAAGTTCGTAAACCCATAAAAGATACCTTGCACAAGAGGAATAAGATTCCAAAAAGCAATGTATATGAAAAACGGAATTATAATCATATAGGCTATTCTAGCTTCCCTCTTCTCTCGTGATAATCGTTTGAGAGCCATATCTCATACCACCTTATTCATTTTTTGAAATCATAATCGCTTCAGTTGTATCTTGATTATAATTGGTTGTTAAAGCCGTTATTAATTAGTCTAATAAAGACTGGATTTGTGCGCTAGCCTCAGCCACGATGGTTGCGATTGGGTCGTTTGTCATCGTTGTACGTGCTAAGATTTGAGTGTTAATGATTTCCCAAATTTGTGCATCGTTTTGTGGGAACGTTGCAAGGCCAGATACCTCGCCTGTAGAAACAGCTTCAATGGCAACTGCTAACGTTTCATTGTCTGACCAACGCGCCGTATGATCAATAATGTCTTGACGTGGCGATGGTACTGAATCATCTAGCCAGATTTCAGATAAATTTTCTGACAACGCCAGACGGATAATGTCAAAGCTTAACTCCGGATGTGACGCACCTCTTGGAACTGCCATGTACATCGCAGCTACTAAACAGTTACCTTCTACACCACCAGCTGGCAGTGGTAGTGGTGCTACACCCCAGTTCATGTCATTACGCTCAGCCCCACCTGCTTGCCACGTACCGTTGATAACAAAAGCAATGTTTTGCTCTACTTCAAAGGCATTCCACATTGGATCCTCAGAGGCACTGTTACCAAGGCCTAGCGGCAGGTTATGGTTCATCGCACGAATGAAATAAAGCGTCTCAATTAACTCTTGGCTTTCTAATTGTAGCTCACCATCGACGATAAAGTCTGTTCCCATTTGTCTAAAGAATGGCGTCGCTCTTAAAGCACCACCAGCATGTGGAAACGATGGTACACCCCCACCGAAGAACTCTCCGTTACCCGCTTCTGTAATGGCATCCGACATCATTTGGAATTCATCCCACGTCGTAGGTGCCGAATCAAATCCTGCAGCCTCTAATAAATCACGGTTGTAGAACAACGAGAAAACAGACGCTCTTGCTGCTACGGCTACTGCTTGATCGTTATCGTTAAAAACAAGGAAAGACGGGTTAACCGCATCCACAATGTCTTGTGGTAGCGGAAGTAAAATGTCCTCAGCAGCATAAGTTGGCATAAAGATTTCTCCCACCACGATGTCCGGTGCATCACCAGCAGCAATTAAAGCACGCTGTTGTTGATCCAGACTTTCTGCCCAACCCCAGTCTACAAATTCTACCTCAGCACCTTGGTCTGCCATTGCTGATTCTGCTTCACGGCGCAACCCATACATAAATCGGTTGTACGGCGTATCCATTTCACCTAAAGATTCCGCCGCTTCAATCTGCTCATCAGTAAGACCTAAATAAGGTACGACAAGTCTAATGTCCTCAGCAGATGCATCGGCTACTTCACCGTTGTCATCATCATAACCGTTGTCTGTGTCGTCATCACAGGCAGCTAGAAAAACAACCGCCAACAGTAGCACCCCGAATAAACTTAAAAACTTTTTCATTACAATTACCTCCATTTTTTTATTCTGGTCATTTTTACGTCTTTTGTGACGTCATTTCAAAATCACACTAATTTCATTTTTGTTAAAAGCGCTGTAACAACCGTTCTAACTTAGCTCACCTATTGATACACAGGCAACCAATCACCATGTGCTTCAATCAAATCATCACACAACGCGACAATATCATCCATGGATAACTCAGCAGCCGTATGAGGATCAAGCATCGCCGCTTGATAAATGTACGCTTTTTTCTTTGTCATGGCAGCCTTAATGGTTAATAGTTGGGTGTTAATATTTGTCTGATTTAAAGCCGCACATTGTTCCGGCAGTTCTCCGACATAGGTCGGTTTTATCCCATTTCCATCCACTAAGCATTTCACTTCTATCACCGCTGTTTCAGGTAAATTACTGATCAGCCTGCCTTCGTTTAAAACATTACCACCAAAAACAAAAGGTTCATCTGTTTCAATGGCTTCAATGATTTGCGACCCATATTCAGGTGATCGCACATGCGTTAAATCCTTATTTTCTACTAAATCTGCACGCATCTCTTCCCACCCTTTTATCTGCTCCACGCAGCGTCTTGGGTATTCGTCAAGGGGAATATTGAATCTTTCAATCAACTCTGGGTAGTTAGATTTAATAAAGTAAGGGTGATATTCTGCGCTATGCTCAGAAGACTCGGTGATGTAGTAACCAAACTTATCCATTAACTCAAAACGTACCATGTCAGGATGCTTCGTTTGTTGCTTTTGTTTTGCACGACGTTTAATTTCTGGATAAAGATCCTCACCGTTTCGTTTGACTTCAAGTAACCATGCCATGTGATTAATCCCAGCAATCTTGAAGTCAACACCGGTTTGGTCCATATCAAGACTACTTAACAAATCAGGCACACACGACTGCACACTGTGGCACAACCCAATCGTTTTAATTTTTGTGAAACGATTCATAACACCAGTAAGAGCCGCCATCGGATTGGTATAGTTCAAGAATAGTGCATTTGGACAAACTTCTTCCATGTCTCGCGCAAAATCAAGCATAACAGGAATCGTTCGTAGGTTTCTAAAAATACCGCCAATCCCAATTGTATCAGCGATCGTTTGACGTAAACCGTATTTTTTTGGGATCTCAAAATCGGTCACTGTACAAGGTTCATAGCCACCGACTTGAATGGCATTAATTACATATTTTGCACCTGATAACGCCGCCTTGCGATCAAGATAAGAGGTGATTTTAACCTCCTTTCCTAACGATGATTTCAGGTTGTTCAACATATTCTCTGAATCTGCTAAGCGCACTTCGTCGATATCGTATAAAGCAAATTCAAAGCCTTTTAAGGCTGGTACAAGCATACAATCCCCCAGGATATTTTTAGCAAAAATGGTGCTTCCTGCTCCTAAAAAAGTAATTTTTGACATCTTTTTCACTCCAGTATCTCGTTAGAATATTAATGAATAGCTCTCGTTTAAGAATATCTTTCAACAATATTAGGCAATGACAATCATTCCTATTTGACTTATGATAGCGATTTATGCCATAATGAGTCTAACATAAAATATCAAGGGTTTTCAATGGTAAATTTAACCAACAGGAGGGTAAAAAAATGTTCTTAAAAGAGGACCAAACGACTTATAACACCTATGGGCTTAGATTCCAAGAACCAACAATGCTTGATCAAATTGCAACCATACGTGCGATCGGTTGCGAGCATCGAAAAGCCGAAGATAACTATTATTGGGATTGCCGCACTCGGATAGATACCGAGACTTTTATTTTTCAATATACCTTTTCAGGCTGTGGCGAACTCGAAATTAATGGCACTGTCTATTCACTGCCAGAAAACCACGCGTTCATCGTTGCAGTTCCCGAAGATTGCCATTATTACATCCCGCCCTCAAGTGAAGAATGGAATTTTATTTTCATCACATTAGCAGGTATAGAAGCTCAAAAATGTTGGGAATACATTAATTCTCAGCACGGATATGTCTTTGAAATTCCAATCGAATCCGCTCTTATTCAACGTTTGATCACCACTTACATTCGGGTTGTAGAAGGAAAAATTACAGATGCTTACCGCACGTCAAATAAAGCTTATGAACTCTTAACTTATTGCTATCGACATTTTGAAAACAGGAGCACCCCTGAAATTACCGAAACCCCTCAAGCCATCAAAAAAGCCATTGATTTCATTAAAGAGAATTGCGCAGCTGTTCTCAATATTGAAGATATCGCAGAACACGTCGGGCTTTCAAAATCCTATCTCAATAAAAAATTCAAAGCTTATACTAGCCTCTCTCCCATCAGTTACTTAAATAAATACCGCATTGAAAAATCTTTGTATCTTTTAGAGCACACGCAAAAAACGGTCAAAGAAATCGCACTTGAAATCGGCTTTTCTAACCCAAATTATTTTTGCAAAGTTTTTCGTAAAGCAACTGGCATCTCGCCTGGGATGTTTCAAAAAAACAAAGGTTTACAAGATCGTTTCGACTTCTTAGTTACCGAGTACTATGGCACGATCGAATTAGATTAAACGTGCTTTTACTAGTCATTAATATTTCCTTTTATCGCGTACAAAAAATGTGATATAATGTTCCAAGATAATTCTAAACGAGAATCGAGGAACTAAGCTTATGGCAAAAAGATTAACAGTGAACAACATCAGCAAATCATACGGGGAAAAGGTTTTGTTTAACCATGTAAATATCACCATCGAAGAAGGACACCGCATCGGATTAATCGGGATTAACGGCACCGGCAAATCCACTTTGCTGAAAATCCTAGCTGGTCTGGATACACCGGATCAAGGTGAGATTTATACTTCAAAAGACTACCGGGTAGCACACTTGTCGCAACAACCGGATGTGGATGAAGAAGCAACGGTGCTTGAGCAAGTCTTTCAGGGCGACAGCCCGATGATCACCTTACAACGCGAATATGAAAAAGCCTTAATGGCGCTCGCTGAGCAACCGATGGATGCTGCGGTTCAGAAAGGCCTTTTTGACGTGCAGCAACGCATGGAAGCGGCAAACGCCTGGGACGTGAATACTCAGATCAAAGCGATGCTGATGAAACTAGGGATTGCTGATTTGACGCAGCAGATGAAACAGCTATCGGGCGGGCAGCGAAAACGCGTGGCGATGGCAGCTTGCTTTGCCCAAGCCCCTGATTTACTGATTCTCGACGAGCCCACGAACCACCTTGACCACGACACCATCGAGTGGCTCGAACAATACCTCTCTCGCTACAACGGCGCCCTGCTTTTCGTCACCCACGACCGTTATTTCTTAGACCGTGTGACAAACCGGATTATTGAACTTGATGGGGGGCAATTATTTTTTTACGACGGTAACTACAGCACCTTCTTGGAGGGTAAAGCAGTTCGTGAAGAAAATGCGCTTGCGAGTGAGGAGAAAAGACAGAATCTGTTTCGCCGCGAACTGGCGTGGATTCGCCGGGGCGCCAAAGCGAGAACGACGAAGCAGAAAGCGCGGATCGATCGCTTCGAAGCTTTGAAAGCAGTCGAAGGGCCCCAGGCGTTGGAAAACATTGATATCTCCTTATCAGCGAGCCGTCTTGGAAAGAAAGTTTTAGCATGCGATGCCGTTAGCCATGCGTTTGGTAGCAAAAAAATTCTCACCGATTTCTCGTACATCATCGGGCCGCAAAGTCGCATTGGGATTGTCGGTTCGAACGGGAGCGGTAAATCGACGTTATTGAATATCCTAGCAGGGCGATTAACACCGGATAGTGGGAAGGTGGATACGGGGGTTACAGTGAAATTGGCTTATTATACGCAGGAAACCGAGGAAATGGATCTGGCGATGCGGATGATTAATTATATTAAGGAAGCGGCCGAGGTGGTCCATACCACAGACGGGAAGACGATCTCCGCTTCGCAGATGTTAGAGCGCTTTTTATTCCCGACTTATATGCACGGGTTGCCGCTTGAGAAGTTGTCCGGTGGGGAGCGGCGACGGTTGTATTTGCTGAAGTTGCTGATGACGGAGCCGAATTTGTTGTTTTTGGATGAGCCGACGAATGACCTTGATACGCAGACGTTGACGATACTGGAGGACTATTTAGAGGAGTTCCCCGGTGTCGTAGTGACGGTGTCGCACGATCGGTATTTTTTAGATAAGGTTGTGGACGAGTTAATTGTGCTAGAGGGCGAAGGCAAGGTGAGGACGGTGATGGGTGCTTATACCGAGTTCTTAGCACGTGTAAGGGAAAAGCCGGTTGTGGGGGTTACAAAGGAAAAAGCACCTCGGGCGGTAGATGTTCCGAAAAAGAAGGTGAAATTGAGTTATCATGAGCAGAAGGAATGGGACGTGATTGAGGACGAGATTGCGGAGCTGGAGGCTGAGTTAGAGGCGGTGAAGGGTGATTTGGCACAGACGGGCAGCGATTTTGTCCGTGCGCAGGAGTTAATGGAGGCTCAGGAGGCACTGGAGGCTCGGTTGGACGCGAAAATGGTGCGTTGGGAAGAGCTGTCTGAGCTGGTGGAAAGTTTTGAGAGGTAATGCAATGATGGTAGCGTGCTCATCATTGCTTTTTTGTGTTGAAAATGGTAGAATTCAACATAAGTATTCGTATTTTTTGAAAGCAAGGTGAGTGTTGTGGAAAAGATTTTTTCGATTTCTGAGAAACCACTGGTTGGTGTGATTATGGGGAGTACGTCGGATTTACCAACGATGCAAGAGGCGATTGACATTTTGGAACAGTTTGAGATTTCTTACGAGGCGCGGGTGGTTTCGGCCCACCGAACGCCCGATTTAATGTTTGATTATGCCGAGTCTGCGCGTGAGCGGGGGCTTATGGCGATCATTGCTGGGGCTGGTGGGGCAGCACATTTGCCAGGGATGGTGGCGTCAAAGACGACGTTGCCGGTGATTGGGGTGCCGGTTCAGTCGAAGGCGTTATCGGGCATGGATTCTTTGTTGTCGATTGTGCAAATGCCGGGTGGGATTCCGGTGGCGACAGTCGCGATTGGGAATGCCGGTGCTAAAAATGCCGGGTTACTCGCTGCGTCGACGTTGAGCACGCAGTATGACGAGCTGGCTATAAAATTAGATACTTACCGCACGGAGATGACGGCTGCGGTGATGGAAACAGGTGATTTAGATGGGTAAGGTAATACTACCGCCAAGTAAGATTGGCATTATCGGGGGTGGACAGTTGGGTCGCATGATGGCGATCGCGGCACGGCAAATGGGGTATCGCATTGCGGTGTTGGAGCCGGGGGTGGATAGCCCACTGGGACAAATTGCGGATACGGAGTTAAACCATGCGTATGACGATCAGATTGCTTTGAAGTTACTGCTGGAGAAAGCGGACGTTGTGACTTATGAATTTGAGAACGTGCCTTATAAAGCAGTTCGTAAATTAGGCCCGCTCGGTTACCTGCCGCAAGGCGAGATGCCACTGGTCATTACTTCTCACCGCTTACGTGAGAAATTAGCGATCGAGGAAGCGGGTTATAACGTAGCACCGTTCTTAGCGGTCATGAGTAAAGATGAGCTGCGTTATGCGGTGAAGCGGATTGGTTATCCGTGTATTTTGAAAACTTCCAGCGGTGGTTACGATGGAAAAGGGCAATGGGTTTTGCGCTCAGACGATGATTTGCCGGAGGTTCTTACCATCGCGGACGACAATGAGTATGTATTAGAGGGGTTTGTGAATTTTACGAAGGAAGTTTCCGTGATTGTCACGCGTAGCACAAATGGCGAGGTCCAAGCGTTCCCGGTGACTGAGAATGAACATGTGAATCAAATCTTACATGTCAGCATAGCGCCAGCCCGAATTAGCGATGCGTTGCGGGTTGAAGCAGAATCAGTTGCAAGAGGTCTGATTGAGAAACTTGATTTCGTCGGTACCTTGGCGATTGAGATGTTTGTCACGGACGATGGGCTGGTCATTAACGAGCTCGCGCCGCGCCCGCATAATTCGGGGCATTGGACGATTGACGGCTGTAACGTGAACCAGTTTGAACAACACATTCGTGCCGTGTGCGGTTTGCCTTTGGTGAAGCCTGAGGTGCGTGGCCATGCAATCATGGTGAATTTATTAGGACAACATGTGGATGACGCTTTATCGGCATGGCAAAAGCCCGAATTTTCAGATGGAAAACTGCATCTGTATGGCAAGGAAGAACTGAAACGCGATCGAAAAGTGGGGCACATTAATTTCGTTGGGGACGAGTGGGGGGCGCTTGAGGCAAAGGTTGACCGGTTTTTAGATGGGTTGCCTGAGTAGGAACACATTTCCGAGAGCCAGCGCTGAAAGTGTCACTTTTTCAAGAAAATTTTAGGTTTAGCGACACTTTTGACATGAACTAGCTGTCAAAAACGGTGTTTTTGAAGAAAAATCATACTAAAAAGCCTCTTTGACACTTGGTTGATGTCGAAAAGTGTCACTTTTTAGGGGAAATTCCGAATTAAGTGACACTTTTATGATTTTCATAATTGCTGTTGTACGAACGATGAACGAAAGAGCTTAGCAAAGAGTAGTGATGCAGGATGAAAACACTAATCATCGGTGACACACATCTGATGTGCCGACTAATTTTACCAAGGGTTAGTGAGTTTATTCTTGAGTTAGATATTAAACGAGTTATTTTGACGGGCGATTATACTGATCAATGGGGTGGGACAAATCGTGATGATTGGTATCAAGATGACTTGAGGTTTCTGTACAGATGGAAGCAAGAAATGATCTCGCAAAGAATTGAGGTTATCTTGCTTACTGGAAATCATGACATTCCTTATTTGACCAACCAACCTGCCTATTACTCTGCTGAAAATCCCGCTACTTTTCAGTGGATAAGAGAAATGCTTTTCGATTTGGAGCTGCAAATTGCTTATCAGCTAGGAGACTTTTTAATCAGTCATGCTGGTTATACAGAAGACTATCGATTAGAAGAATGGCACTTAGAAACCCTCACACCTGAACATGAGGGCGGCTTAATTTGGCTAAATCGTCATGTAGGCCTTAGCCGAAGCGGTACATACGTTACAGGTAGCCCCGTTTGGGCAGACTTGAATTATGACCTTCTTCCTTTTTATAACAAAGATTACCCTCTACAGATTGTAGGACATACACCAATAGCGAATATTGATATTAACCAAACAATTATTGGAATAGATAGCTTCAGCTTAACTCGTAGCCATTTCCCAGTTGGCAGTGGTGAGATGTTGTTGTATGAAGATGGGAAATTAAGTGTCATAGAGAATATTTCTTGGAATTCTGATGCTAATCAGAAAGCAATAAATAGATATTTTGAAGTTTAAAATGAATTGTGGTAGAATTATCAAAAGAATTAATTGATAGCCCTTAACAAGTGCTTTATACTTGATATGAAGGAGTGAGATCTGTGGAAAAGTCAATCTATTTGAAACATGGTGATAAATTCAATTCCAGAGCTGAAATCAGCAGTTTGCTTGGTGGAGATTCTGTGAAGGGAATCGCAAAGTCTAATGCAACCCAAAAGTCAGCAATACTACTATTTGCAAATGAAGAAGAGCTTTATGCAGATTATTTTTATACTAAGACTTTAAAAAAGAAAGCACATGCATATGACAAATGCCTATATACGGGGATTGGCAGGAAAGGTCACCAAGATAGCTTGAAGAATAGTATGTATAGTTTAAACTTAGATGTTCTTTCACATAAGAAAAATGGTAAAACACTATTGCTCTTTGAGAAACGAATTACTACCACTAACAATCCTAAATACTATTTTATCGGAGAATATATCTTGGAAGAAACCCATCAAAATACCCAGCCTGATGAAACTGGAGAAATGAGACGTGTTTTTGTTTTTCATTTGGAAAAGCACTCAGATGAATTTGAATCAAAACTCATTAAATGATTTTTGTGTTTAGATAGCTTTGTTTGAAAATGGAGGATAATGTCATGATTAGAGTAGTCGACCTCTTCTCGGGGGTGGGGGGATTAACGCTTGGATTTAAATCAACAATACAGAATAATACTTTTGTGAATACAAATGATTATGATATTTTGTTTGCAAATGATATAAATGCAGATGCTTCGGATGCTTTTTCCTTAAATTTTCCAGCTATTCCTATGTTGAATTGTAGCATCACTGAATTAACAGAAGAGTATTTAGAAGAAGAGGGCATTGATTATGCCGATGTAGACATTGTCATTGGAGGACCACCCTGTCAATCGTATAGTTTTGTTGGAAAACGGCAATATGATGAGCGTGCTGTGATGTATCGTGAATACAAAAGGTTGCTCTCTTTTATACAACCAAAAATGTTTCTATTTGAAAATGTTAAGGGGCTCTTGTCAATGAAGAACAGTGATGGACAGCCTGTATTGCAAGATATCAAGAGAGAGTTTAGTAATTTCTCTGATTTCGATATTGATTTA
>WRAJ01000007.1 GCA_009780245.1 Turicibacter sp.
CCAGTCACTGAGCCACCGGTCACTGAACCACCAGTTACTGAGCCACCGGTCACTGAGCCGCCGGTCACTGAACCACCAGTTACTGAGCCACCGGTCACTGAGCCGCCGGTCACTGAACCACCGGTTACTGAGCCACCGGTTACTGAGCCACCAGTCACCGACCCACCGGTTACTGAGCCACCAGTCACTGACCCACCGATCACTGAGCCAGAAGAGGACTACGAGGTGGAAGGTATGATGCCTGAGGTCGATCCAATCACCACGCAACCTGACCCTACACAGCCGCCAACATCTCGACTACCTCTAACAGGAACCATGACAGCCAATGTGATCCTCCTAATCGGAGCCGCTCTCGCAACCACTGGACTGTCCCTCGCACTAAAGAATAAAAAATAAACACAATTACCTTATATTGCCACATCCCGAATCATTGATAGCTTGTCAATGACTCGGGATTTTTCCATTTATAACAGGCTTCTGCGATATAAGGATAATCTTCAAGCTCAGAACATAGCTTCCAGTGCACAAAAAATGCCCGCTACGTGATGAGCAGGCACCTTTTAAGGTTGTCACAAAAATTATTCTTCTGATCTGTTATTTCGAACTAGTAACACATCACACGATGCGTAATTGATAATGTTTGAAGACACACTGCCAAGCAGCAGGCGGTTAATGTGAGACTTATCATTTCGACCCGTGACGATTAAATCCACCTCGTAACCCGGCGCGATCGTATCCGCAATCGCAATCCCTGGCGCTGAACTATGCGTCTGAACAATCTCAACCACTTTGACCCCAGCCGCAAGTGCCCCTTTCTTAATCTTCTCAAGAGGCTCATCCATCGAGTAAGAATGATCTTGAATCATGTGTGGCACCGTTAACATCCCCATCGTATCCACCGAATTATAAATAACCGTGTTCTTCTTCACGTGGCACAAAATCAACGTCGAACCAAACGCCAACGCATGCCCGATCGCCTCCTTAGAAACCAAGTCCATACACGGCCCATTGTCAAGTGCAACTAAAATATTCTTATACATATAAACGACCTCCTCTAACAAATAGTTATCTAATATAATATGATTTTACCATAAAAGTAGTGCGTTTTCAATAATGAAATTGCAATCCCAAACACCTAGATCAAAACACTCTCGACAACCAAATTGAACGAGACCAACCCACACAAAAGGTATTGGTTTGAGGTTCTTTACGAGCTAAACCAATTCAACTTACCTTTTGCATAGCTAGCTGTCTGCTTCTCCAAAAGAACCTCAAACCAATACCCCAGTAAGCCAAAAGGCGCGCTCAGCTAAAGAGCACTAAACACCATCAATGACAAAAACAAACTAAATGTCGTATCAATCTGATCACCGAAAGGGCGCACCCCCGCAACGCTCCCCCAAAAAAACTACCAAGATGACACAGGAGGGTTAACGTACCGCTCACGTAATTCATCATACATCCAACCATCATCTACATCGCTCCAGCGATGTTCTTAATTTTAAAGAAAATCGACGGGGGAAGTTATGCAACAAACGACTGTGGCGTTTTCCAACAAAACACGGTACTCGCCGCAACAAGCTTAGGCCTTGGCAACGTGATCGTCGGCATGGTTGGCACCCCGTTTGCGCAAAGTGAAAAAGTAGCAGAACTAAAAGCCAAATTCAAATGGCCAGAAGGATACGAGTTCGGCATGGGATTGCTCGTTGGGCACGCTGTGAAGGGTGTAGCACCTCATGAAGTCGATGAATCGAAGTTGACGGTGATTTAGTAAAGAAAAAATGACGTTTCACTCGTTGAAGTGAGGCGTGAATTTTATTTTACAGCAATAAAACGTCTATTACTACAGAATGATGGTGAAATAAAATTATAACATATAATTAAAATGGATATTAATTTTAAATATTTGCAATAAAACGATTGACTTTTTATTCAGAGTGATGTATAATTGTAGTATCATTGGGTCGGTTTATGCCAAAGTTAACTTTGAAGAAGCTATGCCTTTTCTACAGCACCTCGGATTTTGTGAGTATCCTTAAACTCAAGAGAATCTCTGGTGAGAGCGAGATAAGCCCGCAAGTTTTTTGAGGATAAACGTAAAACATTCGTCAGAGATAGAAGAAGTACAAGGATCTGAGCAAAGTGTAACCCGTCTTGATTTCTGGGTGTTGGATTCAGTACGCTATTTCATGTTAAGATAAACAAATTTCATAGTAGGTAGAGGCAGACCACAAAAATAGTTAGGAATTTAAGTTTATCAGTGGTAAATTGTTTTTTACAATCTTCATAAATGTCTTGAAGAGAGAGTTGGATGTATATTGTCATGACAGTACGCTCCTTATTGAGATGTGGTTGATTGTTTTCTAACAGTTCAATTATAAACACAAATCTGTAAGGAATTTTTGTTTTTTTATAAAATTAAACACATATTATCAAGGCTTTCGGCTTTCGCAATTGCCTAAATAGCTCAAAGGAGCATGAAAGGATGGTTTTTATGAAAAAGTACAACAAATTTTTAGGATTATTTGTCGCTTCTATACTAGCTGCCACATTAGTGATACCAGTAATGGCAGCTACCTATGTTGGAAACGGCGAAATCGGTGTTTTCTTTACACAGGCTACTCGACCATTAATAGGTAATATCCGTGGGATTACTACTGTTTCACATCCATATGCTTGGGATGGGATTTCTAATAATGCCATTAGAGTCAGAACAAATGTCGCAAACCATAACAGTAATGGAAATTTGACATCTACTACAACTGGTGTAAGGCACGAAGAGATAGCGCACAACAATGGTACTATTCCTAGAGGATTTACTCATTCAAGTGCTCAAACCATAGGAACATCAAGAAATGGGCAAGTTATTGGAATTGGTCAAAATAGAAGAGCGCATAATCAAGCTTGGCGTGGTGAAATAACGATAAGATCACAAACTTGGTAAGAATGAAATACGAAAGATTGACTAGGAAGGAGGTTTATATTATGTTAAAGAAAATAATCATTGGAATATTTTCATCGCTGATGTTGTTTGGTGGGATGTTTGCTCATTCACAAATATCAGTACAAGCATCAGTAGCTAGATGTATGACGGGTGGGCCAGTAAATACAGTCACTTTGAGAGTGTCACAACGAACTACAGCGATATTTTATGCTGATACTAATTCAGATGTTGTATTATTTGCTGGTACTCATGTGACGCATAGAAGTGGTGATGTTCAGACTCGAAATTTTGATGGTGTTAGACATCAAAGAGTTATCTTTGGTGGACATTATGTTTGGGTAAGGCAATCACATTTAGCATCTGTTAATACTTGTTAAATCAAGCAAAATTATTCTAAGTATATTGAAATTCTCCCTATTCATTTTGATAGGGAGAATTTCAACTTAAATCAATTATAGGAGAGGCACTATGTTTTTTTTAAAAAGAGCTTTAACAAGCGTCAAAAGGACTCCAGTTAAATCTATTGCTCTCTTCCTTTTGATTTTTATTTTAGGTTCGGTTGTATCAGGAGCAATTTCAGTAAGACGTGCAATTTATGCAACAGAATTCAACTTAAGAAGGAATATGCGTCCAGTTGTTATGCTTACAGTAGATTCTGATGCACGATATGAAGCATCGGTATTAGCAGGGGAGTATGTGGATGATGTATCTGTTTCTTTAGAGATTATTTATGAAATAGGTCAACTGCCTTATGTTGAATATTTTGATTATTCAATGTGGGTGCAAATGGAAAGTTTCGATTTAGATATTTGGTTTCCAGTATCACGAGAAGGAGTGTCACCATGGAGAGGGGTAGGAAGTGGCGGTGCTGACTTTGGTGAGCTATTTATGATGCGGGGAGTGTCACATTCTGAATTTATCGATATTAGACAAGGGTTCATTGAGGTAGTTGATGGCAGAAGCTTTACTGCAACAGAATTAGTGAATGGTGAGCCAGTTGCAGTTATTTCCCAATATTTAGCAGAGCAGAACGGACTAATGATTGGAGATATCGTTTATTTCGAGAATAATGTGTTTGATCTTGATATTTATCCTACCCTGAAATTTGCTTCTGAGGATTATGAGTTTGAAATCATTGGTCTATTCGAACTAGTTGGTGTCAATGGATTCGAATTAGGCAAATATGCAAGTAATTGGACTAGCACAGAAGCTAGAATGTTTGATATGATTAACCAAATCTATTTGCCCAATGCGATTGTTAGAGAAGCTGATATTTTTAATAACTATCATCGTAATATACTTGCGGAACAACAAGGGTTTGGGTTTGAATGGGAAAGTGTCTATCGAACAGAGCCAATTTTTGTTTTATATGATCCGTTAGAGCTTGAAGTGTTCAGAACAGCATCACAATCATTATTGCCAGGTTTTTGGATTCTAGATGATCCGTTAAATAGATTTGAACCAATGTCCACTGCAATGGAGATGATACAAGCAATAGCGGACAGCATTTTGCTAACAGCAATTATAGCATCATTTTTTGTGTTAGGACTATTGATTACTTTGTTTTTATATGATCGACGTCATGAGGTTGTGATTTATGTAGCGCTCGGTGAGAAAAAAACAAAGATCATTTGTCAAATTTTTACAGAAGTCATGGTAGTTGCAACATTAGCGACAACAATATCTTTATTCACAGGAACATTGATATCAGAGCGCTTATCACATCAACTATTACAAAATGAAATGGCTAGCATTGAAGTGGTACAAGGTATGGCATTTTCTTCAGATTCTGTAAATCGGCTAGAGTGGATGGGGTTTGCTCCTCCGATGGATGGAGAAGAAATGTTAAAATTTTATGATTTTACAATTACAGGCATTACTATTCTGACATTCTATACTGTTAGCCTAATCACTGTAATTTTTTCAACGATTATCCCCACTATTTATCTAATTCGACTGAATCCTAAAAAAGTATTGATGTAGGGGTATTCTGTACAATAATAAACATAAAAGAGGTGTTGCTTTATGTATGTAGGAGAAGAGATGGCTGATATTTTTAATTCAAAATCCCCGAAGCCTAAAATTCGAATCATTCATATTATTATGGTAGTTTTAGTTATATTTATAATCTTTTTAATATTTGCCATTTACGGTTTTTTCAATCAATCGCAATCCCAATTTGAAGCGATGTACACCACTGGCGATGAAGATTTATTGACAATGATAGAGACTGCTCAATTCATAAACTCCAATCGTCAACCACAATCAACCGAGTATTTAGATTTAACTTTTATTTCGATTGTTGAAGATTATGCATTGCATGGTAGCCCTGGATTATTGGCGTGGTCAGGTACAGATAGAGACGCCTTTATCGAGAGATCAGATTATTCATTTTTTTATGGTGATGGATTTTATGCTTTTGGTGGTATGCGACATGAAACACCACAAGATATTTTTTCAGTAGAAATTTCAAACGGTTATTCCTTTGACTTAAACTTATTGGTTAAGATATTTTATAATTACGAGGAAGTACCATTTCGTGTATTGGGGAACGAGGAATATAGCACTGAATTTATCTTCACACTACCTGCACTTTATGATGTTATGATTCCGGTCCAGCTGGATTCACAGTTACAGGTTAACGAACTTTTGAGTAGCCGATTGACTGTAGCGGTCTTCTTAGTTCCTGATTTGCATATAGCTGAATTTCCAGAATTTTTGGGTATGTTTAATGCAATGGCATTAAATTTCGAGATTGATTATGGAAGTCATGAAAGAAAAATATTATTGCCGCCAAGCAATGTAGAAACTTTATCTATTGAAAATCTTTTTGCAGGGTTTATGATTAATAGTGATCTTGAACCAACAGGACATACATTATATGTGCCACCTTATGTGATGAGGGTCAACCCTGGTGAAATCATTGACTTAAGCCTAATCATCAATGGGAATGAACTTTTAAACTTAGAAGAAGTTGAAAGCTATCTAGTTATTTCTATGTTAGATTTTCATCAGATTCCAATGAATGGAGAACCATTTTTGCACATTTATACAAATGATGAGTATGACATTGGCCAGCATACAAGGTTCACTATCATTGCACCAGAGGAGCCTGGGCTTTATGAATTCACTTCTTTTGTTGTGCCCAACCCAGCTCATTCTACACGAGATAGCAATTTCTTCTTGTTAGAATTTGGAATGAGGTTTACGATTGAAGTGTTTGAATAGATTTTCAAGTGACAAATACTTTTGACAACAAATTTTCACTTGGAATGTGAGGTGTTTCTTTGAAAAAATTTAAGCGCTCCATGATTCATATGCAACGTAACTTTGGAAAAACTGTTTTACTATTTTCTTTGATATTCGTGCTGTCAATATTATCAGCAAGTGCCATACAGGTTAGGCGCGCTGTTTTAAATACAGATGATAATTTGCGCCGCCAGCTTCCTGCAGTTGCAACAATTAGTCAAGATATAGAAGCACACCTGAACGCTGAAAGCGAGGCGGGTGTGGAAATTTCAATCGATGCAGTTCGAGCAGATTTGATTAGGGAAATTGGTGAGCTTTCCTATGTGCGAACGTTTGATTATACAACATGGGGGCTTAACTTTTTTAGTAATGCACATATCAGGTCATTTGATCCTGAGCTGATTGAAAGTGGAAATTTGATAGATCATCAAAGTTTACTACTTCAAGGACTTAGCTTTGAGCAATTTATCTTAAAAGGTGTTCGCAATCCGCTTATTGTTGATATCGAAGCTGGCTTAATTGAACTAATTGAAGGGCGAACTTTTACTGAATTTGAAATCTATTCAGGATCTCATGTTGCTTTAGTCTCAGATGAGTTTCTTCAAGCAAATAGCCTACAATTAGGTGATATGCTGGTTTTAGACTATCGTATTTATCAAGAAGAATCTGGCAGCAGGGTTGTAGAAGAGCATTTCTCTGTGGAAAATTTGCTGAAATATGAGGTTTTTGAGCTGGAAATTATCGGAGTTTTTGCTCATGAATTTTATCACGATGAAACTCCAGACTGGTTTTTAATCCAAACTCACTTTGATATTATCAATCGTATTTATGTTCCTAATGGCTTAATTGAATCAACCTTGGATCTATATGTAGAAGTTTTTTTGGAAACCAATCCTGAGCTGTTAGAAGAGTTTTTAGAAGCTGACGCCATCGAAGATATTATTCAGCACGAACATATGATTTTTCTTTTATACGATCCGATAGATTTGTTATCTTTTAGAAGTACTGCTCATGAAATTTTACCTGACTTTTGGGTTGTTAGTGATTTGTCAAATGCATATGGTGATATTTCTGCATCGATGGAACTATTAAGAGAGGTTGCTGATGGTGTGTTACTTGGTACAATCTTAGCTATGATATTAGTCGTTAGTTTATTATTTATATTATTTTCACATGAACGGCAACATGAGATTGGTATTTATCTAGCGTTAGGAGAAAAGAGAAAATCAATCATTGGTCAGATTCTATTAGAAGTAACTATCGCTTCCTTAGCTGCAATCTTTTTGGCATTAATCGTGGGAAACATTCTTGCAAGAGAAGCTTCAACTGCTATGATTAGGCATCATCTTGTAAATCAAACTGAGCAATCGCAATCGGGGATGAGGCAGTGGCAGTCACCTGAAATGCTAGGATTTCGATTTGAAATGACGCATGAAGAAATGCTAGAAAATTACAAGGTACATTTAGATATAACAACATCAGCGGTTTTTATTGGGATATCGTTTATAGCTATTTCCATTTCAACTGTTGCTCCAATCATTTATATAACAAGGCTTGATCCAAAAAGTATTTTGTTACAAGGAAAGATTGGGTAGGATCTTAAGATCGGACATGTAACACAATGTGGGTATTAGTCATGAGATGATGCTCTATGAGATGTTGGTAGCTTTTTGAATATTACGGCTTTTGAACCATAATATTCACTTTTGATACATCTCTTGACTTAGTAACGGTCGGATTGTTTTATGTGATTGGATTTGTTGCTGTTATTTTAGCAACGGTGATTCCGCTGATATATGTGACTTCCCTCAAGCCGAAGGAAGTATTACTGTAGTATGAGATAAAAGAGATAGTTGTATGACAATAGTGATACGGGAGACCAGTAATAGATGACTCATGTGAAAAAAGAGTTATTTATCCCAATGCAATTGGAAATGATAAGCATCGTATTTGGATCAATTGTTGTAATCGTGTTAAATCTTAATATACTGTTGGTGGGTCAATTGCTAGAGGTGGAAATGATGGATTTTCGCTTGATGCAATAAATGGAACTGTGAATGCTACAAGGCCTCAAATCAGAGGATATATATATACCTCTGTTTGGCGTGTAGAGGAGAGGAATAATGCTAATAATAATTTGATCAGATCGTGGAATGAAACGAGAGCAACAACTTCGAGGGTGTTTATTAGTCTTCGAAATCGAAATGGTTCATGTAATAATTTTTGTCAATTTAGATAATCTTGATATTGAGAGGCTGATAATATGAAGTTGAGTGTGAAAGAAAAACTTGTTTTATTTGGATTTTTATTAACAGCAGTATCTGTCTTAATAATCATGTTTATCTTTTCATTGGATACTACATTACAGCATAATGAACTGATGTTAATGTCCTTAGACGCAGATAACAACCCTGTATATTTGATTGATGAATTATTATTAGATGAAATAGAAGGAAATATTCCCTCTCTCTCAAGTCTAACTGTTTTAATTGGAGAATCATCAAGTTCTTTGACTACCAGGTTCATGGACAATGTATCAGAAATATTAATGCATAACAGTGAAGTACTGATATTTTTTATTGATGTTGATTTAGAAGATATAGACAGTTCTAGATTCCGACTTGTAATGGATGGTTTTAATATTCGTGGCCTTCCAGTTCTAGTTTTTCTTGATCCTGAAGAAGGATTGTTTCATCACTATTACTTTGATGGTTATGAGGTTTGTCAAATTGTAGAATGGATCCATGAAGTGAATCTTTTAACTAGAAATGAAATAGAGAATTGGGCTTTCTGGTGGGAAGAACAGATGTGTAGTGAATAAAGCTCAAGGATGGTTTTTCTTTCTTGAATTCCTTATTAATTGTGAGGCAGAGTAAGATTCTAACAATAGTGCAGCCAATTTAAACATGAAGCATAATGCAGTTTTAAAAAGATAACAAGAACCTTGATTGTTTGTATAAACTGATTATTTCATTTAAAAAATTGCATATCGTTCTAAAGCGATGTGCAATTTTTTCTTACTCCACCGGTGATGTTACAGCGCTGCTGGGTCGGAGCAAATGACTTACATTCAACCTCGCCGTTTATCTGAAGCTTATCGTGCCATAGCGATGTGCCACAATCAGAAAGGGCAACCCCCGCAACGCACCACCCCCAAAAACTACCAAGATGACACAGGAGGGTTAACGTACCGCTCACGTAATTCATCATACATCCAACCATCATCTACATCGCTCCAACTATGTAAGCCAGGTGTCCATAATTCATGAGCCATGCGATAGCTAATGACGCGCTCTACCATCACAATGCCATCAATTTCGATTAAATCAAATCTAATGTGATCATGCACCAACATGTCGTATCGGGTTGAATTTACCATGATCAGCGTGCCGAATCCGTCGGTCATCCAGATTTCGAACCGAGCATCTGCAGCTAGATAATAAGTGTTTTCTGTATAATGAACATGAAAATCATCTAACTCTGTACAGATCAGATAGTCATCTCTAAAATAACCCAAATTTCCAATCTCCAATTCACAGTCAACTAACAGACTACCAAACTCAGTGTTAATAGATAAAATAGGCGAATGTCTAGAAGAAAAGACGTCGATCGTAGTATCTGTGAAGCCAATGAGTGAGCCTGTTTGACACGTGCCAAGTAGCTCACAAAGTAAATCATCACGAGGGTCATCGAAATAATGATGAAAATCTCTAAAGCTGATTCTGAACACACCATCGTTGTTTTCACTGGTGACAATGATATCGTGTCTGAGCTCATGCCCTGCAATCGTGCGATTAACTTCGGTTTCGGTCACCTGGCTAAGGATTAAATCAGGATGATAAAGCAAAAAGACACCGACGAAGGAAAGGAACAAATAGACGATGGCTTCGTTGCGGATAAAGGGTGAATAAGGGGTGTTTGGTGTTTGGAACGGGATGCCTTTGTTAAAGAAGATAAAGACGCCTTTAAATAGCAGATATCCCACACTAGCACCGATGAAGCAGGCGATGATGCTGGCAAAGGAAAGACGCCCGAAGGCAATGAGATCGTTGAGGTGAACAATGAAGGCAAAGAGGGTGCTGAGGATGGCGAATGTTTTGATTTCCCTTAAGTGCGTCCAGATGAGTGGCAGAAAAATGCCGAGAGGGAGGGCTAGGAAAAAGTAGAACCAGAGGTCCGTTTGCTGGGGATTGTATTCACTCAGAGGACTAGCGGTGCTCTGAATCATATCGCCAAGTGTTCGGACATCTATGAGATGATAAGTAATCGCGAGATAGGTGAGAAAAAGAAAGACCCAGACGAAGTGTTGCAAATGAAAGGTGTTTTCTTTTTTTAGTGCACTTGAAAGGAAAAGCAACTGGTAAATGACGCATAGAATAAAGGTAGAAAACAGCATATACGCTAAAATGATGGGACGTTCAAGGATAAAGTTTTCAATGATGATTTCCATGATGTTTAACACGTGATGCCCTCCTTTGCGCTGATCGGGAATTTTGCGGTAAAGACGACGAATTCTTGCTCATTTTCAAGATGATGTTCAAACTGATGGAGCTCCAGCATGCTTTTCACGATGAATAAACCGAGTCCACTACCACCGGAATGACGATTTCTTGATTTTTCGACACGGTAAAAAGGCTCGAAGAGTTGTGCGAGATCTTCTTCGGGAATGTTGCCTTTATTTTTGACGGTTAGCACGCCGTTTGTCTCTTGCTTTTCAAATTGAATCCAAACGACTTCACCCGCCTCGGAATGAAAAATGGCGTTATTGATGATGTTGGAAATCACGCTTTTAATTTGAAACCGATCGGCTTGGACAAACAAGTCATCTTCGCAGTAATAAAGAAGGGAAACGTGTTTGAAGGTTGCTAAGCTTTCGTAGTTACGGCACGTTTCGTTGATCAGATCACTCATGTTTAGCGGCTCGACATTCAAAGTGATTTCATTAGACTCCAAACGTGAGACCAATAAAATTTCTTGAATTAATTTTTCCATGGACTCGGTTGTTCGGTAGGCTTTTTTTAGATAAGCATCGCGATCTTCGTAAACGCCGACGTTGTCAATCATCCCTTCAAGTTCCCCCTTTAAAATAACAAGCGGGGTCTTGAGTTCATGCGAAAGCGCAGTGAATAATTTTGAGCGTTGCTCTTCCTGTTCTTCTTTAAAGATGAGCTCGTCCTGCAATTTTGAATTTGCCACGTGCAAATCCGTTAGCGTGGCATTGAGTGCTTGCGCCATAATATTTAAATGAAAAGATAAATCCCCGATCTCATCCGCCCGTTTGATTTCGTAAAGTGCACTCAAGTCCAGTTGCTCAAGCTTTTTTGCGGTTTGGCTCAGCTTCACAATGGGATCAGAAACCGAAGCAGAAAATAAATAAGCTACGACCAAGGCAACAAAGACAATCCCAATCAGCAACGAATGAAAAATTTGTTGGAGCAGATCGCGGACATGATTGACACTCTCCAAGTGCGTTTGCGCAGAAATCGTAAAGCGCGCCCCAGTCAAAGGGTCCTGACGAAACACCCACGAAGTTTCAACCAGCGGCGACGTGCTATCCATAATCGTCATCGCATTAATCGTATGAATCACATCTTGCCCTGAGCTAAGGACCACTATGGCATTGTTATACGCAGCAAACCGATCAATGGCATCTTTAACCTCCACTAGCGGTAGGCCTGATATTTCATAACCAAAGTTGATGACAAAGTCCTCAAAACGCGTCGTGAATTGCCTGATGTAAAGCTCGGGAATCAACGTTGTCGCAATGCCGAAGGAGAGCCAGAACACCGAAAAAAGCATTAAAAACGTTGCTAAAAAAAGCTTAGAACTTAAGCGCGTGCGCAATTTATCAACGCAATTTATACCCCATTCCACGAACCGTTTCAATGTGGTCACCACCTAGTTTTCGGCGTAAATTTTGAACGTGAAAATTAACAATCTTTGGGTCACCGAAAAAGTCGTATCCCCAAAGCGTTTCAAGGAGATATTCACGGGTGAAGAGACGATTGTGATTTTCTAAAAATAACTTCAACAACTCGTATTCCTTCTGTGTGAGGAAAATAGGCTTTCCATGTTGGAAGACTTCACCCGTTGTGGTATTCAAAGTCAGCTCTTTATGCGACAGGATCGTTTCATCTTGTTGTTGATCCGCACTTTGTGTGCGACGTAAGACAGCTTCAATGCGTTTAAGTGCTAACGCCATCGTAAACGGTTTAACGATAAAATCATCCACTTCTAACTCGAACGCTTGAAGTTGATTTTTCTCTTCGTCAAGGGCAGTGATCATGATCACGGGGATGTTGGAAGTTTTTCGGATCATTTCTAACACGGCATAGCCATCTATTTTAGGCAGCATGACGTCTAATAAGATTAAGTCGAAGCTACTTTCTTGAAACGTCTCAATGCCTTCTAAGCCATCACTCGCGATGGTCACGCCATAACCGGCATCTTCTAAAAAGTTCTTTAACAGCTGTTGGATCGATATTTCATCTTCAATGATTAATATTTTTTTCATCATCAAGCTCCTTTGATCGCCTTGCTCTTTTGTTTTATTAGTATAACATAGTTTAAGGGGATTATCTATTTTTATAAAAAGATCCAAGCTTAAATCAAGCCATGGATAAGCTAAAATTGTGCTATTATGAGGTATATTGTAACGAGATATCACAGGCTTCTCATTTCATTATTCGAAATCCGTCTATCTTGATAGACTGAATTTAGTGGGAATTTTTCTTTTTAAAAGCATTGATATGGCAATTATTGTGTGATATACTTGTCATACGAAGTCTAAATATGTCGCAAATTTGGAAAGGAGTAAGCGTGGCGTAAAAAAGAATAAAGCAAAAAATCTTTAGAATTTCTTTAGAAATTTGCCCGTTTTTTATTAAGAAATTAATGATACGATGTGCATGATGTAGTAAAATAATTGCCGAATGTTGTTAGAGCTAATAACTTCCTAACATTTGTGTGGTAGAATCATCAAAATCGTTGCAAAATAATGTCAATCAATACGCGTTTGTCACTTTATTGTCACAATGGTTTTGTATAATAAAAAAGAGGCAGGAGCTAAATTCAGATAATATTCAGATAGCAACTATTATGTCACTAGATCAAAGCGATATGATAGCGATAGATGGAATTATTTGTAACTAAGAGGAGGTTTTGGAAAATGAATTTTTTCAAAAGAGCAACAACAAGCATACTAAGAAGGCCAGGAAAGTCGGTCATTCTATTGTTATTAATTTTCATTCTGGGGACGGTAATTTCAGGGGCACTTGCGGTTGAAGGTGCGGTGAGCAACACGGAGGAGAATTTACGTCGTGGGATGAGACCGATTGTGACATTTGAACGCGATTGGGAGGGATTTGATGAGTATATAATGGGATCAACCTTCAATTGGGATGATCCAGATGCCCCGCAAATGGGAATGCTAACGCCAGATCATGTGCGCGACCTTGCTGCTTTACCGCAGGTACAATCAGCGGAATACTCAGTTTCTGCTCATGTCGACGTTGAAACTGTGATCAATCACAGTATTTGGATGGATCAGAGCCCCGATGATGACTTTCAATTCTGGGGGGGAGGCATTGCATGGCTGCAGTTTAGAGGGACAGGAGATTCTGAGCCACTTCAAGTTCGCGAAGGATTGCTCGAGCTTGTTGACGGTCGATTGTTTACGGATATTGAATTAACAACCGTATCTGAAGTGAACCCAGCACTTGTGTCGGCAGGATTTGCGCGTGTGAATGGGCTATCTGTACACGATACATTTGATATTCCAGTAAGACTGTTTTTCCCGCAGATGGGTGGTATGATGTGGGATGAAGAATTCATCACAAATCCGGATAATATTTTTCTAGAAGAGGTGTTCACGTTTGAAGTGATCGGGCTTGTTGACGCAGTTGAAGAGGCAGATTTTAATGACATGAGCGAAGAAGGGCATGCAGCACTTAATCGCATTGACAATATGCTAAGACCGATCCATGTTTCAAACGCTGTTGCTGAAACGATGCAACGTTTCCATGCAGACAATGTGTTGGATATGCATGCGTATATGGCTGAAAATGACATGGAAATTGACCCGTGGGCACTAGAGTGGCTTGAGACGGATGCGGGACAAGCAGAATTAGAGCAGGTTTCGATAGAGAGTGTCATGATTTTGGAAGACCCGCTCTATATGGATGATTTTATTGAAGCAGCAGCAGACTATTTACCGGACTTCTGGCGTGTAGAACCTCTAGCTGGTGGATTTGACGCTATTTCAACTTCGATGGAGACGTTGCAAGACATTGCTGGTTGGGTATTATGGGTATCAATTGGTGCAACTTTATTAATTCTGAGCTTACTCATTACTTTGTTCTTGCGCGATCGCCGTCATGAGATGGGTGTATACTTAGCTCTGGGAGAGAAAAAAGGGAAGATTATTTCTCAAATTCTATTGGAAGTAGTTGTAACAGCGGTTGTGGCTATTACATTAGCGGTGTTCACGGGTAATATGATTTCGGGGATGATGTCACAAAACATGCTCCAAAATGAGATTGCTAACGCACAAGGAGATCGAGATCCTTGGGGAAGCTGGAGTCAGTTTGATCAGCTAGGATTCAATAATGAGATGTCAGCTGAAGACATGATGGAAGCTTTCGATATTTCAATTAGCATTGAAACCATCGGCATCTTCTATGCAGTCGGACTTGGTGCAGTTATCTTATCAACGTTTGCACCGGTTATATACGTTGTGACATTAAATCCGAAGAAAGTCTTGATGTAGTCGTTAAACTTGTTCAAAACTTTATTTGAACGTGACTGAAAATTGATATTGAAATGTTAATGTATAATTATGTTAATATTTGAAAAAATACTAGAATAGGGAATGGAGAGAGTGAGTATGGCGATTTTAGAAGTTAAAAACGTGGATTATTCGTATCAAGATGGGGATCAAAAAAGATACATCTTAAATAACATCAGTGGTGAGTTTGAGAAAGGAAAGTTTCATGCGATCCTAGGTGATTCAGGTTCTGGTAAGACGACGTTCTTATCGTTAATCAGTGCACTGGACAAGCCTGGTGCTGGGCAAATTTTATTTGAAGGTAAAGACATTAAGGAGATCGGGGCTGAAAGCTACCGTCGTAACCACATTGGCATGGTCTTCCAAGCTTACAACTTAATCCCGTTTATGACGGCGGTTGAGAACGTGCGTGTGGCGATGAGCATCACTGAAAACGAGCTACCAGCAGACGCAGATGCAGTGGCGTATAACTTACTTGATCATATCGGTATTACACGCGACAAAGCAGATCGTACCGTTAATAAGTTATCAGGTGGGGAGCAGCAGCGTGTGGCGATTGCCCGTGCGCTTTCAACCAACGTTGACTTGATCCTTGCCGATGAGCCGACGGGGAACTTAAACGAAGAGATGGAAGGCGAGATTGTTAATATTTTAAAGAACCTTGCTCATGAGCATGACAAGTGCGTGGTGGTCGTCACTCACTCAAAGGACATTGCATCAAAAGCAGACGTGATCTTCCACCTCAAGAAAGGACAGTTTGAAGATGAGTAAAAAAGGCGATTTTCTAACAGGATTCAGTGGAGGGAATACGCAAAAGCCTTTAACTGAGCAGAATGAAACGCCGGTTACTAGCGATAAACCTACTGAAACAAAAAAAACAGAGGCGAAGAAAACCCCGCCTGCTAAGGGAAACAGCGCAGCTGAGAACAAAAAATTAGCAGATAAGATCGTGGCGGAGGACGAAAAAAAAGCGAATGCGCGTGTGGGAACGGCTTCGCGACCGCCGCAAAATGAGAATGCGATCATTAAGGCACCTGAGCACACAGTGACCAAAGATGAGAAGTTTCATCAACGTAAGTTAGTGAAATACGGGGTGATTGGTGCGATTGCACTTGTGGCCATCGTGGTGATCTTCTTCCTTTTCCGAATTTTGACCAGTGTGGAAGTGCGAAATTGGGTAGGGATGGAATTCCGTGAAGCGCAGCAGTTTGAAGTGTTGAATCCGATTTCAATTGACCGCATTGATGAGTATAGTTTGTATCCTGAAGGGCAGATCATTGATCAAAGCCATGAACCGGGAAGTAACTTAGCACGCGGTGCCGTGCTGACGTTGACGGTAAGTCGTGGTCCGGATATGAACGAAATCATTGAGTTGCCGGATTTCGAAGAGATGACGGCTTCGCAAATTAGGACTTGGCGCCTTGACTACCAAGTGATGTCGGTGACGGTTCGCGATGAAGCGAGCAGTGACGTTGAGAATCACGGGTTTATACGTATGGAAGTGCCGAGCGATGTGGACATTAATAATTTCCGTCGTTCGGATTCGTTGACGATCTATGTTTCGAGTGGTCCTGAGCGCGTGCAGATGGAGAATTTCATGGGTAACGAAGACAACACACGCGAAGCTGTGGAATCGTGGGCAGCAGCAAACCCTGGTATTAATGTCAATATTGTAGATGAAGCAAGTGAAACGGTAGAGCGTGACATTGTCATCAGACAAAGTGCGCCACCGAATGCTAACCTTGCTGAAGGCGATGAGGTGACGATCGTCATTTCAACAGGCTCACCGATCATCGTACCTAATTTTGCTAACGTTTGGCGCGATGAAGCGGACGCTGCTGGTCCTGAAGGATTGATGGTGGACGTGCAACATCGCTATCACGCGACGGTGCCATACGGTCGATTTATTTCGCAATCGCACGAGGCAGGGTATGAATTATTTGGCCCAAACCCATCTGTGACGGTGATCTACTCGCGCAATC
Organism: Turicibacter sp.; assembly: GCA_009780245.1. Lineage (GTDB taxonomy): Bacteria > Bacillota_I > Bacilli_A > MOL361 > Turicibacteraceae > WRKJ01. The sequence continues at coordinate 16,961 of WRAJ01000007.1, forward strand.
TACCATGGGTACCACTAGTTGGGATGGAAAATGAAATTCAAGAATTGATGTTCAATTTTGAACGTCACGGTGCGAATATGACACACCGCATTGATCATGTGAACCATTGTGCAACACGTGGAACGGTGGTATCTCAAACCTTCTATAATCAGCGTGTCGCGTTAAATGCACACATTGTCTTTAGCGTCAGCCGTGGAAATCTGGTTTGTGAAGAGCCAGATATGCCAGACTTCCCACCAGGCGGTGGCGACAGCCCTGGGCCAGGCGACGGTGGGTAATGTTTAAATCGTTATAAGTGAAGCAACGACCCTAAAGGTGAGCCGGCTGGCTGAGCTTTAGGGTCGTTTTAATGTGTTATGGATTTTCACTGGCATTTTTAGTATAATAAGGGTAACACATGAGCGAGGTTTATGAAAATGAATGGACAGAAAATCAACTATCACCAAGAAATGTTAATCGAAATCGAGGCCATAAAAAAAGCCGGCATTCGGCCGAAACTGTTGCTTCATACTTGCTGCGGACCGTGTAGCCCGTACGTTTTTGGTGTGCTCGGCGAAATGTTCGATCTCACGGTCTATTTTTTCAACCCTAATATCCACCCGCAAGCAGAATACGATAAACGCTTATCGGAGCAAATCCGCTTGGTAGAAGAGATGGAGTTAAGTTACGACGTCGTGACCGATGCGTACAACCCAAAGCCGTTTTACGAGAGCATCAAAGGACTTGAACAATTAGGCGAAGGCTCGGATCGTTGCACAAGCTGTTTTAGTTTGCGATTGGAACAGACGGCGCGAAAAGCAAAGGAAGCTGGATACGACTATTTTGCAACTTCCTTAACCGTAAGTCCTAGAAAACCGTCGCAGCTATTGAATGAACTAGGCATCGCCCTCGAAGAAAAACTGGGAGTCAAATTTTTACGCTCAGATTTCAAGAAAAACAACGGGTACGCGAAATCCGTGGAATTAACGAAAAAGTATAAACTATATCGGCAATGTTACTGCGGCTGTGTTTATACGCTCGCTGATTCCGAGGAACGTGCGCGAGGTTGTGACTAAAAAGACATTGCCTTAAGAAAGAATCACCTGCTGAATGAATAGTACCTTCACAATTTTGTGATATTCCTTTGAAAAAGTGAAGGTTTTGAGTGCAAGCACAAGATAAACCTTCACAATTTTGCAATATTTCTTTGAGAAAGTGAAGGTTTTGAGTGCAAGCGCAAGATAAACCTTCACAATTTTGCAATATTTCTTTAAAAAGTGAAGATTTTGAGCGCAAGCACAAAGAAAAACCCCCACGCGAGGGTTTTGTGATTTAAGCTTGTCGCTTGTTTTAATGAGACGGTCTTCTTTCGCTATGAAACTTTCAAATAGTTATTCAGCGCATCAATAATGACCTGATGATCCAAAGTATGCTCTAGCCCGGACACACAGATGGCACCGACGACAACGCCTGCCTCCTTAATCGGAAAGCCACCGCCGCAGACGGCATAACTTTCATCTGCCATCCACTGCTTATATGCCTCATTGTTTTCCATCTCTAAAAACGTATAAAGCGAGCTGTGGCCACTAGCGATCACAGTTTTTTCTTTGCGCACGGGCCATAAACTATCGTCTTTGCCGTCCATTAAATAACTAAGCACCAGATTCTCACGGTACGTCACCCGAATGCGTACTGGATCGAAACCGCCTCGCTGGATCACAGCTAAAATCTCCTCGGCAATCGCCCAAGCGTCTGCGTGCGTAAACTGATCAAATACAAGCCTACTTTCTTGCTCCAAAACCATTTCCTTCGTCATCGTCACATCTCTCCTCATTCAACGTAAAACTTGAATCACACCAATCCACGAACGCCCTCTTCTAACATTTCCATTTGCAACAGGGTCTCCCAATCCGGGATCATCTTTTCAGTCCCGTTCACAATCGTCTCATAAAGCGCATCATACACGCGGCCGTAATCGCCGACTTCAGACACGACCGCCTCCTGATGGTACACACCCGCTGAATCGTAGTAAGTCAGCGTCCCGTAATGCGCCGGTAAATCCACGCCGAAGTCGTCGTTAACAGGCATGTAAAATTGCTTTAAATGCTCTTCCTGTCGATCCTTGCCCGCTTTCACAAAGCATCCCTTTTTGCCATAAACGATAAAGCTCGGCCGCTCACACACGCGAAAATAACTGGACTTCACCGACACCTTCAACGCCCCGTAATAGAGGTCCAGATCAAAATAGTCGTTCATCCGCCCCGGGCCTAATAATTGCCGCACGTCGTAACGCACTTCATCTGGTTTTCCGAAGTAACCAATCACCTGATCAAGCGTGTGGCAGGCGTGCCCGTATAAATAAGAACTCTGTGGTGAAAACCCCTGCACCGATTCTGGGATCTCCGGTCGGTAATAGTCAAAGTGCATCTCAAGCTCCAGCAAGTCCCCGAGTTTCCCGCTTTCAATCACTTTCTGAACGGTTAAGAAATCACTGTCAAAGCGGCGGTTCTGATAAGCCTGCACAACCAAGCCTTTCTCAGCGGCCAAGTCGAACAACGCCTTAGCTTGTGCCACAGTCTCGACAAACGGCTTTTCAACCAAGCAATGCTTTCCGTGCTCAAGCACCATTTTTGCGTATTCAAAATGCGTGTCGTGCATCGTACACACGACAATGAGATCAATCTCAGCATCGTTTAACAGCGCATCTAAATCATCTGTGTAGGCAGTACCAGGAATCCGCGCCCAATCGGTTTTTGCTAAGTTTCGTGCATAGATGGTTTTCACTTTAATTTTATCAGGTCGCTGCAACACAAAGGGCAGGTGATACCGATTAGCCCCTTTACCATTTCCGATGTATCCAATCGTTAACATAATAACGCCTCCTATTAGGGTGTATCTCTATAATTTCATTCCCACTTGCTGTCTCGCTACAGTTAAAATATCCATCACGATTAAGCTGTGTGCATTTAATTCCCGTGCTTTTTCAAGATCACCTGATTTCAACAAGTTAACAAAGTATTCAATTTCATAAAACATGCGATGCTTGCCGTTGTTCAATTCGTACGTGATTTTGTCCCCCGAGTTATCGCCGTGCTCGAAGCAAGTAAAGACATTTGCTGGCTTACTACTATGCAAATACCCTTTATCCCCTTGCACGTTAACGGCAACCGGAGAAGCGCAATCCTTTGCAGCAATGGCTACGCATTTGAAAGTCGGATATTCCAACGTTAAAATCCCGGAAGTATCGACCCCTTTTTCCACGTTTGCGATATAGCGAAAGTCGGTAGGCTTACCAAATATCCCAACGATAAAATGCACGTTATACACGTTCAAATCCATCATGGCGCCGCCTGACTTGTCCGCGTCAAAAACAGGTAACGTGGTACCAGCCTTAAATAAGTCGTAACGTCTGGAATACTGCGAATAATTCAACTGGACAATTTTAATATCCCCCAGTTGTGGCAACAGTTCTTTTGCTTGTAAATAATTCGGTAAGTATTGATTGGTGATCCCCTCGAAAATAATCACACCGTTTGCCTCGGCTAAATCGATTAGCTCTGTCGCTTGCGCGTAGGTAGAGGCGAACGGTTTCTCGATGAAGACGTGGTGGCCACTCTCTAATGCTCGTTTAGCGATGTCGTAATGTAAATGATTTGGGACAGCAACGTAAACGGCATCGATGTCATCCACTAGCAAGTCTTCGTAACTTTCATGGACGTTTGTGATGCCAAAGTGTTGTTGTAATTTTTTCATGGCTTCAATGCTTCGTTTCGTACCCGAAATCGCTTGAAACGTGATCCCGCCTACTTCGTTGCATGCGTTTAAAAAGTCTGGGACGATTGTGCCAGAGCCGACAATTCCTAATTTCATTCTTGGTGCCTCCATCTTGTATTAGCCTAACATCCTTGTCATATGAACGGTGTATTCTGAGAATTTCTTTTTCATTTGTCGATAAAGATGATTGGCTTTTTTCTCCGTGTAAACCAAAGCAAAAACGGTTGCGCCGCTACCGCTCATGCGAGCACCACTCGCCCCATTGGCGATCATTTCTTTTCTAATCTCATTGATTACCGGAAAAATTTTAGTCGTCACGGGTTCGAGATCATTGGATAGATAAGCACAGATTTCATTGAAATCCTCACGCTCAATCGCATTCAACATTGCTGTCGTATTAATCTCACCGGCATCTTCCAATCTAAACTTGCGATAAATATCACGTGTAGAAACTGACATCCTTGGGTTAACAATAATGACCCAGCATTTTGGCGGTGATTTTATCGGTGTTAAAATTTCACCGCGCCCTGTCGCGATGGCAGTGCCGCCAATGATGCAAAAGGGAATATCAGATCCAACCTGGGCGCCGATTTCACAAAGTTCTTCGTTGGTGCAATCGACATCAAAAAGTTGCCGCAACGCTCTTAACGTTGCTGCGGCATTTGCACTTCCACCAGCGAGTCCACCGGCGATGGGGATTCTCTTTTCAATAAAAATGTTTAAACCAGTGTGGATGTTGTATTTTTTTAAAAATAACTCAGCCACTTGGTAGGCGATGTTTTTCTTGCCGCGCGGTACGATTTCAGAATCTGATTCAACCACGATTCTTCGTGTGTTTGGCACAGCCGTAACCGTGACATAATCAGCAAGATCGATCGTGGTCATGATCATCTCAACGTCATGAAAATCTTCTTGCTTACCAGTGACGGCCAGTGTGAGGTTTATTTTAGCGGGAGCTTTTTCTCTCATCATTTTCCCCTATCTCCTTTTCCTATAGATTTTGTTCGTTGTGTCCCTTCATTTTATCACAAATTAAGACAAAAAAAAACAGCTAATCCGATGTTAGCTGCTAAAATTATTCAAAATCCAACTTCACTGATCCGGTAAGGATATCAATATAGTTATATGAGACCCGATCGACTGACTCATTATCTTCACCAATTTCTACAACAAACACAGATGGATACAGATTAGTTAAGGTGCCCATTTTTTCTGTTATACGATTTCGGCTTTCGTAGGCAATTAGTTTAACAGGTTTTCCAACATTGCCATTTAACTCGTTACGAATATCTAAAATGTTTTTTGCCAAAAGTTCCACGCCCTCTCGTTTAAGAGTCGCCCAGACTCTTACCCTAATAGATATTATAGCTCATTTTCAAGATTTTTTCAAGGTTTTTCAAAAAAAACTTTCATTTATCTCTTGCGCACTGATAAAAGTTATGATATAATACAAAATTTTGCATTTTTTGATAATTGAATACGTGCACAGAAATTTGTTCCTAAACGCATTAACTTTTCAGTCCATACCTCAGCGTGCCTTTTGTTTGCAAACCACCGATCCCAGCGATTTTAGTCACGGTTTTCTCCAACGCTTCTTTCAAATCTACTTCCTCTTCGTAAGACGTTAAGGCCACCGTTGCTGCCACGATTGCCGGATCCAACGCATGAATATTAATGCGCTGCGGGCTCGACGCAAAATTAGCACCCGAACCAATCAACGCCTCGAAATGCGACTGACAAGCCCCGGCAATAATGATCAAATAGTCAAGCGATGGTTCAAGCTTGCGCAACTCGTTTACCGTATTAACAAAATATTTTGAGCTGCGATAACCGTCCAAGCTGTGTGCCAACTCCTTCTGTTCAATGGCATCATGCCCGGTAATCACCACAATGTTTGGGCGCAGCTGCCGAACTAGTTCAGGAACACGCTCGGGCATTAACGACTCCTTTACAAAAATGGTTGTCGCATGCACATTCGCATTTTCATATAGTTTCGCACTGCGCTGGACATAATCATCGTCACCGTCTACATGCAAAATCCGCCCGCTCACAAAAAAATCACTGTCCTTTTTAATGTTTCGCATCCCTTCGAGTTCCGGCTTTGCAATGGTTTTTAAAACCTTTTCCTCTTCAACCTCCGCCCCACGAACGTCGCATTCTGAAACGAGTGCCAGGTCATTAACCGGAGCGTCCGCGCTCAATCTAAAGAACATCCCTTTGAGCTGCGCGATGTCCTGTTCAATGCTTTCAATTTTAAACATCGTATCTAAATCATATGATTTTCTTGCAACAATATCACCAACTTTAAACGTTACATTCATAAAAAAGCCCCCCTTACCAGTAGACTATGACATTGGTCTATTTGGCGGGTGGGGGAATGTTTATTTTTTCTTACTTTTCTTAGGGGGGACGAGATCAACGCTACTTTTAAAGCACGGGTTACATGTTAAAATACGTTTGATCGCTAGCAGCGTGCCAAAAAACCAACCGTGCACCTCCAACGCTTCAATGGCGTAATGGGAGCACGTCGGAAAATGCCGGCAAGCGGGAGGCGTGTGGGCAGAGATGTTTCTTTGATACCATTTCACGGCGCTGATAAGAATTTTTTTCAATTTAGATCACCTTATGTGCTTTCTCGAATGATGAAGTCTGTGAAGAGCGTAATGTTTTTCGGCTCAAACTGGGGATAGTTGATGGATTCGATTAAAATGTCACAGGAATGATAGCCAATTTCAAACGACGGTTGGGCGATGGTGGTGATCGTCGGTGAGACCATGATCGTCAGGTCAATGTTATCAAAGCCGATGACCGCAATGTCTTCGGGTACTTTTTTACCAGAACGCTTAGCCGCTTCGATCGCAGCCGCAGCAAAAATGTCTGACGAAGCAAAAACGGCATCGATTTCCGGCTTGTTTTCAAATAAGAAGACCAGATGTGAGAGGGCAGCGCTGTAGCTAATCGCGGATAGATGGACAACAATGTCGTTGTTAATGTCAAGTCCGGCATCTTGGTGAGCCAGTCGGTAGCCAATTTCGCGATCCCGTGCGTATTTTCTGTTTAATGTCCCGTTGATAAGAGCAATGTTTCGACGACCGCTTGTCACGAGGAAATTGGTTGCTTGTTGCGCAGCCTTTACATCGTCAATACCAACGTGGGAAATCTTAGGTGTTCCCCAATGCTCGGAACACATGACAAGTGGCCATTTTTCATTAACTTGAAGTGCCACTTCTAAGCTTGGAAATGCCGATAAAGCAACAATGCCAGCCACGTGGATGTCTGTTAAAATTTCTTCGTAATAGCTGAAATCCACACTTTCTTCTTTGGCAAGGACGACGGTAATCAAATAATCACTGTTTTTGGCTGCCCGTTTCACACCATCAATAACGGGTGCGTTAAACGGGTTGGAAAAGTCTGGTACTAAAATAACAATGGTTTTACTGTCTTCTAAAAATTGCCTGCTTTGTTTTTGACGATCGTTTAGTTCATAGTTGCTGTTTTTGATGATTTGCATCACCTTCTCACGTGTTTTAGGGTTAACATTATTCTTGTTATTTATCACACGTGAGACCGTTGCTGTTGACACTTCTGCCATTTTAGCAATTTCTTCAATAGAGATATCTTTTGTTTTTCGCATAAAAAATCCTCGCTTTTTACTTTATTCTTTCATTATACCACACTTGTGTAAATTTTACATTACTTTTTTGTAAAAAGATGAAAATAAATCCTTGACTTTTAAAAATACCTGTAATATAATGTGATGGAAGTGGTTTCTTATGTAAAATTTACAACGAGGAGGTAGATTATGAAATTCGGTGCAAGTACATTTATTTGGGTGTCACCGTTTAGTAATGATACCTTAGATTTGTTTCAAAAAGCAAAAGACATGGGTTATGATATTCTTGAAATTTGCATAGAGGATCCGGATACGATTGACACAGATCGTATTGTCAAAGCAGCAGCAGATACGGGCATGCAAGTGATCATCTGTGGGGCATTTGGACCGGAAAGGGACGTTAGTGCAACAGATGCAAAGACTAGAGCGCAAGGCGTTGCCTACATTAAAACGTGCATTGACATTGCTGTGAAAGTGGGTTCTGATTTAGTATCGGGACCGATGTTTTCTGCCACTGGTAAGACAAATCTGTTATCAGAGACTGAAAGAGCAAGTCAATGGCATAGAGCCGTTTATCATTTGAAGGAAGCAAGTGCCTATGCGAAAGAAAAAGGGGTGAAACTGGCGATTGAACCTTTGAATCGGTTTGAAACGGACTTTATTAATACCGTTGAGCAAGGTTTAGAATTAGTTGCACGTATTGGGATGGATAACGTTGGGTTATTAATTGATACGTTTCATATGAACATTGAAGAGAAAAACATCGGCGAGGCGATTCGCTTAGCTGGTGATAAAGTGTTTAACTTCCATTCGTGTGCGAGTGATCGTGGGACGCCTGGGAAAGATCACATTAACTGGCAGGAAGTGAAAGATGCCTTGAGTGATATTCATTATCAAGGTCCTGTGGTGATTGAAGCGTTTAATTCTAACATTACGGAGATTGCGAAAGCTGTTTCGTTGTGGCGTCCATTAGCGGATTCTCCGGATGAGTTGGCTGGGGAGGGGGTAAGCTATTTGAAGGGTGTGTTTGGGTAGGGGTTGGTTATGCCTTTTGGTGATTGGGTTGGTGTGCTCTTTAATTTGATTGAGAGTGGGCGCCCTTTCGGTGACCATGATGTGAATGACTTTTGATTTTGTTTTGGGTCATTGCGTTTGTTTTTTACTCTTTAGCTACCGCGCCTTTTGGCTTGCTGGGGTAGTGATTAGGTGGGGTTTGTGTGTTAGGAGATTGGGGGTTATGTGTTGGCTACGTTTTGGCGTAGGACAAGGAGGAGTGTTACCTTGAAAAAGTTACAAGTTGGTATTATTGGGGCTGGCTTTATTGGGCGTCAGCACATTGAGGCGATTAGAAGGATTCCGAATACGGAGGTTGTGGTGCTTTGTGAGCACGATGGCACGCTTGCGAGAAAGATTGCTGATGAGTATGGCATTGCGCATAGTTTTGGCGATGTAGATGCGATGATTGCGGATGTGAAGTTAGACGTTGTGCATAACTGTACGCCTAGTAATATGCATTATGGCATCAACAAGAAGCTTTTAAATGCCGGCATTCATTTATATTGCGAGAAGCCGTTAACGCTCACCAGTGAAGAGTCAGAAGAGCTCGTAGAATTGGTTACAGCAAAGGGTTTAAAGGCTGCGGTTAATTTTAATTATCGTCATAATGCGATGGTTGAGGAAATGAAGGAGCGTATCGTTAGTAAGGAAATCGGAGACGTTTGGTATTTATCAGCTGAGTATTTGCAAGATTGGTTGTTAAAAGAAACGGATTTTGATTGGCGTGTTGAGACGGAGTTTGGTGGGAATACGCGGGCGATTGCTGATATTGGTTCGCATTGTTTTGATACGATTCAATACATGCTAGATGATCAGATTACGGCTGTTCGTGCGAAGCGTTATACTTTGCATCCGACGCGTAAGAATCATGCTGGTGTGGAGGTTGTCGTTGAGAATGAGGACGCAGCGTTGGTGCAAATTAGAATGGCATCTGGTGTCGAAGGCGTTGTGCGTGTGTCACAAGTGTCAGCTGGGAAGAAGAATGATTTGAATGTCATTGTTGAAGGAACGAAGCAGGCGCTTGAATGGCATCAGGAAAAGCCAGATCGTCTGTGGACAGGTCATCAAGATGTCGGGAACACGGAAATTTTTGCGGATGCGAAGTATTTAAGTGGCCGTGCGAAGGATAAGATCAAGTTGCCAAACGGACATGCGGTTGGTTGGGCAGATGCGTTTACTAATGGGATCAACTCATTTTACCAGTCGATTCTAAATGCGGATGCACATGCTGACTACACGGACTTTGAACAAGCGCATCACATTATGAAGGTGATTGATGCGTGTGTGGAAAGTGATGAAACTGGGGATTGGGTGGAAGTAAAATAAATTAATCGGAGAGCGTGCCGAGCTAGAGTGAGATGGTTTTAGGCCATTTCCGAGGGTATCGGCATATCCCATAAAGATGGAGGAATATAAAATGAAAAAGTTTTTAGGATTAATGACTGTTGCATTATTTGCGGTGTTATTACTTGTAGGGTGTGGATCGGACGACAACGGTAACGATGTTGCTGATGAGAATGGTTACGAAGAAGTAGACAATGGTGATGAGGCAGGAAGCGATGAGATCGGTGAAATCGTTGTTGTTACACCTGCTGCAGAGCATGGCTGGTTAGCTGGTGTTGTTACTTTCGCTGAAATGGCTGGCGAAGAATTAGGATTTGATAACTTCAGAATCTTGGTTTCATCGACAGTTGCTGAGCAATCTGCTCAACTTGATGATTTAATCACGCAAGGTGTTGCTGCCATCGTACTTCAACCTCACAATTATGAGTTAGAAGTTTCTGCACAACGCGTTATCGATGCTGGCATTCCATTATTCGTATTCAACCGTGTTGTTGAAGTTGATTACACGGCTTACGTGGCAGGTAGCAACCCATTAATGGGAGAATTACCAGCTCGCAGAATCGGTGAAGGATTAAACGGTGAAGGAACTGTGGTTAGATTAAATAACCCTAACTCTGGAAGCTCAAGCCAAATCCGTAACGATGTCTTCTTAGAAGTAATGGCTGCTGAGTTCCCGAACATTCAAGTTATCGAATTAACGGTTCAAAGTTTTACGGCTCAAGATGCGCTAGTTGGGATGGCTGATATTCTAGTTGCACATCCACAAATTGATGCTGTATTTTCAACAGACGATGATTCTTCACTAGGAATCTTACAAGCGATCCGTGAAGCAGGTAGAACGGATATCCAGTTCATCTCTGGTGGTGGAGGAGCGCAAGTTTACTTCCGTGAAATCTACGCAAATGATGATATCGACCTATTTACTGCAACTTACAGCCCAAGCATGATGGGAGATACAATCCGTGTTGCTTACAGATATTTAAGAGGTGAAGCAATCCCTGAGTTAGATGAAAACAATCACTGGATTATTCCACCTACAATTGTTACAAGAGACAATGTAGAAGAATTCTTAAACGAAGACCTACCATTCTAAGATTCGGGGGGAAGGCTGCCTACATAATTGGGGCAGCCGTTTTTAATTAAACGGATCAATTAAACTAATTACTAGGCAATTGCAAAAAGCTGAAACTATCGAATTTTCAGGGATTCCTTATATTTTCCGATAGTATGAGCTGTTCGGGATCAATTCGTCACAAAATCCACGATTTCGCTTGAAAAAGTGAAGGTTTATCAATGTGATCGATCTCAAACCGTCACAAAATCCACGATTTCGCTTGAAAAAGTGAAGGTTCATCAAGGGGCTCGATCTCAAACCGTCATAAAATCCGTGATTTTGCTTGAAAAAGTGAAGGTTCATCAATGGGCTCGGTTTCAAACCTATATTCGTGAGGAGAGTTTTGCAATTGCCTATTTAATTAATCTTAGAAAGGTGTGGAAACGTATGAGTCATGCAGTTGAAATGAAAGATATATACAAATCCTTCGGTACAAATAATGTACTAAAGGGCGTGGACTTCACCTTAGAAAAGGGAAGTATTCATGCTTTGCTTGGGGAAAACGGAGCTGGTAAATCAACGTTAATGAACATTTTAGGCGGACTGCTTGAAGTTGATAAAGGAACTATCTCTGTAACGGGAACTTTGGTTTCAGATCAAAAGTCAGTTATTGATGAAAAGATTGGGTTTGTTCACCAAGAATTATCATTAGTTAATGACTTGAATATTTTTGAAAATCTATTTCTTGGAAATGAAAAGAAAAAAGGTATTTTCCTAGATAAAAAGGCAATGTCTGCGGAGGCGCAGGCAACACTAGATCGAATGGGCGTTGACATTGATCCATATACAATGGTTTCAGAACTTTCGCCGTCGTATAAGCAAATCGTTGAAATCGCCAGAGCCATGATGAAAAATGCGGAAGTTATCATCATGGATGAGCCAACAACCTCACTGACAGACGTTGAGATCGAAAAAATCTTTGAAGTAATGGGAACGCTTAAAAAGCAAGGGATCAGTTTGATTTTCATCTCGCATAAATTGAATGAAGTCATTGAAATTTGCGATAGCTACACCATTTTGCGAGACGGTAATCTAGTTGCTAAAGGCGCTGTAACGATAGAAACGACTGAAAAAGAATTGAGTACACACATGGTTGGTGCCGAAGTTCAGACAAGCGGTATTTATCAGGAGCGACAAATTGGCGATCTCGTACTAGAACTTAAAGGTATGTCGCGTCCGCGTGAATATCAGGATGTCAATATGAACGTTCGCAAAGGTGAGATTGTCGGTGTAACTGGGCTTATGGGGGATGGCCGTACTGAGCTTTTTGCTTCAGTTGCAGGTGCAAATCACCCGTACGAAGGAAGTATTCTAGTAAATGGAAAAGAAGTGACAATGAAAAGAACTTCTGCGGCTAAGTTTAGCAAGTTGGGATATGTGCCTAAAAATCGCAAGGAAAATGCGATTATTAAAGATCTATCGGTTGAAGAAAATTTGGTGTTACCGATTATGAAAAACATTTCGCGTGTTGGCTTGATTGAGACTAAGCAGAAGAAAGAGTTGGTTGCAAGTTATGTCGAGAAGCTTAATATTAAGGTTAGCGATACGACAAACATGATCACATCTTTGTCAGGTGGAAATCAGCAGAAGGTTGTATTATCAAAAGTACTTAGTACAAACCCTGAAATAATTATCCTTGATAACCCGACGCAAGGTGTAGATATCGGTGCGAAAATGGAGATTTACCGTTTAATTGTAGAGCTTGCTAAACAGGGATTAAGTTTTATTATCTTGTCAAGTGAAATTCCAGAATTACAGCGCGTTTGCGATCGTGCTTATGTCATGTTTCATGGGCAGATTAAGCAAGAATTCGCTCGTGATGAGTTAACAGAAGAAAACATTATGCTTGTTGCAACTGGTGGAACATTTGAATCTGCGTAAGATAGTAATCAATGATGGAGGCAATTTATTATGAATTTTAAAAATTTAAAAACCATGTTCGCAGAGAATAGTTCACTCTTTGCGTTCATTCTGATATTAATCGTTTCAATATTTCTTCAGGGAACAACGTTCTTTAACATCCAAAACATCTCAAATGTTTTGTTAAATAATGCAACGATAGGCATTATTGCATTAGGTATGACACTCATTATTATTTCTGGTGGCATTGATTTAGCGGTTGGGGCGCAATTAGCTTCTACTGGAATTATTGCGATTGCCGTAGCTAATAACACCGGGAGTGTTATTTTAGGCATCCTGGCAGCCATAGCCGCTGGTATGGCGATGGGTCTTTTATCAGGAACGATTATTTCTAAGTTCGGGATTCCAGCTTTTATTGCGACACTAGGTTTGATGCAGATTTATCGCTCGATTGCACAGCATCAGTTAAACGGTGGTGGTATTCTCGTTGATCGTGAGCTAGTGGGTGGCTTCTTATATATTTCAAATACGAGAATCTTAGAATTCGGGAACTTTCCAGGAATTCCACTACCTGTTATTTACTGGCTCGTACTTGCTGTTGTTGTTCATATTGTTGCCAACAAGACTTCTTTCGGACGCCATATTTATGCCATCGGTAGTAATGAAAAAGCGGCTAACTTATCAGGGATTAATATCCACCGCGTTAAACTAGGTGTTTATATGCTTTCTGGTGCTTTGGTAGCGGTTGCTTCCATTATCGAAGCATCGAGACTAGGAGCAATGAACTCAGCAGTTTCTGGCACGATGGCTGAGCTTGATGCGATTGCTGCGGTAGTTATTGGTGGTACGGCTATGAGCGGTGGTAAAGGGAAAATCTCTGGCACTGTGTTTGGTATGCTAACGCTAGCGGTCATTAACAACATGATGAACTTAATGGGAATGCCACCGTTTTTCGTTGCTGCAATCCGAGGTGGGATTATCATTTTAGCGGTGATGTTACAGCGTAGTGTTTCGGCGAAAGAGAAGCAATATTAATATTATAAAAAGTGTAGGTGGATGAGGATGATTAAATTAGGTTTAGTGAGTGCGATCTTGGGGCATAAAAATTTTGAAGAAACGATTGATTTTTTAGCGGCTAATGACCTTGAAACGGTTGAACTAGCTTGTTGGCCAGCCGGGAAGGCGGAGCGTCGTTATGCGGGTGTGAGCCATTTAGATGTTGACGGATTAACGAAAGTAAAGGCGGATGCAGCGCTAGCTTATGCGAGTGCGAAAGGCATTGAAATTTCATCGCTAGGTTATTACCCAAACTTCTTAGACCCAGATGTGAGCAAACGTGAAGTTTATGTGAATCATTTTTATAAGTTAATTGATGCGTCTGCGTTGATGGGAATTAATCTAGTGACGACGTTTATCGGGCGCGACCAGCATAAAACCGTAGCAGAGAACTTGGATTTGATGGAAGAGGTTTGGACGCCGATTTTAGCACATGCTGAAGCGAAGAACGTTCGCATCGGGATTGAGAATTGCCCGATGCTATTTACGGCTGACGAGTGGCCAGGTGGTCAAAACTTAATGACGACACCTAGTATTTGGCGCCAAGTATTCGAAAGATTCCCTAGTCCAATGTTAGGCTTGAACTACGACCCGTCACATTTTGTTTGGCAAAAAATTGATTACATCAAGCCGATTTATGAATTTAAAGATAAGCTGTTTCATGTCCACTACAAAGACATTAAATTGTACGAGGATAAGTTAGCTGACGTTGGTGTCATGGCGACACCTTTAGCATACATGTCACCTAAGATTCCGGGGTTAGGAGATGTGGATTGGGGTAAATTCGTCTCAGCGTTGACCGATGTGGGATATACGGGTTATTCGGCAATTGAAGTTGAGGACAAAGCGTTTGAGAAAACCGAAGCGGATGTGGAAAAGTCAATTCAGTTGAGTGTGAAGTATTTAAGAAATTTTGTCTAAAATCAAATGTCAGTCAAGCACTGACATTTTTTTATGGACTTCTAGGTCTTAAGACCTAGAAGCGCTCGTTCTTTCGAATGAAATCGGGTGTTTCACGTCGACAAACGCCAGTTGCTGTGATATACTTCTATATAGATTAAAAATTCTTTTCATCTAAATCTGTTAAAAGAAAAGAAGGAGGCTTTAGGAAAATGAAAGATATTTTTTCAAACATCGAACAACAAATTGAAAACATTGATGCGAAAATCGAAAGCATCGTTGAGAACGTCACGGAATCTCAAAATTATGAGAAATTAAATCAGAAAATCAATGACATGGTTAACAGCTCATCTCATGCTTTTGAAAAAGGGTACGCCAAAGCGGAGCGGGTGGTCAAAGATCAAACGGAAAAATTTAAAACGGCGACCCAAATCCAGCAGGAAAAGCTCAAGCAGCACACCGAAGAATTCCAACAAACCTCGACCAAGCAGCCGTCAGAAAGCGGCTTGTTCGCCAAAAAAGGTGGCGTCCACGCTGGTGGGTTATCCATGGCGATTGTCGGTTTTATCTTCACAGTACTCTCAGGCGTCGGCATCCTTGTGATGACATTCATGAGTGCGATCCTGTTACCAGGGGTTTGGACAACGATCAATCGGTTTCTCTTAGTTCCAGGATTTGCCATTTTCCTCTCTATCGGTTGCATAGGCATCCTCATGATGAACAGCGTGGCAAGATTCAGAAAATACGTGCAAACGATTGGCAATAAAACGTATGCCGATGTTGCAAACCTTTCATCAGCGGTAAGAAAATCTGACAAGTTCACCCGTAGAGATATCAAGAAAATGATTCGCAACAACTGGTTTAAAGAGGGTAGACTCACACACGATGAGTTAACGTTGATCGTTAGCCGCGCGACTTATCAAGAATACGAGGCAAATCGACAGCGTGAGGTAGCCGCGCAGAAAAAAGAGGCGCACAACCGACAGATCCACGAGCAATTGCCGGTGCAAGCACAGACGATTTTGATTCAAGGTGAAGATTTTATCGAAGCGATCAAAAAGCATAAAGGAGCCATAACCGATCCGGACACGGTGATGAAATTGTCGCAACTTGAATTGATCCTTAAAAAGATCTTCAAGCGTGTCAAAGAGCGCCCAGACATAGTGCCTGCAACGAGAAAGATGATGGACTACTATTTACCGACCACCGTAAAGCTGTTAGAAGCTTATGCACAATTAGAAAAGCAAGCGATTCAAGGCACTAACATTGTCGCAGCTAAAACAGAAATTAAAGATTCGCTGGATACATTGGTTTCGGCTTATGAGAAACTCTTGGACGATTTGTTTGAAGATGTCATGCTGGATGTTTCCACGGACATATCAGTTTTAAATACCATGTTAGCCCAAGACGGGTTGACAGACGGTGAGTTGGGTAGTATAAAGAATGACAGAGGTGACGAGTAATGGCAGAAGAGAAATTAGATAGCTTAGAAACAACAGTAACACCGACTTTAACGTTAGATCCGTTTGCAGGCGATGATGAAGCGCCAGTCGTGGCAGAACTGGTGGTCGATACACCTGAAACAGGCGAGGTCATCATTGCGGATACGACACTATCCCCGGAAGAGCAGAAAATGGTGGATGACTTTGCGCTACAAATTGATTTGACCAATTCAAACGTCATTCTTCAATACGGAGCGGGGGTTCAGAAGAAGATGGCTGATTTTTCTGAAAATACTTTAAATAACGTTAAAACAAAAGATTTAGGCGAAGTTGGAAAGCTATTAACGGGCGTTGTGACGGAGCTTAAAAATTTCGATGAAGAAGAAACGAAAGGCTTGTTCGGGAAGTTGAAGAAGCAGTCGAATCGCATTAATACGATGCGTGCGAAGTACGATAAGGCTGAGGTTAACATTGCGAAGATTACGAATGTGATGGAAGGGCATCAAGTGACGTTGATGAAAGACATCGCGATGCTCGATAAGATGTACGAGCTGAATCTGAATTATTTCAAGGAATTGTCGATGTACATTTTAGCAGGGAAGAAAAAACTGGCAGATGTGAAAGCGAACGATTTGGCACAAGCGATGCAGCTGGCTCAGACGACTGGACGCCCGGAAGATGCGCAAGCAGCGCGTGATTTAGACGGTTTGTGTAACCGATTTGAAAAGAAAATTCATGATTTAGAGCTAACGAAAACCATTGCGATGCAGACCGCACCACAGATTCGTCTGATTCAGGGCAATAACACGGTGCTCGTGGAAAAAATTCAATCGACACTTGTTAATACGATACCGTTGTGGAAAAGTCAGATGGTCCTTGCTTTAGGGGTTGAGCATTCATCACAAGCGGCAACAGCGCAACGCCAAGTGACGGACATGACAAACGAGTTGTTGAAGAAGAATGCGCAGACGTTGAAGACGGCAACGATTGAGACAGCGAAAGAGTCGGAGCGCGGGATTGTGGACATGGAGACGCTGAAGGTGACGAACGAAGCATTGATTTCCACGTTGGATGAAGTGTTGAAGATTCAGCAGGACGGGCGTATGAAGCGTCAAGAGGCGGAGGAAGAAATTCGTCGCATTGAGGGTGAGTTGAAGGGGAAATTGTTGCAAATTAGTGGGTAAGATAAGTAACCTCTGTCTGATTGGCGGGGGTTATTTTGATTTTTTGGGTGCTTTTCGATTGGGTTTAGTGTGGTGTCCTTTCGGTGATTGAGTTGGTGTGGTTTTTAGTTTTGTTTGGGGTTAGCGCCCTTTCGGTGACCATGATGTGAACGACTTTTGATTTTGTTTTGGTCACTGCGTGTGTTTAGTGCTCTTTAGCTACCGCGCCTTTTGGCTTACTGGGGTAGTGATGAGGTGTTAGCTGCAAGCAGCTAACACCTCATCACTACCTTATATTTGTGGGTTATATGTAGAATTAGTTTTTTTTTCAAAATCGTGCAACGCACTTTGTTTTTTGTCGTCTATATGGGTAGGAGGAGTTATCATGGAAGATAGGATGATCATTGATTTATATGTTAAACGTAGTGAGGAAGCCATTAGTGTGTCGGCGCAGAAGTATGGCAATTATTGTTTTACGATTTCAAATAATATTCTTAAGAGTGCACCTGATGCCCAGGAGTGCGTCAACGATACGTATTTAAAAGCTTGGAATAACATTCCCCCAACGTTACCGGTTAAGCTTAGGACTTTTTTAGGCCGCATTACTCGGAATCTCTCGCTTGATCGGTATAAATTTAACCGAACGAAAAAGCGTGAAGGGAGCGAGTTTGAGTTGCTGCTTTCGGAATTGGAAGATTGTGTTTCTTCGCAGATGGACGTGGAGAAAGAGGTGGATGCAAATGTCGTGATCCAATTAATTAACGATTGGTTGTTAGCCCAGCCCCTTGAGCAACGGACCTTGTTTACTAAGCGTTACTGGCACGCCGCATCAATAACTGACTTAGCTAGTAAGTATCACATGAGTGATAGCAAGGTCAAGTCAATGCTGTTTCGGCTACGTAAAAGCTTAAAAATTCATCTTGAGAAAGAAGGTGTTGAGGTATGAAACGTGAGAAGGCGGAAAAGCTGTTTTACTTGATCGGTGAAATCGACGACGCGTTGATTGCTGAGGCTGAAGAATACGACGGAAAAGCGAACGTTGTGCGGTTGGGTCACAGAAACAAATCACTGCATATGTTTACTGCTGCTGCTTGTGTGATCTTTTTAGTGGTCGGTGCCTGGGGCTTGAGTCAGCTCGGGATGGGCAGTGACAGTGATGAGATGGCAGCGGATTCTGATTGGGCAGTAGAAGAAGCAGAGGTGGCCGATGACGCGGATATGGAAGAGGTTCGGATTGAGGGTGCGCTGGGTGAAGAAGACGTCACGTTAGAAGTGGAGATTTTGGATGACATGACGTTGCTTAGCACGATGACGAACCATTCTGATAGTGTGGTCAGTCCTGGTCATCCAATGTTTGAGTATTTTGATGGCGAGGCGTGGGAAGCCGTTCCGCTAATCCCATCAATAGAATATTTGGATTTTGAGGATATTGGTGTTGTTATCTACCCAGGTCAGGAACATCAATTTAGCCTGGATTTATCGTTATTTGATATCCCAGAGGGTTACTTATTACGATTAAGAAAGAGCGTTTGGCCAGATGGTGAGTGGCATCATGAACACTTGCATCAGGAGTTAACAGTTGAATTTGAGCTAGAGTAATGATGCATAGGAGTTGATTTTATGAAACGTAGTATGGAAAAAAAGGTGTGGCGAATCATTGGTTTTTTGTGGGTGTTGCTTGTGCTTGTTGCTTGTGCGTCGGAAAGTGAAGATTCAGCAAGCGATAGTGATAGTATGAGTTGGGCGGATAGTGATGAGATGAGGGTGGAATCGGAGATAGCGTGGTTTGATGAGGATGCTGATGAAGCGGACTTCATGTTTGCTTCCGAAGAGGCAGAAGTGTCGGGTGTGCTTGAAGCGATTCCGATTTTGCTACCATCCGAAAGTGGGCGTCAGCTAAGCTATACGGTCACCTTTCATTTAACAACGGTTGATTTCGAATTGGGAATGAGATTACTGTTTGACACGGTCGGTGATTTTGACGGTTATAGTGTGCGCGTGACGGAGCATGGTAGAAGCTTAAGTCAACCAGATGCACCACGAACGGCTGACTTTTTAGTGCGGATTCCAAATGAGCATTTATCAGCGTTTATTGTTTTTGTTGACGACCACTCCGCCATGTATAATCGCATATTTTTTGATAAAGAATTAAATGATTATACGTTTGCGTATGAGAGAAACACCTCGCAGTTAGAAACGTTACGCGAACAAGAACAGCAAATGTTAACTGAGTTGGACAGCGACGATGAGACAAGTCGGGATGCGACACAAGATGACCTGATTGCTGTGCGAAATCAAATCAGAGATTTAGAAGAAGCGAACACAGTTATTGAGCGAGATGTCAACTATTCAGACGTCAGCATTAGGCTCAGCGAAGTGATTTCGATGGATGAAGAAGTAGAAGAAGAGTTAAAAACGTTTAGTGAACGATTGCAAGTGGTGTGGGACGATGCCACGGAAAATCTTGTGGCCGCTATGCAAGTGGTGTTATTGATGTTAGTAACGATCTTGCCATGGGGGTTAGTTGTAACGGCTCTCGTTTTACCGGTACTTTACGTCATGAAAAAACGTAAAAAAAAGATGAATGAAATAGAAAAACAAATAAAATAGTAGCATAAAATTCTGAATTGATTTCAGAATTTTATTTTATGCAAATAACAAGTGAAGCGATTGTAATAGAATTCGACTCGGTGTTTTACTTGAGAAACTTGGATCCCGGGTTGAAAAAAACAAAAGAAATTTAAGCAATTGCGTTGATTCTACAATTTTCTTCTAGACGATTACAAATTTATATGTTATAATATGTAATGGAATTTTTGTAACTAATTGGATTTTTGGTAGGAGCTGTAGCGGTGCGCTTTAAGGCGAATGCCAAACGCTACAATAGAGGAGCTGTTGCGATGAGACGTGCATTAATAAGTGTGTCGGATAAAACAGACTTAGTACCATTTGCATGCGAGTTGGTCGAACTTGGTTTCGAGATTATCTCTACAGGTGGCACAAAAGCAATTTTAGAAGATGCTGGAATAAAAGTAGTTTCAATTGATGAAGTGACAGGTTTTCCAGAAATTTTAGAGGGGCGTGTGAAAACATTGCACCCAAAAGTTCACGGTGGACTTTTGGCAAAGCGTGACGATGAAGCTCACGTTGCACAAGTCAAGGAGCATGAGATTGGCTACATTGATTTGGTTTGTGTGAACTTGTATCCTTTTGCACAGACGCTTGCTGATTTAAGTTCGACCCATGAAGAAAAGATCGAAAACATTGACATTGGTGGTCCATCAATGCTGCGATCCGCTGCTAAAAACTTTAATGATGTCACGGTCGTTGTTGATAAAAATGATTACGATCACATTATTTCAGAATTAAAATCCAATGGTTCGACCACAATAAGCACAAGACAGGCCCTAGCCGGTAAAGTGTTTAACCATACTGCGGCATACGATGCCACGATAGCTGGTTATTTTAACACCGTAAACGAGGTGGTAACGCCACCTGAGTTAACCAAGACTTATGAGCTTGTGCAAAAGCTACGGTACGGTGAAAATCCACACCAAGACGCTGCTTTCTATAAGGAACAAGGTGTGCACGACTATAGTGTTGTCTCAAGTGAGCAATTGCATGGCAAGGCGTTATCTTATAATAACATTGCTGATGCTAATGCAGCGCTTGAAATAGTTGCAGAATTCGATATACCCGCTGCCGTTGCAGTCAAACATATGAACCCATGTGGTGTGGGAATCGGTGCTAATATTGATGAAGCCTTTCAAAAAGCATACGATGCTGATCCTGTTTCCATCTTTGGAGGGATCATCGCATTAAACCGAACCGTTACTGTTGAAACAGCAACGAAATTGAATGACATCTTTCTTGAGATTGTGCTCGCTCCTGATTTTGAGCCAGCGGCATTGGAAATCTTGAAAGCGAAGAAAAACATTAGATTGTTGAAAACGCCAATGTCAGGCGATGATAGTAAAGCCCAGCGTTTAGTCTCGGTCAAAGGTGGCTTGTTGGCTCAAGGAGCAGATGCGAAAGAGCTAATGGTAACTGACTTGAAGGTGGCAACAGAGACGGCACCGACAGAAGCAGATCTTGAACAATTATTGTTCGGAATGCGAGTCGTTAAGCACGTTAAATCAAATGCGATTGCATTAGTGAAGAATGGCATGACCATCGGAATTGGTGCAGGGCAGATGAACCGTGTTGGTGCAGCAAAGATTGCATTAGAGCAAGCTGGCGAGCTTGCCTTAGGTGCTTATTTAGCATCAGATGCGTTCTTTCCGATGTCAGACACCGTAGAGCTAGCTGCAAAATATGGAATCAAAGCCATTATTCAACCGGGTGGTTCGATAAAAGATGAGGATTCAATAAAAGCTTGTAACGATTCGGGCATTGCCATGGTAATGACGGGATCGCGTCACTTCAAGCATTAGCTAAGTAAACTTAATTAAAAATTCAATTAAAAGGAATGAATGAACTATGTTAGAGAAAGTAGAAAGACTAATTTCAGAGGTTAACCAGATTCACAGAACATACGCAACAGATTATTTTGACACAGGACGTCTTGAAAAAGTGAATTTATCAAGAACGATTGATAAAATCCCTGTTCAACATATTTTAGATTACAGAACGCACTTAAATGACAGCATCAACTATTATTTAATGGCGGCAAATTTAACGGGAATGGAGTATTTCTATCGCGTTAAAACATCAGAAAGCATCAATAAGAAAATCACTCAGTATGAGAACAATGCGGTTCAGTATCCATTGAATGCTTGGTTAAGCGACGTGTTCGGATGCCGTATCGTATTGGATAATGCTGAAATCGAGTCAATCGAAGAGACCATTGATGACTGGACTAGCCTTTACGGTGTTAAAGACTGGTATAAGATTGAAAAAGATGGGTACAAAGCGTTCCACATCTGCTTCAAAAATAAAAATAACTATTTCTTCCCATGGGAGCTTCAAATTTGGGACGTTGCTGATGTTGAAAACAACATCAAAGTTTCTAAGAGATAAATTGAAATTAGCCGTTGATGTGCGGCTTTTTTTCATTGGTGGAAAGGAGCAAGATGATGAAAGTATTAGTAATTGGCCGTGGTGGCCGTGAGCATGCCATCGTTAAAAAATTTAAACGCGATGGGGTGACGGAAGTTTTCTGTGCACCAGGGAATCCTGGGATGCGTGAGGCGACGTTGGTTGATATTGAGGAAACGCAAGTCGCAAAACTGACAGCGTGGGCACAAACAAACAAGATTGACTTGACGGTAGTCGGGCCGGAGATGGCCTTAATGGCTGGCGTTGTTGATGCGTTTGATGCGGCTGGTTTAAAGGCGTTTGGCCCGAACAAAGCGGCGGCTTATATCGAAGGAAGCAAAGCGTTTGCTAAGAGATTGATGGAAAAATACAACATTCCAACGGCAGCTTACGGTGAGTTTAACAATACCCAAGTCGAAGAGGCCCTCGTGTTTTTAGATGAGCAGCAGATGCCAATCGTGATCAAAGCCGATGGTTTAGCGGCCGGTAAAGGGGTTGTGATTTGCCAGACACTGGATGAAGCGAAAGCGACAGTCAAGGACATGTTAACAGGTGCTAGTTTCGGTGAAGCATCGGCAAGCGTTGTGATTGAAGAATTTCTTGACGGCGAGGAGTTTTCACTCATGTCCTTTGTTGCAGGGGATCAGTTTTATCCGATGCCGATTGCCCGCGATTATAAGCGCGCGTACGACGGCGATAAGGGATTGAATACCGGTGGTATGGGGGCGCATTCGCCGCACCCGTTAATTAGTGATGAAGACATCCAGATGGCGCTCGAAAAAGTGGTGAAACCGACCGTCCAGGCGATGATGTCAGAAGGGACTCCGTTCACAGGGATTTTATATGCCGGCCTAATTAAAACGGCTGAAGGACCAAAAGTCATCGAGTTTAATGCCCGCTTCGGAGACCCAGAAACCGAAGTCGTCTTACCATTATTAGAAACTCCACTTGCAACCACTCTACTCGGCCTACTAGCAGGAAAAGAGGTTCAACTAAACTGGCTAAACGATCAAACCGTGGGAATTGTTTTGGCGGCTAAAGGTTATCCGGCTAATTATGCGAAAGGCGCTGTGATTAGCGGACTTGAACAACTAGAAGACGTTGACGTTTATCACATGGGAACTGAGTTGGTTGACGGCGAGGTTGTCACAAACGGCGGGCGTGTGTTATTCGTTGTCGCAAAAGGTCATGACTTGGCTATTGCCCGGGAAAAAGTTTACACCGAAATCAAAAAGATTGACTGCGATGATGTGTTTTATCGCAGTGACATTGCAGGAAACGTATAAAAGGTGCTTTGGCATCTTTTTTGCATCCAATTCGTCAAAACCTGCATAATACATACAAAACTTACCATACTAATAGTGAAGTATTGAAATCATAAAAGGTAGGTTATTATCATGTTGAAATGCGATAGTACAGATTGTCTTCACAACGACAAAGAAGGGAAATGTTTCGCTAAGCACATTGCCATTGATGGCAGAAGTGCACAGACGACGGCAGAAACCGTTTGTAGCAGCTATGTTTCGGATCACGACTTTCAAAATTATGAATTCGCCGAAGATTTTATGGGATTTAACGCCACACCAGCGAATGAGCAAAACATCACCTGTGCCGCTCAAAATTGCAAGTATAACGTTGGCCAAGCGTGTGTGGCAACGAAGGTGAAAATCAATAGCGAAGATGCGAGTTGTGAAACGTTCGAATCATAAAATAAGTAAAACGGATAGTTGTCTCTTTGATCTGAGGCGACTATTTTTTGCATTTCAACCCTAAAATCAGTAGTTATTATTTCAGCAATGTGCTATAATTGCAAGACTGGCTTGAAATCAAAAAATGGGAAAAAAACCACATAAAATCAACGTTAGCAACCGATAGTTGCGTAAAATTAAGCAAATTGAAAACTAAAATTGCTAGATAGCTCCCGTTATTTCAGCTACAATATCCCTACAAATGAAAGGACGTGTTAGCTTATGAACATTGAAATTGCAAATCGTCTTGTACAGATGAGAAAAGAAAAAGGATTTTCGCAGGAAGCGTTGGCGGAACAGTTGGGGATCAGTCGTCAGGCCGTGAGTAAATGGGAGCGTGCCGAGTCGTCGCCGGATACGAGTAATTTAATTACCCTTGCAAAGTTATACAACATTTCTTTAGATGAGTTACTCAACACGGATCAGGATAAGTTTGAGAGCAGCGAGCCGATGGTTGAAGCGGACGACTTAGATGAGAGGGTTGAAAATGAAGCAGTTACAAGGGATCAATCGGAAAGTGAATCGGCTGCGAGCTCTGATTATGTCAACATTGGCACCAAGGGCATTCACATTAAAGATGGGGAGGATGAAGTTCACATTGGGTGGAACGGGATTCGCATTGTGGCGGATGGCGAGGAAGCGGTTCGCATTGGCGACGGCGGTGTCTTTGTTGACGGGGAGGACTACAGTGATTACAATTGGAAGGCTGACGGGATCTCTGGGTTTATCGTGTTATGCGTGTTTATGTGGCTCGGCGCTGTGCACGGGCTTTGGCACCCAGCTTGGATGTTATTTTTAGCGATTCCGATTGTTAGTTCGTTGTTTCATGCGATTAGAACAAAAAATGCGAGAAAGTTCGCGTATCCGATGTTGGCGGTCATCGTGTATTTAGGCTATGGCTTTTGGACGGAAGTTTGGCATCCGACTTGGCTTGTTTTTCTGACGATTCCGATGTATTACTGGGTGGTGAATTGGTTTAAGACGCACAAGGAAAAGTGGGATGAATTTTAAAAAGAAAAATGGCTTGACTTTGACACTGCGTCAAGGTGTATCATGAGCATTGAGCTAAATCAAGAAATATGACACGCATTGTCATGTATCGTATGATATGCTACGAGTTGCTACAAAAAGTTTCAGAAAGAGGGTTTCAGACATTATGTTGAAAATATTTAAACATTTAAGAAAAAAGGATTGGTTGCTGGTTACATTGGGCGTGGCTTTTATCGCGCTTTCGGTGTGGCTAGAATTAAGAATCCCCGGTTATATGAGAGAAATCACAATGCTCGTTCAAGCACCGGGCACGGAGGTTTCTGAAATCTGGATACAAGGTTTATGGATGTTAGGAACAGCGTTTATGGCGATGATCACAACGGTGATTGTTGGTTATTTGTCGGGTCGTGTCGCAGCTGGCTTTGGGCGTGATTTACGTGTTAAAGTGTTTGGAAAAGTCATGAGCTTCGGTATGGCAGAAGTAAACGGGTTTTCAGTGCCAAGTTTAATTACGCGTGGGACAAACGACATTTCGATGGTGGAGCAAATTATTACGATTGGCTTTATGACTTTGGTTCGTTCCCCGATTATGGCAGTTTGGGCCACAACACGCGTGTTTGACCAAGGACTAGAATGGGCGATTGCAACCATGGTATCGGTGGGTGTGTTACTTGTGACCATCGTTATCCTGATCATCTTCGCTTTGCCTAAGTTCAAAATCATCCCTAAATTAACGGATCGCTTGAACTTAGTGGCGCGTGAACATTTGTCAGGTATTCGCGTTGTAAAAGCTTATAATGCAAAAGCGCATGAAGCAGAAAAATTTGAAAAAGCCAATCACGAACTTATGAAAACCAATCGCTTTGCTGAGCGAATGATGGCATCGTTATGGCCGGTCGTCGGTGTTGTGATGCAAGCATTGCCATTAGCCATCTATTTGATTGGTGCGTATTTAATTAATAACGCGATTGGCGAGTTTGATTTGGAAGAATCAGGTGCACTGTTTGCTAGTATGATGGTTTTTGCTCAGTATGCGATCCAAGTTGTGATGTCGTTTTTGATGATGTCATTCATGCTCGTGTTTTTACCGCAAGCGATCATTGCGGCGCGTCGTATTAATGAAGTACTAGAAAAAGAAGAGACGTTAACTTATCCTGAAACTTCACAGTCACCGACAAATACGTATACGGGCGTTGCGGTTGAGTTTAGGGGCGTTAACTTCAAATACCCAGAAGCGGATGATTACGTGCTAGAAGACATCAACTTCACCATAAAAGATGGCGAGACAGCTGCTTTTATTGGTGCTACAGGTAGCGGGAAAAGTACGGTGTTAAAGCTCATTACACGCGCTTATGATCGGACATCGGGTGAGATTGCGATCGCCGGTAAAGACATTAAAGTTTATACCGAAAAAGAATTGACGGATAAAATCGGTTATACGTTGCAAAAAGCAACACTCTTATCGGGAAGCATCGCTTCAAACGTTGCTTTCGGTAAAAAAGACGCTACGGCACATCTTTCGGATATTAAGGAAGCAACCGACTTAGCTCAAGCGGAAGAATTCATTAGCAAACTAGAACAGACTTATGAATCTGAAATCACACAAGGGGCAACGAACGTTTCAGGTGGTCAACGACAACGCTTATCGATTGCGCGAACGTTATTTAGAAAGTCAGACATTTTGATTTTTGACGATTCCTTCTCCGCGTTGGATTATAAAACGGATCGTAAGTTAAGAGAGGCGCTAAAAAAGAATCGTCGTGATGTGACAAAACTGATTGTGGCTCAGCGTGTATCGACCATCATGGATGCGGATAAAATCATTGTACTGGACGAAGGTCGTGTGGTGGGGGTTGGCACACATCAAGCATTATTAGAAAATTGTAACGTCTATTATGAAATTGCGTCATCACAATTATCAAAGGAGGAACTTGCAAATGGCTAACGAGAATAATGAACAGGCAATTGAATTAGATAACTTAGATACAAAAATGGCTAGTAATAACATCAAGAAGTTGCGTGCATATATGAAGCCTTATATGGGTTGGATTATTTTAGTCGCGTTTACCACGTTTGTTTCGAGTCTGCTCGCAGTTTGGTCTCCGAATTTAATTGGTGATGTGGTCGATTATATTGCAGCGCCGTTTGCCGAGGAAAATGTTGCGGCGTTTATGCAAACAGGATATTTTGCGAACATTGATATGGACGCGGTTTGGGGAGTAGGTCGTGTGTTGATTGGTATTGCGGCAGCCGTCTTTGTGCTAGAGTTCATTGCTAGATTTACGATGACGGATATTGCGCAGATTTTGAGCAAGCGCCTAAGAACAGATATGAGTGCAAAGGTTGACCGTGTGCCATTGGCGTACTTTGATTCAGAAGATACAGGGAATACGCTCTCACGGATTACGAACGATGTCGGAACTTTGCACCGAACGATTAATGAGGCTTTTATCGCTGTGATCTCAGGGGTCATCATGTTAATTACCACGCTTGTGATGATGTTTATTGTAAACTGGATGATGGCTTTAACGGCGCTTGCTGCTGGGCTGATTGGTTTTGCCTTTATGGGAATTACCGCAGCTAAGACGCAAAAGCATTTCAAGGCGCAACAGGAAGAACTTGGAAAATTAACCGGGCACGTCGAAGAAGTATTCGGCGCGCACGATGTGGTTAAAACGAATCATGCTGAGGAGTTTGTCACGCGTCAAATGATTGAGATCAACGATCGCTTGTATCAATCATCATTTAAAGGTCAGTTCGCGATGAGTGTGCTTTCATCGGGGATGGGGTTCATGATGAACATTAGTACGGTGTTTGTCATGGTCGTCGGTGCGGTGCTTACGTTTAATGGTACGATTACTTTTGGTACAATTGCCGAATTCCTGTTATATGTCGGTCTTTTTAACCAGTCTTTAGGGTCATTAGGTGAACAAGGAATGACCATGCAAATGGGTGTGGCGGCGAGTAACCGCATTTTTGAGTTCCTAGAAGCCGAGGAAATGGCGAACGAAGAGCATAAGACGGGCCACATAGAGGCGGTGAAAGGTCAAGTCTTATTTGATGATGTGAAGTTTTCTTACAACCCTGAGGTACCAATTATCAAAAACTTCACAGCAGCGGTTGGAGCGGGCCGTAAGGTGGCGATCGTGGGGCCGACCGGTGCAGGCAAGACGACAATTGTGAACTTGTTGATGCGTTTCTATGAGCTTAACAGTGGCGCCATTATGGTGGACGGTGTGGACATTGCGACCATGAAGCGCGAGGACGTCTACGACTTGTTTTGCATGGTCCTTCAGGACACGTGGCTGTTCGAGGGGAGTGTGTACGAGAACATCGTTTATAATAAAAAAGGTGTGAGCTACGAGCAGGTTATTGAAGTGTGCAAGGCCGTTGGGATTCACCACTACTTTAAGTCATTACCGGATCGCTATGACACGGTGTTGACAGATAAAGTCAGCTTATCGGCAGGGCAACGTCAGTTATTAACGATCGCCCGTGCCATGATCAACGATGCGCCGTTATTGATTTTGGATGAAGCGACAAGCTCGGTGGATACGCGTACGGAGATTTTGATTCAGCAAGCGATGGATAAGCTAATGGTTGGACGCACGTCGTTTGTCATTGCGCACAGGCTATCGACGATTAAGAACGCCGATATGATCTTGGTAATGAACGAAGGGGATATCATTGAAATTGGCACACACGACGAGTTGTTAGAGGCAGACGGCTTCTACGCTGGGTTGTATAATTCACAGTTTGACTTTGGGACGGACGAGGCAAGTGCGTAAGGTGAGTTGAACAGGCTCTCTACTTTGGTAGAGGGCTTTTTTTGGAGTTGGAGAGCCCGGAGGGAGCGCTTTACCGTCCGATGATTAACGTTTTCATGTCCGATTCGCAGGTGGAGCTTTTGTTAGAGTGATAATGGCATTCTTTTTCTTCACAAGACGATCGTAACTTTCCTTGTATTCCCACCCATAAAATAGTATAATATTTCATGTCAAAAAGAATTTGATAAAGGTGAGAGCTATGTTGAAAAGAGGATTTGCTATCGTAGTAGGGTTATTTGTTTTAACGGCGTGTTCAAGGGGGATGAGTGGATCGTCGGTCACAACGTGTATCGATGCGCCAAGCATGTATCGGAATGAGGAAACGATCATCATTATTGACGGTTACGATGAAGACATTCAAACATGGACGGTAAGGTCTATTTTTACGCGTGAAGAGCTCATTGCATATGTCACGAATGGTGAAGTGTTAACCGATGATGAAATCGCTGATATGATTGATTACACAAACTCGTATTTAAGTGCAGGCTTTGAACTCGTATTGGTTTCTTTGAGTCAAGACGAAGCCATCATTGAGTACGTGTATGACTACACCGTGATTTCAGCTGAGCACTTATCTGAGCGGTGGGACGTTGAAGATTTTGAGCGAGAAATTACGTTAAGCGATGCCATTCGCGGCTTGGAAAGTCAGGAAGCGCTTTGCACGACCGAATAAATCAACATTTGCCTTTACAATGAGCCTTGTTTGCTATATAATTTGAAAAGCGTGAATAATCAGTTTACGAAGAGTTTAAAAAATAGTGATATACTATTTACAAGAAATAAAGAATACGTTTGTCAGAGAGGAATTTTATCATGAATAAAAAGAAATTATTGTTTGTTTTAACCCTAATAGTGGGAATCATTATTTTAACCGGTTGTGCCGGTGGTGCCGAAGGCGGTGTCAGACAACCCATCACAACTGAAAATGCATCGGGTTGGTGGGAAACATTTCTAGTTTTACCACTGTCACTTGTTATTACATGGGCTAGCGAAGTCATTGGAAATTTAGGAATCGCCATCATTGTTGTCACGGTCGTTGCAAAAGCATTGATCATGCCATTAAGCGTCATCGCTATGCGAAACACGGCAAAAATGCAAGAATTGCGCCCTGAGCAAGAGCGCATCCAGAAAAAATATGCGAATAAGAAAGATCGCGGTTCACAAATGGCGATGCAACAAGAAATGTCCATGATGTACAAAGAAAACAACGTCAATATGATGGCAGGTTGTTTACCAATGATCGCACAGATGGTCTTAATGATTGGGTTCTTCCAAGCGTTCTCAAGACACCCGTTGATTTTAGGTGTTGAAGGCGTGTACTTTGTCGGCTTAGACTTAGCAGCGACGCACGGTGTGCCAAATATCGTGTTCGCGGTCGTGGTTGGTGGGCTCATGTTCTTCTCACAGAAAAGACAGCAAGCAGCGATGCAGGCTAGTAACCCAGGTGGGCCAAACATGGGAATGATGAACATCGTCATGGCTGCTATGTTCTTACCAATGGTTTACGTATCACCATTAGCAATGGGATTATACTTCTTAGTGAGCCAGATCATGATGTTAATTCAGTCGCTGATCATCAAAAAACCAGGAACAGCTTAAGCATTAAAACTGACGAGACCTCAATTGCGAGGTCTTTTTTGTCCTTTAAAAAAGAAATAGTTCAAAAAAAAGATGAAATTTCAGAAGTGTTACAATGAGACTGTTTTGTGAAAAAATTACCTATGAAGGTATTTTTTTTTATTTTGCGTATATATAGGGTGGGTAATTTTTCATGGTTCGATGAAGCGTCATGAATCAATATCAAAAAGGATGTGGAAAAGATATGTCAGAAATATTAATCAAAGATTTACCGTTAGAAGAAAGGCCGCGAGAACGGTTGTTGCAAGTTGGTGCCGAGTCGTTATCGGCTACAGAATTATTAGCCATTATTTTACGGACTGGTTCAAAAGAGCAGTCGGCTGTTACGTTATCACAACTGATCTTGCAAAAATCAGAAGGGTTACAAAATTTGAACGACATCTCGATTAATGAACTATTAGAGATTCCAGGGATTGGCCCGAGCAAGGCGGTCCAAGTGTTAGCTAGCATTGAACTTGGCATACGGGTTGTCAAAAGTTCTGTTACAAATAGCACTGAGAGTCCAAGTCTCGCGAACCCTGAGGATAGTTTTAAGCTATTGGGGACGAGTATGAAACACCTGAAGCAAGAAAACTTTATTGTATTATTTTTAGACGTTCGGCAAAAACTAATCTGCAAGGAAACTATTTTTGTCGGGACACTAGATATGGCAATTGTTCATCCCAGAGAAGTATTTAGGAAGGCGATTAAGCATTTGGCGACGTTTATTGTGTGTGTGCATAATCATCCATCAGGGGATTTGACAGCGTCACCCCAAGATTTGTTGTTTACTAAGCAGCTAGCTGAGGCCGGAGAATTGATGAGCATACCGCTTCTGGATCACATTATTATCGGTGGCGATGATTATGTAAGCCTGAAAGCGCTAGGACATTTGTGAAAATAGTTGTAGTCTTTTGTAAAATGTTGTACAATGATAAAATACTAAATTTTAGCAACGGAGGTTGAAGCAAATTGTTCGAAAATACTAACGCTAAACAAGCAATGAAAAACCCTGAATTAATTAGGTTTGAAAATGACTATACTCGTGGGGCGCACCCGGAAATTCTGCAAAGAATTGTCGAGACCAATGAGGTTCAAACTCCTGGCTACGGAACGGATGAGCATTGTGCAGCAGCGGCAGATTTAATTAAGCGCGCGTGCGACAATTCCGATATCGATGTTCATTTTTTAGTGGGCGGCACGCAGACAAACTTGACGGTGATTACTTCAATTTTACGACCTCATGAAGCGGTGATTGCACCAACGACAGGCCACATTGCAACTTCGGAGACGGGTGCGATCGAAGCGACGGGTCACAAAGTCATCACGATTCCAACGGATATTGGGAAAATCACAGCTGAGCAGATTAAAGCCGTAGTGACGATGCCAGAAAATGTCCATGCGCCAAAGCCGGGTATGATTTTCCTGTCGCAGTCAACTGAGTTTGGTGGCGTGTACACGAAGGCTGAATTGCTTGAAATTAAGGCTGTAGCAAATAAGTTTGATTTACCTTTATTTATTGACGGAGCGAGATTGGGGTATGCGTTTGCTTCGGAGGATTGTGACACGACGCTAGCTGATTTAGCAGAGATTTGCGACGTGTTTTACATCGGTGGCACGAAGGTCGGGGCGCTATTTGGCGAGGCCGTTGTGATTGTAAATGAGAAATTGAAGCGTGATTTTAGGTACATCATGAAGCAGCGTGGGGGATTGTTAGCGAAGGGGCGTTTGCTCGGTGTACAATTCGAGGCGTTCTTTAAAGATGGGCTGTATAACAGAGTAGCGGAGCACGCGGTAGCGATGGCGATGAAGATTAAGGCTGCGTTAGACGCAAAGGAAATTACGCTTGTTTATCCAGCGACGACGAATCAGTTGTTTATTAAATTTAATGCTAAGCAATACGAAGCGTTGGTTGAGCGTTATGTGTTTGCACCTTGGCGTGTTGAAGGGGATAACATTATTGTGCGTTTATGCACGGACTGGTCGACACCGGTTGAGCACGTGGAGCAGTTGATTGCCGATATTGAAGCATTGTAGATCAAATCTATAATAAAAACATCAGAATAGCATGTGCGCTGTCTGATGTTTTTTTGAACTTTAAATAAAAAAGAATAACGCCTTATCTAGTTGATAATCGGCACTACTCTTTATCTATATCGCGTTAAAATTAATCTTGTAAGGCATTGATGTGTCTGCTTAAGCGTGATTTGTTACGTGCTGCAAAGTTCTTATGTACAATCCCTTTTGACACTGCTTTGTCTAATCTCTTATTTGCAAGGTTGTATGCTTCTACTGCTGCTGCATGATCCTTAGCTTCAATTGCTGCTTCAACCGCTTTAATTGCTGAACGCATTGGCGTTCTTACCGAAACGTTCGCTTGGCGACGCTTTTCATTTGTTTTGATTCTTTTCTTTTGTGATTTAATATTAGCCATGTTGTGTAAGTCCAAACTGGTCAAGGTTTCCCTCCGATAACAGTTTAGTACTCTTCACCTCCGTTTATTTTTGTTATGCTTTTCGTTTCAGAAATTATAACAGAAACATTTTACCAGACTTGCCTTTAAAAAGCAAGTCTGGTAAACGTTGATATTATTTAATTTTAAATTATTGACGATCGAATGTCCAAGAATCATTCCAGCTATCCGTGATAGTTAACACATCACCGCGAACTGTATAGGTGAAGTTTTGACCATCAGCAACAAACGTTCCTTCATCGTCTCCAAGTTCCCAGTCAACTGTTCTACTTGCGCCATCGCCTTGTGTAATCACAACGCGTCCATTGTCACGGAATTCAACCTCTTCTGCTTCATCAAAAACAAATAAGAAGATACGACCTGATCCGTTGTCCCAAGTCCCAATAATCTCAGATTCTGGATTTCCACCACACGCTACTAAGAATAGCGTAGCAGCAAATAATACTGTCATTAATGATAATTTTTTTAACATATTTATTCCTCCTAAAATACTACGTTTTCCAACGTTCTACTACTGTCGAATTTCGACAATTTATTTTACCACACTTATTATTGAAAAGCAAGGATAATTTCTTGCAACTAAAAAATAAATGTGATATAATGTTCTAGTTGTAAATCACAGGCCTTAGTCTAAGTGATTGGCTGCTCCAGCCTATGACATGGATTATGGTGACTTATAAAATATTAGGAGGCTACAACAATGGCAATTACGAAAGCTGAAAAGCAAACAATTATTGAAGAATATGCAACTCACAAAGGTGACACTGGTTCTCCAGAAGTTCAAGTTGCAATTTTAACGGCTGACATCAACCGTTTGAACGATCACTTAAAAGAACATAAGCAAGATCATCATTCACGCCGCGGATTATTAAAAATGGTTGGTAAGCGTCGTAATTTATTAACTTACTTACGTAACAAAGACATCAACCGTTACGGTGCTTTAATCGAGCGTTTAGGTTTACGTCGCTAAGTTAAATTAGAGCCTGTTTTCAGGCTTTTTTTTATATGTATCCCAGAATGTTACTCAAGAAACTCACAAGGAGTTGTATTTAAATGTCAGAAAAACATGTTTTTACGAAAGAAATTGCAGGTCGCGAGATGACAGTTGAAATCGGCGAACTAGCTAAACAAACGAACGCTTCCGTCTTCGTCCGTTACGGAGACACGGCCGTTTTATCAAACGCAGTGATGTCAAAAGAACCACGCGATTTAGATTTCTTCCCCCTAATGATTGGCTATGAAGAGAGGTTATACGCGGTCGGTAAAGTGCCAGGTGGTTTTATCAAGCGAGAAGGTCGCCCAGCTGAACACGCTGTTTTAGCAGGCCGTTTAATTGACCGTCCAATTCGTCCGCTATTTCCTGATGGGTTCCGTCACGACGTTCAAGTGATTAACTATGTCATGAGTGTTGATCACGATAATTCACCAGAAATGAGTGCGATGTTAGGCTCATCGTTAGCGCTTTCGATTTCGGATATCCCGTTCAGTGGCCCGATTGCCGGCGTTTTCGTTGGGCGTGTGGATGGCGAATTTATCATTAATCCGACCGTCGAGCAGGCTGAATTGTCTGATATTGATCTGGCTGTTGCTGGTACGAAAGCCGCGGTTAATATGGTTGAAGCAGAAGCAAATGAAGTTTCTGAAGCTGATATTCTCGCTGCCATTATGTTCGGGCATGAAGTGATTAAAGAGATTATCGCATGGCAAGAAGAGATCATCACTCAGATTGGAGCAGAAAAGATTGACGTGGTCATTCGTGAAATTGATGCGGAGCTTGAGGCGCATGTGCGTGGGATGGGTGAGGCTAAGCTAGCTGAGGCTGCTCGCGTTCAAGAAAAGCAGGCACGCCAAGCTGCCATTGACGCGGTTTTTGATGATGTGCTCGCGTATTACACAACAATCGAAGCGGACAACACAACGTTTAAAGATGTTAAGTCGGTATTGAATAGCATCGTGAAAGAGCAGGTTCGCCATGCGATTACGGTGGATAAGATTCGCCCAGATGGACGCACGCCTGAGGAGATTCGTCCATTATCTTCACGTTTGGATTTATTGCCACGTACGCACGGCTCTGCTTTGTTTACACGCGGGCAGACGCAATCGTTATCGGTTTGTACACTTGGCGCGTTAAACGAATATCAAAAACTAGATGGTCTTGAGATTGAAGCAGGGAAACGATTTATGCACCATTATAATTTCCCACCGTTTTCAGTTGGTGAAACAGGGCGCTACGGTGCACCAGGGCGCCGCGAAATCGGACACGGTGCGTTAGGTGAGCGCGCGTTAGAAAAAGTGATGCCAAGCGAGAAAGAATTCCCGTATACCGTGCGCGTTGTATCAGAGATCATCGAGTCTAACGGATCAACGTCACAAGCGGCGATCTGTGCGGGGACGATGGCTTTAATGGCCGCAGGTGTCCCGATTAAAGCACCAGTAGCCGGTATTGCAATGGGATTGATTGCTAAAGGTGCCGATTATACGATTCTAAGTGACATTCAAGGCATGGAAGATCATCTTGGCGATATGGATTTCAAAGTCGCGGGTACAACCGAAGGCATTACGGCTTTGCAAATGGACATCAAACTTGAAGGGTTGAGCAAAGAGATTTTAGACGAGGCCTTAACGCAAGCACGCATTGGTCGCCTCCACATTTTAAATCACATGTTAACGACGATCGCTGCACCACGTCCAGAGCTTTCAAAGTACGCACCGAAAGTGCATACGATCACCATTAATCCAGACAAGATTCGTGATGTTATCGGTCCGGGCGGGAAGCAAGTGAATGAAATTATTGATATAACCGGCGTGAAGATAGACATCGAGCAAGATGGTACGGTATTCATTTTGCACGATGACCTAGAAATGATTGAAAAAGCCATTGAAATCATTGAGAAAATTACGCGCGAAGTAGAAATTGGCGCAACGTATGACGGTAAAGTCGTGCGTGTCGAGTCATTCGGAGCGTTCGTTGAGATTTTCGAGGGCACTGATGGGTTGGTACACGTGACCGAATTGCGTCATGAGAACGTGAAAAACGTGTCTGACGTCGTAAAAGTTGGCGACACTTTGAAGGTGAAGGCGGTTGAGGTCGATGCGCGTGGCCGCATTAACCTTTCAGCTAAAGCGTTGCTTGAAAAACCAGCGCCTAAGTTTAAGATTGGGGATAAATTCACTGGTACCGTTAAGCAAATCAAAGATTTCGGTGCGTTTGTGGAATTTATGCCTGGCGAAGAGGCGTTGTTACACGTTTCGCAGATTCGTCACGAGCGTGTTGCTAAAGTGGCAGACGTATTGAAGATTGGCGATAAAATCGACGTGATCATTTCTGAAATCGACGAGCGTGATCGTTTGAAACTTTCAGCTAAAGCATTATTGCCGAAGCCGGAGAAGAAGGTGAAAACCGAGGTTAAGCCTGACGCTGAAGAAAAGAAGACCGAAGAAGTTGCTAGTCCTCCGGTTGAAAACGTAGAAGTAGCTACACCAGCTGAAGCAAGCACAACGGAAGAATAAAATAGAAATCCTGCTTCTCTTCGACAAAAGAAGCAGGATTTTTCTATACAGATGTGGTAAAATGATGGTGGAGGTGCATAAAAATGAACATCACATTAGAATATTTAAAACCCGAAGACTTACCGCAATACAAAGCGTTGATCGACGAAGCTTTTGGCAATAGTCGATCACTTGATGAATACAACAAAAGGTACGACCCTAACCACTCGGCTTACAAAATTCTCGTGGCAAAGGATGAAGCGCAGCTCATCGGTACCATTACCATTTACATGATCGACTTATTCACGTTCGACTTCCAACCCACTTTAGAAATATATAACGTCGTCGTCGCAAAAGAGTATCGGGGAACTAATACTGCTAGTCTTATGTTCGACTTTATGAAAGACTTCGCCCACGAGCACGGCTATCAATCCGCATCTGTAACGTGTCTAACCGAAGCCACCCGCGCTCATCGTTTCTATGAAAAAATGGGCTTCGAAAAATTAGACCGCGAACGATTTCTTTTGAGAATCTGAGACATCAAAGCCAACTATTCCTTGACGATATACGCTAAAACACTTGCACTTTCACCGCATTCGGTTTATTATAGTAAAGTAGGTAAATAAAGCGATTATTCTGGTGTCGACAAGGAGTTTTTATGAAAAAGTTACAAATCAATTGGTTACTGTGGATTCAAGGGTTGTTGTTTGTTGCAGCAGCGGTCTTGGTTTTTAATGCTGTGATGAACATCGATGCTATCTGGTTAGGTATCCGGACCTTTTTTAGTGTTATCTCTCCTGTTATTATGGCGGCTGTGATGGCGTACATGCTGAGTCGACCTTGTCATTGGGTTGAAAATTTGATCAAAAAAACCAATCAACCCCTCGTTAAAAAACGTGCGCGAGGTTTGTCCATTCTAACGGTGTACCTATCTGTGATTGGCATCGTGTATCTTCTATTGCGTCTCATCTTCCCGATTTTAGTCAGTAACATCATGGATTTTATCGACTTTGTGCCTTATTTATACATAAGAATCGAGAATTTTGTCACGGGGCTCGAATGGGATGCGTTAGACGATATGTTTAACATTCAAGAAGCGATTGAAACGTTTTTTGCTGATTTCGATGCCCAAACGGTGATTGGGCCTCTTACGCAAGGATTAGGTGCAGTGACGAACCTGGCTATTTCTACCGCGTTTTGGCTGTTTGATTTCGTCTTGGCACTGATCATTTCGATTTACATGCTGCTTTATAAAGACACTATTTTCTTAGCCATCGGGCGCGTAGCTAACTTGGCAATGAAAAATGCTAATTTGCAAACATTAAAATATTACATCAAACAAGCTGATGATTTATTTTATAAATTTATCGGGGCTCAGTTTTTAGATTCATGCATCATGGGCGGGCTATCGATTATCTTGCTGTTACTTCTAAACGTGCGCTTTGCCGTTTTTCTAGGCATCTTTTTAGGTGTTGCGAACATGATTCCAAAATTCGGTTCCATCATCGCTTCAGTTGTTGTGATTGCTTTAACCTTTGTGACAGGAGAGGTTCAACAAGGGATTCTCACTGCTGTGTTATTAACGGCTTTACAACAATTTGACGGCAATGTGATTGGACCAATTATTATGGGCGATGCGCTTAAAATAAATCCGATTTTAGTCTTTATTTCTCTGTTAATCGGCGCCCATTACTTTGGTGTATTAGGGATGTTCTTATCAATCCCAGTTGTATCCTTAATCAAAATTATTTTTATCAATATTATTGAAGCGAAAGAAAATAGTCAATCCCATGTGGAACAGGTCATCAATAAAATGTGGAAAGTTCGTTACCAAGCGAACGAAACAGAAAAGCCAGAATCATAAACGATTCTGGCTTTTAATTGCTTTATAATCTGTTTATTAATGGGCCCATTAATAAAGAAAAGCTAATAAGATTACTCAGCAGCTGCTTCTTTCATTGTAACAACTGAGCGTCCTTTATAATCACCACAGCTTGAACAAGCTCTATGTCCTGCTGTTAATTCACCACAACTTGGACATGCATGCATACCAGGTACAGTTAATTTGAAATGTGTACGACGTTTTCTCTTACGAGTTTTTGACGTTCTTCTTTGAGGTACTGCCATTATTATTTCACCACCAATTTTTACAAGATACTCTATGATTGCTTAAATTGGAACACAGAGTCAAATAGAGGTCAAGTTCTATTCACAAACGTATATTTTACA
Source organism: Turicibacter sp. (assembly GCA_009780245.1). GTDB lineage: Bacteria > Bacillota_I > Bacilli_A > MOL361 > Turicibacteraceae > WRKJ01. Next base: position 55,672 of record WRAJ01000007.1, read on the forward strand.
ATAAAGTTGCAAATAAATCAAGTCTAATCTTCAAATTTCAATCCCTCTAGTGCTGCAAAACGTGGATCGATCTGATTTTTTGCTTCTTCTTTCACTTCTTCTTCGCTTAAAACCTCGATTCCCTTACTTGCTAGTTCTTCGTAAGCTCCGTCTTTGATCACACGTAGCGGAATTTGGATAAAGATTTCTTGCCAAATGGCAGAAGCGAGTTCGATGGTGTCTTTGACTAGGTAGTCTTCGCTGAGTTCATCGTGTCTTTCGCTGTCCCAAACGAAGGCTGGGGCCAGCGTCGCTTGGAATGGGTAGTTGACATCGTCTAGTGTGAGGGCGCATGCGAGCGTCATTTCGCCTTTGATCGTGAGGTCGAATGCCATTCTGCGTTCCGTCGTAAAAACAGTTCCTACACCCGTGACTTTAATTTTTGTCATCGAACGGATGTCCGGGTTTCTTTTTACGGCATCTGAGAAATCGATGTCTTCTTCAATGTTAATTTTCTTAGTTGACTCTTTGAGCAGTCGTGCTATTTGCCATTTCATTTTAATCACCGTCCCTGATTATAGTATATCTCATATGAAATTGTCAATTCTAAAAGGAGATGGAAGCAGTGAAAGCGGTAAGAGTAAAGCCGAGGGTAAGAAATTTCGCTTTAAGAACGTTTCCATGTCAAAAAATGTTTTCTTTTTTTTCCGTTTTATGTTAGTATGTTAAGTGAAATAAATCGCAATAATATAAATGTGACTGCGATTATAAAAAAAGGAGAGTTGAAGAGTTATGTCATTTATTGATAGTGTAACTGCAATTGAAGTATTAGATTCACGCGGAAACCCAACGGTTGAAGTGGAAGTAACAACTGAGGATGGATCATTTGGTCGTGCATTAGTGCCATCTGGGGCATCTACAGGTGCTTATGAGGCTGTTGAGTTACGTGACGGAGATAAGTCTCGTTATTTAGGAAAAGGTGTTTTAAAAGCGGTTGAGAACGTAAACGACGTGATCGGACCAGAAATCATCGGTTTAGACGTTCGTGATCAAGCTGGTATTGATAAGCTAATGATCGATTTAGACGGAACGCCAAACAAAGGTAAGTTAGGCGCTAACGCCATCTTAGGTGTATCGATGGCGGTTGCTCATGCAGCGGCTGATTATTCAGGATTACCGTTATACCGCTATTTAGGTGGATTCAACGCGAAAGATTTACCAACGCCAATGATGAACATCATTAACGGTGGTGAGCACGCAGATAACAACATTGATTTCCAAGAGTTCATGATCATGCCAATCGGTGCAAAAACGTTCAAAGAAGCAATGCGTTGTGGAGCTGAAGTCTTCCATGCGTTAAAGGACGTTCTTCATGGGATGGGATTAAATACAGCGGTTGGTGATGAGGGTGGATTCGCTCCAAACTTACCGTCAAATGAATCAGCAATCGGTGTTATTTTAGAAGCAGTTGAAAAAGCTGGTTATAAAGCTGGTGATGATGTGATGATCGCAATGGACGTTGCTTCTGCTGAGTTCTATAACAAAGAGACGAAGAAATACGTATTAGCTGGTGAAGGTGGAAAAGAATTATCTTCAACGGAGTTAGTTGATTTCTACGCAGAGCTATGTGAAAAATACCCAATCATTTCAATCGAAGATGGTTTAGATGAGGATGACTGGGATGGTTGGAAGTATGCAACTGAGCAATTAGGGCATAAGATCCAATTAGTAGGTGACGATTTCTTAGTTACAAACACTGAGCGTTTATCACAAGCAATCGACAAAGGTTTAGCAAACTCAATCTTAATCAAAGTTAACCAAATCGGTACGTTAACTGAGACGTTCGAAGCAATCGAAATGGCTCAGAAAGCTGGTTACACGGCTGTTATCTCTCACCGTTCAGGTGAAACTGAAGATGCAACAATCGCTGATATCGCGGTGGCAACAAACGCTGGTCAAATTAAGACTGGTTCATTAGCAAGAACGGATAGAATTGCGAAGTATAACCAATTATTCAGAATTGAAGCACAACTCGGAGATTTGGCTAAGTACAACGGAATCAAATCTTTCTACAACTTAGACGTTTAAGATGCATTAGACACTTGAAACCAGAAGCAATGTGTGATACAATTGCCTCTGGTTTTTAATATGCGCCCGTGGCTCAACCGGATAGAGGCAACGAGTTCGAGCCTTTGGCTCGATTACGATTGCCTACTGCAACAAGAACTTCGCGAGCTTGCGAGTGATTAGTTCTGAACTGCGAGCATCTAGATGCTCTCTCGTTGATTAAAAGGGTGTAATGAAAAACTAGAACAACTTATTTTAATATGCGCCCGTGGCTCAACCGGATAGAGCATCTGACTTCGGATCAGAGGGTTATGGGTTCGAATCCTATCGGGCGCGCCAATTTTATTTGTTAAACAAAGTCAAACGGATCATGCTAACTAATTTCTATGAAAGGAATTAGTTTTTTTACTTTATAAAGTGGTGTTTCAGCTAGAAGTTTGATATAATTGATGATAGGTATATCAAACTTTTGATATGGACAGAATATTGATGAAAATTTAATTTCAAACAATAGGTGGAGGTCTTGTGAAATGAGAAATACGACAGAACAGCTTTTTGATTATTTACTGGCTGCAAAGAAAAACTATTTACCCGTCAATCGCAGCTTAAATGAGTATTCGTCACATTGGTTCTTAGATGAAATACTATCGTCAGGGAAATCACGTCTGGTGAGTGCAACTAACGGTGAATCGCCTCACATCGACATACATCGTTCGGTGTATGAACCTGAAAAAATTGAAACAAGCTCCACATTAGCAACTGTTTTTGAGTTGCTTAGCTACGATCCAGAAACGGGCGAAACACTTGAAGTTGAAATCGAAGACGTAGAAGAAATCTTATCGCTAGAATCTCGGTCTCTGGATCAAAAAATTTATACGAAAGAAAAAGACACCATCATTTTAAACGATTGGCAGCAATTATTGTTAGGCGTATCGACGCCAAAAGTTAAAAAGAACGTAGCAATCCGTAATTCCAAACAGCAAAAAAACATGACCACGTTATTGATCAATGAATTGAAAGCTTGGAAAGAAGCCAAACGCAAACAAGCCTACGAAAAAGCCCAAGCGAAGAAAGCCGCGATTTTTTACGATGACGTCATCAACATCAAAGACGAAGATGGCAAATTGTATTTAGGGGTTGGTATTTTAAACGTTCCGTATGAACAAGCTGTTTATCACCCGGTATTAACCATTGAAATGAACATTGAAGTGAACGATACAGAAGGTGTCTGCCACCTAACCTTAGCGGATGCCCCTTTAAGCTTCGACGGTGTACTCAATCATTTTTTCGCCAACAAACCTCGTCTCATTCACGATTTACAACAAGCACTTGCCCAGCAAAACGTAACAGCATTTGACGATGAAAAAATCGCAGAAATTTTCAAGTCTTTCATTTTGCAAATTCATCCTGAAGGGCAGTACCTGGCATCGCCTCATGAAGCCGTTGATTACCAAGGGGTCGTGCCACAGCTGATGCATCGTTCTGTTTTGTTTGTGAGAAAAGACAGCGATGATCCCGTTATACAGAGGCTTAAAGCGACGCTCGATCATTATGAAAATGATCCGACCTCCTCTGATGTGTTAGGAAAAATGATCGATCCGAACTACGCTGAAAAACACACGCATGTTTTAGACACCTCAACGGATATGATGCAGGCATCACCCGTTTCAATGACCCCGTCAGAAACGAGCATTTTACAGTTAATCAAGGATCATTCTGCTGTTGCAGTGTTCGAAGACCAAGCGAATAAATACCCTGTGATGGCAAATCTTTTGACGCATTTTATTGCTAACGGCAAACGCGTGTTAGTTTTTGCTGAAGAACTAAGTGAGATTGAAGAAGTGCGCAGCTGGTTACCCACTTATTTAGCAGGGCTTCACACCGTGGTTTCGTCCAAATCAGAAACACTCCCAACGACGCTAGAGGATTTGAAGAAATGGCGCAAAGAAAAAGCGGATGACGAGCGTTTAACGTATGATTTTGCTAAAACAGCGTCTGATATTGAAAAATCGCTGGCGTTAGCAGCGGAAATAAAAGCGCAAATCTTGGACTATCGTGAGTTGAGTAGTAAGAAAGTTTTTTGGCAAGAAAAGCGATACTTTCCGTATGAGCTAGCTCAGCTTGTTTCGAAGATAGGTGGCTTTGAGCGCTTCTCAGGTGACAAGATTCCGATGGAAGCCAAGTTTGAAATGAAAAACGCAGACATAGAACGGTTGTGGGGATTAAAATCTGCCTTTACACCAGAAAACATGGCACTTCTGAATTATGAATTTATTGATTTAGATGAATTAGTTGCGGATGCTGGCTATCAAAAATTATTAGCAACGGAAGAAAAATATTTACGATTGTGTCGCGAATATAAAAATTTAGAGAACATGTTTGGAAAAGAAATAGATTTGCGCTTTATTCAATATTTGTACGATCAACTGCCAAGAATCATGAAAGAGGTCGATGATCTGACTGACCCATACGCAAAACTGATTTTAAGAGAAGCGATGGAAAGCTTAGACGGTTACCATTCGCTTGCGGCATCAGTTGATCGCATCACGCAAGGGGTTGAGGAAATACCACAGCTTGATCGTGCACTCAAGCAACGCGACGCCTTAATTGAAAAATTAAACCACTTATTGCGCATTGAGAAAACGGAATTACTGATGATTTTAAATGGTACGCTTGACGGTCATGATTTACATGAGTTTTATTTAAATAAAAAAGCAAGCATGACAAAAGCGTTGCAAATTGCGCATTTGATTTGGATTTTTAATGAAGGTGCGTTTGCCTTATCAAAAGATTTCCGTGGTGTTTCTGCGGAAGGCCTCGACATTATGAGTATTTTGTACCACGCGGCAGCCCTCCATTTAAGCAAAGCAGAAGTGGAAGCTAGCTGGCAACGCGTGAGGGCTCACTTCATGAAAACCTATGTGTTACAAGTTCAAACGGAGCACATTCATCCCGTTTGCTTAGATTTGTTTGAAACGATGAAGAACGGGCAGTTTACTGAATTTAAAAAAGTGTTGGAAGAAGTGAATGAAAAGGTAACACAGCGTCATCATTTTATTACCTTTGGTAATTTCATTTCTGAAATAAACGCGACGATGCCGATGTTGACGGCTGAATTAATGAGTAACCTAGATAACGAAATAGAAGAAACACCTGATCTCAAAGCGGAATTTGAGCAAGGAAAATTGAATTTACTACTTAGCCAATTAAAAGAATTTGAAGATGACATGTTGGAACGCAAGCTTTTGTACCTTGAGTCTCAAAAGCTAGAACTTCATCACGAATGGCTGGAGAATAAATGCTGGCAAAATGAAACGATGGTGGACGAAGCAGTCGTTGCTGACTGTGTGAGTACCTTAACTGAATCGCTTAATCGTCAGGGACTTAGGCGTCTGCTGTCCGTGTTCCCGGTTTCATTCGTTGCTTTAAATGACACCGCTGTCTTGCAAGAGATCAGCGCTAACCAATTTGATGTGGCATTCTTTGCTGATGCGTCAAGTTCAAGTGTGTTTAGGTTGCCTGAGCTGATGCATACCCACAAGGCGATTTTGTTTGGCACGGATAAAGAGGTCGAAACAAAAAAAGATTTTGTGGTGAACATTGACGCGAGCCGATTGAACGGGACGTATAGTAAAGCGTTACATAATTTCGGTGAGCAATACTTAGGCGCCTCGTTGTTTGAGTTGATTTCGCATTCGGCCGCCTGGGATTCGCGCATGAAGCTTGCGGCAAAGCCGGCTCCGCTTAAGAAACATGTGGCATCGAACGTGAAAGCGGGCGTGAAGGTGTGCGACAACGCGGTGGAAGAAGAGATTTTTGATGAACTAACACGCGCCGGATACGAACTGAAGTGTAAAGTGAAAACCGGCGAACTGGTATGGGATTTCTTGATTGAAGCGGACAAGCAAGCACTGGTGATTAACATTATCGGTGATGAGCAAACGCACCCTGAAGTGATCAAGAAACAACTAGATCAAGAGCTTATTTTAAAAAATCAAGGATTGAATATTTACAACCTTAATGCCCCGAATTACTATTTAAATCCGCGAGAATCGTTAAAGAAGTTGTACTTAAAATTAGAAGAGTTAAATATTTATCCACAAAATGATAGGTAGCTCCAAGTAAGAGGAGAGAGAAAACAATGGCATTTAATCACAAAGAGATTGAGAAAAAATGGCAAAATTACTGGTTAGCAGAGAAAACATTTGCCACGGGAACAAAGAAAGGGGCACCAAAATTTTACGCGTTAGACATGTTCCCGTATCCGTCGGGAGCCGGACTTCACGTGGGGCATCCAGAAGGGTACACGGCAACCGATATTTTATCGCGCATGAAGCGCATGCAAGGTTATAACGTCCTTCATCCGATGGGTTGGGACGCTTTTGGCTTGCCGGCTGAGCAGTACGCACTGGATACCGGAAACGACCCGCGCGAATTCACAGAAACGAACATCGCAACGTTCAAAAGGCAAATCCAAGAGCTCGGTTTCTCCTACGATTGGGACAAGGAAATTAATACCACCGATCCGGATTATTACAAATGGTCGCAGTGGATTTTCACGAAGATGTATGAGCGCGGGTTAGCTGAAATTAAGAACGTGGAAGTGAATTGGTGTGAAGCGTTAGGAACAACGTTGGCGAACGAGGAAGTTTTGACCGTCGATGGGAAGATGGTTTCTGAGCGCGGCGAGCACCCGGTGGTGAAAAAGCCGATGCGTCAGTGGATTTTGAAAATTACAGAATATGCCGATCGTTTGCTGGAAGATTTGGACGCGTTAGATTGGCCAGAAAGCTTAAAAGAAATGCAACGCAACTGGATCGGTCGTAGTGTCGGCGCACTGGTTAATTTTAGTGTGACCGGTCATGACGTGTCAATTGATGTGTTTACAACCCGTGCTGACACGCTATTCGGTGCGACGTACGCGGTTTTAGCCCCTGATCACGACTTGGTGTCGGTGATTACCACGCCAGAGCAGTTGGCAGCGATTGAAGCTTATGCCGAGCTGGCTCAGGCGAAAACGGATTTAGAGCGTACAGAGCTGGCGAAAGAAAAGACGGGTGTCTTTACAGGTGCTTATGCGGTGCATCCGATCACGGGTGATCAGCTGCCAATTTGGATCGCTGACTATGTGCTCTCAAGTTACGGGACGGGCGCTGTGATGGCAGTACCGGGGCACGACGAGCGTGATTATGAGTTTGCTACGAAATATGAATTACCGGTTGTGCAGGTCGTTGAAGGTGATATGAGCGAGGGGGCTTATCTCGGCGATGGTGCGCATGTGAATTCTGACTTTTTGAATGGGATGAACAACGAAGAAGCGAAGGCGGCGATGAATGAGCGGTTGGTGGCGATTGGTAAAGGGGAAGCCACGACGACTTATAAGCTACGTGACTGGGTCTTTGCGCGTCAGCGTTACTGGGGTGAGCCATTCCCGATTGTCTTCTGGGAAGACGGGACGGTAACGGCTTTGTCTGCTGATGAGCTGCCTTTGGAGTTGCCGGTGATGGAAAATATTAAGCCGTCTGGCACGGGTGAGTCGCCGCTGGCTAATCATAAAGAATGGCTAGAAGTGGTGCGCGCGGATGGTGTGCGTGGGCTTCGTGATACGAATACGATGCCACAATGGGCGGGGAGCTGTTGGTATTACCTGGCGTATATTTTGAAGGTAAACGGTGAGTATTTGCCGCTTGATAGCGCGGAAGGACGGGCATTGATTGAGGAGTGGCTGCCGGTTGATTTGTATATCGGCGGTGCGGAACACGCGGTGTTGCATTTGTTATACGCCAGGTTCTGGCATAAATTCCTGTATGATTTAGGGCTTGTCAATACGAAAGAACCGTTTCAGAAGTTGTTTAATCAAGGCATGATCCTCGGTGAGAATAACGAGAAGATGTCTAAATCGAAAGGCAACGTGGTGAACCCGGACGACATTGTCAACAGTCATGGGGCGGATACGTTGCGGTTGTATGAGATGTTTATGGGACCGCTTGAAGCGTCCGTGGCTTGGAGCGAGCAAGGGCTTGACGGGGCCCGCCGTTTCCTTGACCGGGTGTGGCGTTTGTTTGTGACGGATGAGGGTTGTGGCTTAAATGAGAAGATTGTTTCGACGAACAATGGCGCTTTAGATAAGATGTATCATCAGACGGTTAAGAAAGTTACACACGATTATGAGACGTTGGGCTTTAACACGGCGATTTCGCAGATGATGACGTTTATTAATGAGGCGTACAAGGCGGATGAGATTTTAGTGGATTATGTGCGCGGCTTTGTGCAGTTGCTCAATCCGATTGCGCCGCATATGACCGAGGAGATTTGGGCGTTATTGGGCGCTGAGGGTGAGTTGAGTGATGCGACTTGGCCGGTATATGACGAGGCGAAGTTAGTGGAAGACACGATGACGGTGATTGCGCAAGTGAATGGGAAATTACGCGCGAAGCTGGAAGTGCCGGCTGATATTTCACGTGAAGAAATGGAAGCGGTGGCTCTTGCGCATGAGAACGTCCAGAATTTTACAGCTGGGAAGGACATTGTGAAAGTCGTGGTGGTTCCTGGGAAGCTGGTTAATGTGGTGGTGAAGGGTTAAGGGGCTCATACATGCTAGTGTGGGAATCGAATTACAGGTTTTGCATGAAAATCGGTGATTACCTGTATTATCGGATCGCTTTTGACACTTATCGTGTGTCAAAAGTGCGAAAAATTGACGAGACAGCCCTTTTGACTCATTGTGAATGTCAAAAATTACAGGTTTTTGCATAAAAAAAAGAAATTACCTGTATTTATGCAGCAGATGGTCAGCTTTTGCCTGCTAGCATGATCAATAAACGACAAAACGAAAGGAGATGTGCTATGAACGTAAGGGTAAGACCGATCAAACTAGATGAAATTGAAAAAATAGCGAGTTTTATTGCAGGCGGCTACGAAGAGGATGTTTTTTTTAAGTGGTGTGTGAATCACGATGACAATCAGCACCAGATTGTTACCGAATATTATAAGATTTACTTAGGTGCCAAGGGGTGTGTGGCGCACGTCGCGGAAGATGAAACGGGCGAGGTCGTGGGCGCGACGGTTTGGTTGCCACATGATGTTGATGAAAGCATTTACGATGATATCAACAAGGTCGTCGCGGCGCATGCCGACCATTTCCAGGAAGTGGCTGATAAATCGCATGCGAATGAGCCGACAGATACGCCGTTTTACCAGTTGGTGGCGGTTGTTACGAAAAAGGAATTTCAAGGTCAAGGGATCGGTGGCGCATTGCTTAAACATCACCTTGATCAACTCGATGAACGTGGCATTCCGACTTACCTTGAAGCGAGTACGCCTTATTACGGCGGTGGGGTTTATGGAAAGTTTGGCTATCGGTATTTTGGTGTGCTGATGAAATTTGCGGAAGGAATTATTTTGTATCCGCTCTATCGTCCGGCAGGCGGGTACACGTTATGATGAGCAAGAAGACTGCGTTCGTCTATGATGAAAGTTATTTCTGGCACAACGCCGGCGACGGTGCCCTCTTCGAACCGGCGGGCGGTTATATTCAAGAGAACGGCTCGGTTGAAAGCCCTGAGAGTAAGCGCCGAGTTAAAAATTTACTCGATCGAAGTGGCTTAAGCGATCAGCTTTTTCACTTGCCACCGGTCCCAGCAACCGATGAGCAATTACAATATTTCCATACGGAGCGTCACGTCGAAGCTGTCAAAGAAATGAGTAAAACCGGTGGGCTTGACTGTGGCGACTCGGCGATTGTGGGCAAAGGCTCATACGAAATCGCCAAGCTCGCTGCTGGTGGGGCCATAGAAGCGGTAAGAGCTGTTTGTGAGGGTAAAGCATTTAAAAATGCCTATGTGTTAACCCGCCCACCCGGGCATCACGCGGAAACCGATCAGGGGATGGGCTTTTGTATCTTCAACAATGTCGTCATTGCCGCGAAGTACGCGCAAGCAGAGTTAGGGATTAACAGGATTGCCATTATTGATTGGGATGCGCATCACGGCAATGGGACCGAGGATGCTTTCTATGAGGACGACCGTGTGTTATTTATTTCGCTGCACCAAGACAATCTCGAACCGATCGGTCGGGGCAAAATCGCGGATAGAGGTGCGGGCAAGGGGGAAGGGTTTACGCTCAACATCCCCCTTTATGCGGCGAGTGGTGATGCGGTGTACGCCTATGCGTTTGAGCAGCTGGTTGTCCCGGCAATAGAGAGTTTTCAGCCAGAATTGATTCTGGTATCTGCGGGTCAAGACGCAAGCATTTTTGATCCATTGGCGCGGATGATGCTTTCGACTAGTGGATACCGATACATGGCAAAAACGGTCAAAGAACTCGCTGACAAGTATGCCGATGGCCGGTTAGTTTGCCTGCATGAAGGTGGCTATTGTGAGGCGTACGTTCCGTTTTGCACGCATGCGATCATTGAGGCGCTTGCCGGTGTGACGACGGATGTGGACGATCCGTTTATTTATGCGATGGCGGGCACGGGTTATGATAAAATGTTGCCTCATCAGAAGCAGCGGGTGGATGAAATTAGAGAATGTTGGAAGGGTGATTTAAAATGAAACGTTATGGAATCGTATTAGGGGCTGGCATGGGAACACGCATGAAGTCTGAGGTGCCGAAGGTTTTACATGAGGTGATGGGCAAGGCGATGATTGAGCATGTGATTGGTGCTTTGGAAACGGCTGGGTCGCAAGAGCTGATCGTTGTCACCGGGCATAAATCGGAGCTTGTTGAGGCACGTTTAGGTGATCGTGCGGTGTATGCGAAGCAAGAGGAACAACTGGGAACGGCGCATGCGGTGCAGATGGCAGACGGTGCGCTAGCTGGAAAACCGGGTATGACGATGGTCACTTACGGCGACGATCCGCTCTTAACTTCTGAAACGTTGGAGTTGCTGTTCACGAAACATGAAAACAGCGGTGCTAAAATGACGATGTTGACTAATGTCGTTGCCAATCCATTTGGTTTAGGGCGTATTATTCGCGATGCGAGTGGTGAGGTTGCTCGGATCGTTGAGCAAAAAGATGCGACGCCGGAGGAGCTAAAGACAACGGAAATCAATACCGGGATTGCTTGTTACGATAACGAAGTGCTTTTCGAGGCGCTGAAATTGGTGGGTAATGATAACGCACAAGGCGAGTATTATCTGACCGATCTAGTTGAAATAATCAAGGGAATGGGCCATGCTGTGGAATCCGTGGTCATCGAGAACGTTGACGGGGTTCTAGGTGTCAACGATCGCGTACAGTTGGCGAATAATGGGCGCATCATGCGTGAGCGTATTAATAAAAAACACATGGAAAATGGTGTAACCCTAATCGATCCGCTAACGACTTACATTGAGGCGGACGTTGTGATTGGATCTGATGTTGTGATCGAACCAAACGTCTACTTAAAAGGGAACACGGTCGTAGAAGCGGGTGCGTTTATCGGCGCTGGTTCTGACTTTGAAAATGCGAAGATCGGCTCAGGCGCGCAAATTTTAGCGTCGTTTGTCGTTGACTCTGAAGTAGGCGCACATGCGACAGTTGGACCGTTTGCCCATCTTCGCGCCGGGGCGGTAGTCGGAGCGAAATCGCGCATCGGGAACTTCGTTGAAATCAAAAAAGCAACGCTCGGTGAAGGCGTGAAAGCGGCGCATTTGGCGTACATGGGCGATGCAGAGATTGGTCCGCGCGTGAACATGAGCTGTGGTGCCATTATCGCGAACTACGACGGTAAGAAAAAGCATAAAACGGTGATTGGTGCGGATGCGATGATCGGATCGAACGTGAACTTGATCGCACCGGTTGAAATTGGTGAGGGGGCGTACGTGGCAGCAGGATCAACCGTGAGCAAGAACGTGCCAGCCGAAGCCCTTGCGATCGCAAGAGCAAAGCAAGAGAATAAAGAAGGTTATGCGAAAAGACTATAGGAAAGCTAGGTGAAAACCTGGCTTTTTCTTATGAAAGCGTAAGGCTAGTAATGAAATATCCAATGAGGCTATTGAACTCATCTGCAAAATCTTGTATGCTAGTCGGAAAAAAACTTTTAAGGCGGTGAGGTTATTATGCAAGAGATGCTTCAGATATACAAAGGCAAAATAATGAAAAACACCAAGATACCGAGCGAATTTTATCAGAAATTCAACGTCAAAAAAGGCTTGCGCGATGAGAATGGCAAAGGCGTCATGGCTGGTTTGACCAATATTTCTAAAATCAACGGCTTTGATGCGGGTGGCAATCAAATACCGGGTGTGTTGGAATACCGGACTTATGACGTGAAAGACATCGTTGAGAATTTGCGTGCTGAGAATCGTTTTGGGTTTGAAGAGGTTGCCTATTTGATTTTGTTTGGCGAGTTACCGTCAGCCGGTGAGTTGAAAGTATTCAGTGATATTTTAGCCGCTCGCCGAGAATTACCGAAGATTTTCGTGCGTGATGTCGTGCTCCCAAGTCCATCAGCGGATGTGATGAATTCCATGAGTCGCAGCATTTTGACGCTCGCTAGTTACGATGAGAATCCCTGGGACATTTCCATTGAAAAGGTGCTTGATCAGTCGCTTTCTTTGATCGCCCAATTTCCCTTGCTCGCCATTTATGCCTATCACGCGTACAATTACAGCAAACAACACGAGAGTTTGTACATCCATTACCCCGACCCCAACTTAACAACGGCTGAAAATGTTTTAAGATTGTTACGACCCGATAAATCGTACACGGACGTTGAAGCAAAGGTCCTAGATATCGCGCTTATCTTGCATATGGAACACGGCGGTGGGAACAATTCTACCTTTACTACTCATGTGGTGACATCAAGCGGAACAGACACTTATGCAACCGTTGCTGCCGCGCTATCGAGTTTAAAAGGGCCGAAGCATGGCGGCGCCAACATTAAAGCATCGAACATGCTGGATGATATTAAGGCAAACGTGAAAAACTATGACGATGATGACGAAGTGTCCGCTTATTTAGATCGCATCTTAAATAAGGAAGCTTTTGATAAGCAAGGTCTGTTATACGGGATCGGTCATGCGATTTATACAGAGAGTGACCCACGCTTTGAAGTGTTCAAGTCGTACGTGGCTGATTTGGCGAAAGAAAAAGGATTAGACGATGAATTTAAGCTTTATGAAAAAGTCGAGCAACTAGCACCAGCTGCTATTTTACGTAAGCATAAGGCTTATAAGGGCATTTCGCCGAATGTGGATTTCTACTCAGGCTTTGTTTATAAAATTCTGGGCATTCCAGAAGAGCTGTATACGCCACTGTTCGCGATCGCCAGAATCGTCGGCTGGTCAGCGCACCGCATGGAAGAACTGATTAATATGAATAAAATCATCCGTCCAGCCTACGAAAGCGTGGCTGAGTCGAAGAAGTATGTGAGCTTAGATGAGCGATAAGTGGTGGTGCGCAAAGAGATTTTCCCTAGACACCCCCTTGTACGGGTGAAAGTAGGGAAAGAATTCCCTATTCACCCCCCTGTTTCGTTGAAAGTAGGGAAAAATTTCCCTAGATACCCCCTGTTTTCGTTTGAAATAGGGAATCTCCCTCTAGAAAGGGTTAATAAGAAGGCATTTGCTTAAGAGATGAAGGAGGCCATACAGATGAAGACGTTGACTATTTTAGGAAAAGAGTATCAGTATCACGACATTGCAAGTATTCCTGGCGTCATGCGACTGCCGTATAGTTTAAGAATGTTGCTAGAGAGTTTGGTGCGGCAGAAAAATGACCGATCAATCACGCAAGCACATATTGATGCGGTGCTTGGTTACCTAGACGGCACGACCGGGGCAGAAACCGTGTTTTTACCAAGCCGGGTCGTGCTGCAAGACTTCACCGGTGTGCCAGCGGTTGTCGATTTAGCGGCGATGCGGGATGCGATGAAGGCGCTGGGTGGCGATCCGTCGCTCATTAACCCGGAAATTCCGGTTGATTTGGTTATTGACCATTCGGTTCAGGTTGACTGTTCGGGCAAGGATGATTCACTACGCACAAACGTCAAGCTGGAATTCGAACGTAACCAGGAACGCTATGAATTTTTAAAATGGGCGGAAGGGTCGTTTGAGAATTTCCGAGTGGTGCCGCCTGAAACGGGGATTATCCATCAAGTAAACATCGAATATTTAACGGATGTCATCACGGATAAAAACGGGCTGCTTTTCCCGGATAGTGTGTTTGGCACGGATAGCCATACGACGATGATCAATGGGATTGGCGTGCTTGGCTGGGGCGTTGGTGGCATTGAAGCCGAGGCTGTGATGCTTGGCGAGCCTAGTAGTTTAACGGTTCCCGAGGTTGTTGGGGTCGAGTTAACAGGAACGCTTGGTGCGTTTGCCTCGGCGACCGATTTAGCGTTAACGGTGACCAAAGTGTTACGTGAGGCGAAAGTGGTCGGGAAGTTTGTGGAGTTCTTTGGTGAGGGGATGGCGAATTTGAGTTTGTCGGATCGGGCGACGGTGGCGAACATGGGGCCGGAGTACGGGGCGACGTGCGGGTATTTTCCGATTGACGAGGAGAGCTTAGACTATTTAAAGAACACGAATCGTAGCGAAGAGCAGGTAGCGATTGTCGAGGCTTATGCGAAGGCGAATCAGCTGTTTTACGATAAAGACGCTGAGACACCGATTTATAGCCAGGTGATCACGATTAACTTAGATGAGATTACTGCGCGTTTGTCGGGGCCGTCGAGGCCGCAAGACATGGTGTTATTGAAAGACCTGAGCCGTAATTTCGAAGCTTTCGTAACCGAGCGACGAGCGCTCAAAGAAAACGACGGTAAAATCGCAGTGGCATCGATCACGAGTTGCACCAATACGAGTAACCCATCGGTCATGATGGCAGCGGGACTCTTAGCGAAAAAGGCTGTGGAAAAAGGGTTGACGGTGCCAGATTATGTAAAGACTAGCTTGGCTCCAGGGTCGCAAGTGGTGACGGCTTATCTGGAAAAAGCTGGGCTGCTACCTTACTTAGAACAGCTCGGTTTCCATGTCGTTGGGTATGGCTGCATGACGTGTATCGGAAACACAGGGCCACTGTTACCGGTGATGGAAGAGGAAATCATCAAAGACGATCTGATTGCTGCGAGTGTGTTATCCGGCAACCGAAATTTTGAAGGTCGGATTCACGCGCTGATCAAAGCGAATTACCTCGCAAGTCCGCCGTTAGTCGTGGCTTATGCGATTGCGGGGAACGTCCGCCGTGACCTTGCGACGACGAGCTTAGGACGGGACAAAAATGGCAAAGAAGTCTTCCTCGCAGACATTATGCCGAGCGCGGATGAAATTGAATCTCTGGTGAACGAGCACGTGACAAAAGAGCTATACGCTAAAAGTTACGCCACGGTTTTTGACGCAAACGAAGCGTGGAATAGCATCGCGACCGTTGCAAGTGAGGTTTACAACTGGCCGGAGCGTTCAACGTACCTGTCACATCCGCCTTACTTTGACAATTTAAAGAACGGCTTAGCAACCGGGTCGTCATTAAAAGGGTTAAAAGTCCTTGCAAAATTTAAAGATTCCATCACAACCGATCATATCAGTCCAGCGGGTGCGATCAAGGCCGATTCACCCGCCGGCCACTATTTGTCTGAGCATGGCGTCGCGTTGAAAGATTTCAATTCGTATGGCGCACGGCGCGGGAACGACAAGGTGATGACCCGTGGGACCTTTGCAAACATTCGGATTAAAAACGATTTGACGCCTGAGATCGAGGGCGGATTTAGCAAGTACGACGGTGAGATTTTCCCGATGTACGACGTGGCGATGAAATACAAGGCAGCGGGAGTAGGGCTTGTTGTGCTAGCTGGTAAGGATTACGGCATGGGATCGAGCCGTGATTGGGCAGCTAAGGGGACAAAGTTGCTGGGCGTTAAAGCGGTGATTGCGGAAAGTTTTGAGCGGATTCATCGCAGTAATTTGGTGATGATGGGCGTTGTGCCTCTCCAATTCTTAGAAGGGGAGAATGCCGATGTCTTAGGGTTGACGGGGGAAGAGGTTTATACGATTGAGTTACCGGCTGAACCTGAGATTGGGCAACGGGTGAAGGTATGGGCCGATGAGAAGGCGTTTGAGGCGATGCTGCGTTTTGACTCGCAGGTTGATTTGGCGTATTACGCGAACGATGGGATTATGCCGTATGTGATTAAAAAGAAAGCGAAGTAGGAGGTGGCCGATGTGGCAATAGATAAACTGAATAACAACCCGACCATTGGCTATATTGAGGGGGATGGCATTGGTGCGGAAATTACGATGCAGGCGCTGAAGGTCTTTGATGCGGCGGTTGCAAAAGCATATGACGGTGAAAAGAAAGTGGACTGGTTGGCGCTTCTTGCCGGGGAGCAGGCGTTTGAAAAAGTGGGTGAATATTTGCCGGAGGAGACCTTGGCTGCGATCCGAAAGCATAAGATTGCGATTAAGGGGCCGCTTGGGACGCCGGTTGGGAAAGGGTTTCGTTCGGTGAACGTGGCGTTGCGTCAACAGTTGGATTTGTATGCGTGTGTGAGACCGGTGGCATATTTTGCTGGGATTCATGCACCAGTGAAGCAGCCCGAAGCGGTAGATATGACGATTTTCCGTGAAAACACGGAGGATATTTACGCCGGGATTGAATTTGCAGCTGGGACAGACGAGGTAATGAAGTTGGTTGGCATTTTAGCTGAGGATTTCGGTGTGGATAAGATTCGTTTTCCGGAAACTTCGGCGATTGGGGTGAAGCCGGTCAGTGTTGAGGGAACGAAGCGCTTAGTGAGGGCGGCGATGGCGTACGCGGTGGCGCAAGGGAAAAAGCGGGTGACGCTTGTGCATAAAGGCAATATTATGAAGTTTACCGAGGGCGGGTTTCGCCAGTGGGGGTATGAGGTGGCGGCTGAGTACGATGCTTTTACGAACGAGATGTATGACCATATTAAATCGGTTGGTGGGAAGCAAGCTGCTGAAAATGCGTTGGAACGTGCGCTCGCTGCCGGTCGGATTTACGTCGACGATGTGATCGCGGATAATTTTTTGCAACAGATTCTACTAAACCCAGAACGATTTGATGTGGTGGCAACCTTAAATCTAAACGGCGACTATATCTCAGATGCCCTTGCAGCCCAAGTCGGCGGGATTGGCATCGCCCCGGGAGCTAATATTAATTACGACACGGGTCATGCCGTGTTTGAAGCCACGCATGGCACAGCGCCGGATATTGTTGGCATGAACTTAGCTAACCCGTCGAGCTTCATTTTATCGGGTGTGATGATGTTCGATTATATCGGCTGGTCGGAAGTGGCTGTTTTGATTAAAGCGGCACTAGCTAAAACATTGGCCGCTGGTGAGTTGACGACTGATCTGGGCGGAATATTGGGTACAGATGCATTTACGGATGCGATTATAACTAATTTATAACATTTGGTGCGAAGGATGTGTCTGACTATCCCAGCGCATCTTTTTTTATTACTATGACTATGTTATAATGTGTACCTGAAGCAAAACGGGAGGATAAAAACATGTTACCTTATAATAAAAACTTAGATTTAACGTTTGAAGCGACTAACTTGCGGACTATTTACCTAGCAGGCGGCTGTTTCTGGGGCACTGATGCGTACATGGCGCGCGTGCACGGTGTGGCCGAGACGGAAAGCGGCTATGCTAACGGGAACGTGCCACTACCGGTGACCTACGAAGAAGTCTATACCGATCAAACAGGCTACGCCGAAGTCGTCAAAGTCGTTTACGATACAACCCGCACCTCACTTGCCATCGTTTTGGACGAGTTCTTTAGCATCACGAATCCCACGACATTAAACAAGCAAGCTGAGGACGAGGGAACGCGTTATCGCAGTGGGATATACTACATTGACGAAGTCGATATTCCTGAGATAAAAGCGGCCATTTCCCGGGTTCAAACGCGATTCCCAGAACCGGTTGTCACGACGATCGAACCGCTGGCTAACTACCAACCGGCAGAGGCGTACCATCAAGATTATCTTGAAAAAAATCCAAACGGGTACTGCCACGTTCAGTTTTAATTGGAGGTTGTCAACATGAATAATTTTAATTTAATTGCCACGACGACGTTTGGGATTGAGGCGATTACGAAGAAGGAAATCGAGAAGCTGGGCTATAAAGGTTTGAAAGTGGAGAACGGCAAAGTTGAACTTTCGGGCGCTGGCGTGCGTGACATTGCGCGGCTGAATACGTGGTTGCGGACGGCGGAGCGGGTCTTGATTAAGATGGCTGAATTTAAGGCGACCAGTTTTGAGGAGCTATTCGATCAAACCGAAGCGATCGATTGGGCGGCGCTGATCCCTGTGGACGGGAAGATGCACGTTGTCGGAAAATCCGTAAAATCGCAGCTGTATAGCGTCCCGGATTGCCAGTCGATCGTGAAAAAAGCGATTGTAAAATCAATGGGGAAAAGCTATGGTGTCGACCTCTTCGGCGAGGATGGTCCGGTGTATAAAATCGAGGTGGCAATATTGAAAGACACGGTCACTTTGTCGATAGACACCTCAGGTCCTGGGTTGCATAAAAGAGGCTACCGAGCTTATGCCGGTGCGGCTCCTTTGAAAGAAACACTTGCCGCTGCCTTAGTCATGATGAGCCGGTGGAAATTTAGCCAGCCGATGATCGACCCGTTCTGCGGATCGGGGACAATTTTAATCGAAGCCGCTCTGTTTGCTAGGAATATTGCGCCCGGTTTGAATCGCTCATTTGTCTGCGAGGAGTGGCCTGGGTTCGATGCTAAAGTATTTTCGGATGTGCGTGAGGAGGCCAATGCCAAGGCGTTCCGGGATAAATCGTATAAGCTGGTCGGTTACGACATTGACGGGCAGGTATTGCGCCAAGCTCGTTCGAACGCAAAAGCCGCTGGTGTTAGCGACGATATCGAATTTCATCAGCGCGATTTCGCAGACTTCTCATCAAGCGTCGGGGCGGCGTGCTTGGTCACAAACCCACCATACGGTGAGCGGCTATCCGATGAGATGGAAGTGCGCCGCTTAAATGAAATGCTAGGCGACTTGCGCGACGACTACCCGCACTGGGGCATCAACGTCTTCACCGCATTCGGCGGCTTCGAACGCGACTTCGGGGAGGAAGCGAGTAAGAATCGTAAGTTGTATAACGGGCGGATATTAACGCGGTTTTATCAGTATTACTCAATGTAACACGTGAAATGTCAACTTTCACATCAAAAATCTTTATTTGTTGATATTTTTTCATCAAGCAAAGGTTAAAGGGTGTCACGGTATGATTTAATAACAAAAATATTAATGGTATCAAAAATTTTTAAGTAAATCTTTAAACGACGAGTGCAAGAAACGATGTGAGATCTGCTTATAGTAACTATAAGGAGTGTTTTTACATGTCAACAAATAATACGTTAAAAAGGCAGTACGGATTATTCACCGCCATCTGCCTAGTAGTGGGAAGTGTCATTGGGACGGGGATTTTCTGGTTACCGGGTCGTGTGTTGCACCAAGCAAATGGAAATTTATGGACAGGTGTCCTCGCATGGATCGTTGGTGGAACCATGGTCGCAACGTGCGTCTACATGTTTTCCGTCATGGCAAGGCGTTACGAGATGATTCACGGCATGGTCGACTATGCCGAAGCCCTCGTTGGTAAAAAGTACGGTTACCTTGTTGCCTGGTTTTTCTGTGTCATGTACCAGACGGCCGGCTATGCGATCATCGCTTGGATCACTGCGAATTTCACTGCAACGCTCGCCGGATTCAGTGCTGCCACGCACTTCTCACTTATTTTCGGGATCATGTTATTCTATATGGTAGCTGTGTTTCTACTGAATTATTTCGTCCCGAAATTGCCGATGACATTTCACGTTTCCTCGACGGTGGCTAGGATTATCCCGCTCGTTCTTATCGCGACCGTTGGTGTGGTGGCAGGATTCACTTGGGGTGGGGGGCAAGTCACTGTACAAAGTGTTGTGCCAGAACTTGCCAATCAACCGGCACCTTCGTTTTTAGGCGCTGTTTTTGCCACAGCGTTTGCTTATAACGGCTGGCAGGCCGCGACCGCTTTTAATAGTGAAATCAACGATAGTAAAAAGAAGTTTCCTTTTGCTTTGATGATTGGGTTTGCGCTCGTTATGCTGATTTACATCGGTTATTACATCGGGATTGTCATCGCTGGTGAGCCTTACGAGTTGATGCAGAATAACCAATTAGCGACACGAGCCGCGTTTAACCGCGTTTTCGGTGATGTCATCGGTAACGTGATGATGATCTTTGTGATCATCTCTGGACTAGGCATTCTCAACCTTTGCTGCATGGGAATGAGCCGCAGTTTATACGCACTCGGTCGTCGCGGAAATGGCCCGGTCCCACACATCACCGTTGAAGTTGACGCGCGCACCGGTTTACCACTAAAAAGTATGATTATTTGTGTCGTCCTGTCATTCATTTGGGCGGCGATCGTCTTCGGTAATCACAATTGGTGGACGAACTTCGAATTCAACCTCCCGAATTTTTACAACACGCTCTTCTTTACTTTGTTAATCCCCATTTTTATTGGTTTTTTCATTCACAACCACTCCAACAAGGACATCCATCCCTTCAACCGGGTCATCATGCCGTTCATCGCCACTTTTGGGGCGGGCTTTATGAACTATTCCCTCATCTCCTCAAGTTGGATACATGCGGCGGTGTACTACACAACCGGGATCGTTTTAGCGATTATCGGCTTCCTATACTTTTGTACAAAAAAAGGCTAGCGTGTGCTAACCTTTTTTTGTGGGCGTCTCTAAATTAGAAATAGCCAAATACTCATAAACCAATAATTCCACAATCATCATCATCGTGACGCTAGAAGTGAGGCTCATCCCACGGACATTAATCTCATCGGCGAACACATAGAAGTTACTATTAGACAACCCTTCGAGCAAGTTATTATCTGCTCGTGTGATCGATAGTAGATAGGGTTGCTCGGCAAGGAAAACCCGCTGGATAAAATCAATTAATACCTCATCATCACCGGAATACGATAACGCGATGATCAAGTCTTGGTTACGGATCCGGTTAACGAGATTTTGTCGTTGATAAGCGGTCTCGGGGAAGTAAGCATGAAAGCCTAACCCGATAAACAGCCTTTCACAATACTGACCAACGCTGTGAGTATGATCATCGGTCAGAATATAAATGCGGGGTTTTTGCTTTAATAACCCAACGACTTCTTGCATTTGCTCAGGTGAAATGACACGAACGGTTTCAATCGCATTCTTTAAATAGTTTTCTTGATAGTCCTGTTTGAGGGTTACATCAAGCAATGCTTCTTTTTCTTTGTCGTGAGAAGTGATCAAAAGACAGTTGATAAATTCGGAATAGCCGGCGAAGCCGAGTTTTTGGGCGAACCGAAAAATCGTGGTTGTCGAGAGAAATTGGGAGGAGGCAAATCGCTGAATGCTCATTTTTTTCACTTCGTCCATGTTCTTAACCACGTAATCAAAGAGTTTCCGCTCCGTGCTATTTAGCTCACGATTGGTTTTTTGCGTTGCTTCGAAAAAATCCATGGCCATTTTAATTATCCTCACTTTTTGATAGTAAAGCCACTAATCACTAGTGGCTTTTATATTATTCAGTAGTTTCTTTTAAAGCTGTCAACGCAACGTCAATCTTACTCACAACGTCATTCTCCACCGCTTTTTTCGCGTGTCCGATGGCATACATAAACGTCTCAGCATCGCTTGAACCAGGCGATTTAATGACCGGTGCACCGACTCCAAGCAAAATCGCACCGCCGACCGTTTTTGGATTAACGACTTCTTTAATGCCATCAAAGGTGCTCTTTAATAAGAGCCCACCCATTTTACCTTTGGTCGTTGACATGATCTCGTCTTTTAGTAAGCCCAGTAAATCCTTGGCTGTTCCTTCCACCGCTTTTAACGCAATGTTTCCGGCATAGCCGTCGGCAGCAATAATGTCAACTTCGCCTGAAATCATAGATTTTGATTCAATATTTCCCAGGAAATTGAGTGAAGTGTCATTTTTAAGTAGAGCGAAAGCTTCGACTTGTTCAACGCCACCTTTGGCATCTTCGGTTCCGATATTAAGCAGTCCAATTTTTGGATTTTGAATACCAAGCACAGTCTTCGCATAAATATCAGCGAGTTTGGCATTTTGATAAATGAAGCTTGCTTTCGCCTCACTATTGGCACCCGCATCGCATAAAATGGTCGTTGCGTCTTTTTTAACCGTTGGAATGATCGGTGCAAGTGCTGGACGCTCGACTGATTTTAATCGTTTCACTAACAAAGTACCAGCAGCGATTAACGCCCCGGTTGCCCCTGCTGAAACCAAAGCATCCACTTCCCCCTTTTTGACGGCCTTACTAGCCACGACTAGTGAAGATTCCTTTTGGCGACGAATGGCCATCGCTGGATCACCAATGTCCATCGGAATCACATCGTCACAATGAACAATTTGGATCCGTTCATGAGTAGCCGGCAGATGCTTTTTGATCTCATCTTCACGTCCAAACAACGTCACTTCAACGTCCGCGTATTTTTCAATCGCCATGTAAGCACCTTTCACCATCTCCGCCGGGGCATTATCGCCGCCCATCGCATCGACTCCGATTTTAAATAATTTACTCATGGATAACCACTCCTAATTGAATGTTTTATTTTGATCATCAAATTATAGCACAACCCGACCTATTTCTCAACAGGTGGGGGCGGGTTATACACAAACGACTGCGCTTCAATTTCCAACGAAAGTTCAAGCAATGCCAATTTCTTCTGTACATAATCCGTAACCCCTTCAATGTAAGTCCGCAAGTCCTTCGGATTATGAACCGATTCGCCAATCAAAAACTTACTCGACGCCCCAACACCCAGCCCAATCACGTTCTGCGCCTCTTCCATCATCAAAATGTTATACACAGATGCATGCTCAGCCTTAGCGTACCCAATATTTTCCAAATTACCCGCGATGTTCTTCTGCCGATACAAATAATACGGCACGTACCCCTCAGCCGCGGCAAAATCATAAGTCAGCTGCGCCATTTCCTGCAACGTCTTTTTTTCTGCAACCGTATAGAGTGTGCGATCGTTACTGATTTCGGACTTTCGCTTAAACGCCAGCATGTGGACGGTAAGCGACTCGGGTTGCAGGGCTTTGACTTGGGTAAGACTGTGCCTTAGTTCACCCGTGCTCTCACCGGGAAGACCCACGATTAAATCCATGTTGACGTTAGGAATCTCAAGCTCTTTAGCCATCTTAAATGTGCGGATGACGTTGTCTGTGGTGTGATGCCGTCCTATTGCATCAAGAGTTCGCTGGTTAAAAGACTGCGGGTTGATGCTGATGCGGTTGATACAAAAGTCCTTTAAAACCTGGAGTTTCTCGTGGGTCAACGTATCAGGGCGTCCTGCTTCAACCGTGATTTCACGCAGTTCGGCGACGGTCGCAATGTGCTCAGTAATAGCAGACAGGACGTTTGTTAACTCGTCAGCCGATAACATCGTCGGCGTCCCACCCCCGAGGTAAACAGACGTGACCGGGATTTTTTTCGCTTTAAGATACTGGCCGATCAGTTTTATTTCTTCAAGCAATGCGGTTAAAAAAGGTGCCACCCATTTTTTATGGGGCTGATAGGCATAAGCGGCAAAGGTACAATAAGCGCAGCGCGTGGGGCAAAAGGGAATGCCGATATACACGCTGACTTCCTTTTCAAGGTGATGCAGATCGGGCACGACTTGCAACTGGTGATTCGCAACGGCGAGCAGTAAATTCATTTTTTCGTCTTGTACCAGATAGGTGTTTTGTAGCTCGGCGGTAATCTCGGCATCCGCTCTTCCCCGCTTTTTCAAACTATGAACGAGCTTGTTCGGTCGCATCCCGTTCAGGAGCCCCCATGGTTGTTTCCGGCCGAACTCCTTCGTTAAAGCCTGTAAATACCTGGCTAAATACGCATTTTTTGTAACCTCTGCGGCACCGTCCAGCTCGATTTCCAAGTCCGCTTTTTCTGTGACAAATGCCCACTCATCAAAAAAGCCCTGATTAATCACAGCTAGCTCTTTTAATATCAGGGGATCATCGACGCCGATTATTTTAATTTTCATAATAAGTCACTTCCGTTTTAACTGAGGTTTTGATGATTAGAGGGTGTGGATTGGCGATGGTAGCACTTGTTTAAATTGGTAGTCATGCAGTTAGGGTTACAGCAAAAAATATGTTAATGTTTGAGGATGATTTCTTCGATGATTTTTCTAATGCGATCGTGGTCGCGGAGGTGATATTCGAAGGTGCAGATCAGGGTTTCGCCTTCGATGAAACCGTGTTTGAGGTAGGTGTCCATTTTGTCGTTCATGCGGTCTTTGTAGCCGTCTTTGTGCAGGGCGCCGTTGTGTTCGAGGATGATGGTTTCGCCGGTGTAGGGCGCTTTGATGATGAAATCGGGTGAGATTTCGTTTTTGCCATTGAGGGTGACAACGGAATCATAGCGGTAGGGGATGTCGTATTCCTCTAGCAGGTTGCCGATGTCGCGTTCGGATTTTGAGCGGAAGAATGTGCCACCTTTGGACTGGTAGATGAGCTCTTCTGGGTTATAGGTGTTTTTCTTGTAAGGTTGAGCGAGCCACTTTTCGATAGACGGGTGATAGTAGTACGAGGCAGGGAGGTTTTTGTAGGTGTTGGCGAAGGTGGCGATAAGCTCTTTAGGCGCGAGGAGGAGGTTGGCGCTTTTCGTTATACGTGCGAGGAGTTTGGTTAAAGTGGTGAGCTGCTTTTCACGGGCTAGAAGAAACTTCTTACGCGCGAGCTCTTTGATCTTCGCAGGATTCTTGGTGATGCCGACTTGTTTTCCGTTAATCTCGTGGTAATAGTGAGTCGTGTTTTTCCATTTGCGCCCAAGCAAGGATCCCAATGGCAAAGTCTTGAGCTCTGCTTGAATGTCGCTTAATTCTTTGTGATACTTTTCTACTAAAAGCTTTATCATTTTCATAAAATACCTCACTGTGTGGAGCCTGTTTACAATCATACCATAAGAAGAGGGAAAGTAAAGTAATAATCATACAGTACAATCTAGGAAAAAAGCATTTTTTGAATTAACCCTATCATCTGAGTTGCAAAATTATGATACGACCCCGATATTACAGATTTTCTGTTATTTTACGGACTAAACCTGTAATACTGAATCCTATGCGTCTTTCGAGTGTGAATAAATACAGGTTTTGGTCTTTTAAACTTCGAAAACCTGTGGTAAAGGACTTGCTGCGTCTTCTGAATGCAGACTAAATACAGGTTTTCATCAATTTTTCCTTAAAAACCTGTAATAATGATGCCTGTGTGTCTTCTGAGTACTAATAAAATACAGGTTTTGTGCCATTATTATTTGAAAACCTGTAATGATCACCCCTGCAAAAGATGGATGGCAAGGAATGCGGGTTAAGCAAACAATCTTTCAAAATAAAACCGCATCTCTAATAACTTTCTAATAAGACTGTGTTATAATCGTTTCATACTAGAGACAAGTAGGTGATCCCACATGGCAAACATTTTAATTGTGGAGGATGACAAAGCGATCAACACGTTAATTAGGAAAAATTTGGAATTAGTTGGGCATCAATGCACGTCTGTGTTCGAAGGTGGTTCGAAAGTTAGCGAAGCGATCGAAGCGCACAATTTTGATTTGGTGTTGCTCGACATCATGCTCCCCAAAGCGGATGGCTTCCAAGTAATTAACCAAATACCAGAAGAGATTCCTGTGATTTTCCTTACCGCCCGCGATGCCACAACCGATAAAGTGCGCGGGCTTAAGCTAGGTGCCCACGATTACATGGTCAAACCGTTTGATATGCTCGAGCTCCAAGCGCGCGTCGATGCTGTTCTGCGAAGAA
>WRAJ01000008.1 GCA_009780245.1 Turicibacter sp.
ACCAATGCGATCTTACAGAAGCTAGACTTCAAGTGGCAAGAAGTGACAAAAGACATTCTTGCAAAAGTAATAAAAAATAGATAATGGTTCCACAGCATAAAAACTATCCGCAACGTAGTGAAAATCACGAAATTGCGGATAGTTTTTTATTTCGGGCTTACTTTTAGGATAGTGTAATTAGCTTAAACAAATAAAACCATTCTATCACAATAGACTTATTTAGAGAAAAAAAACTTAAAATATATTTAAAAATCAAAAAAAGATTGACAATTGCGAAAGAAAAGTGTATAATTTTCGTATTTAAGGATGTGATTTGTTTTTATAGTCTTTCTTATGCAAGCGAAAGAAGCGGGAGTGTTTGCCGGTTTGATGTTACTTGGAGGATTTTTCATTTCTGCATCGCCAATAGTACAGGCAGCAGTTCCAAGGTGTGAGATTAATGGCGGGAACGCTGGGCAGGCTTGGAGAGTTACTAATGGTGCAGCGATCGGTTTGCATCAGAATTCTACAGGGACAGCGGTTGTAACACTCAATGGAGCACAGATTGTGCTGCAGCCTCAGGCTTTGGTAACCCCAGGACCAAACAGTGCTGTTACAAATGGACGTAGAAATGTTCGTCGTTCTGTTAGCGGACATAGCCTTCATGGTTGGGCAGTTAATAACCGATTGGCATTAGTTGTTAGTTGTTAACAATTGACTATAAGATATGATGGAACTTTAGTTAGATCATATCTTTTTTTGATAAAAATTGATGGAGATGTAATATGAACTACATTAAGCGAGCATTTATAAGTATAAAGAGAAATTTTTTAAAAGCAATTCTTTTTCTAGGATCAATAGCTTTAATAGGCGCTTTTCTTTCTTTTGGCATTTCTATCCAACGAGCAATCTCTCAAACTGAACTGCATTTGCGCGATCAAGTTCCACCAGTCACAGTGCTTCGCTGGGAATGGGAAATACTAGATGAATTTGGAATGGAATTTTTAAACATGGAGATGATAGAAACTTTGGGTTCATTACCTTATATTTATACTTATGATGTTAGTAGTAGATCTGGTTTGTTGAGAGTGGATTTAACGCCTGCAATTCCCCCGTTTGAGTTATTTGAAGTTGATCTTGAAAACCCGGAAGTAAATCAAGAGGTTCAGCTGATTAAAGATAGAAGTACAATTATGTTTGGTCTCGATGACCACGTTATTGCAATTGGTGTTAATACCCCAAGTCCTGTCGATTTAGCTTTCGGGCTTATTGAAATGATTGATGGTCACTTTATTAATGAGTATGACATTATAAATGCATCAGAGGTGGTTGTTATTTCACAAGCATTTGCAGAGGAGAACGACTTATCAGTAGGAGATACTCTGATGCTTGAATACAATGTGATAGATCATATCACACCTCTTCTAGAAGAAACAGAATGGGAATTAATAGATCCTGCTGAGCCAGGTATATACTTTGTGCCACTTGGAGATACCTTGTATCAAAGAGTCTTAGATTTAGAAATCATCGGGATATTTGCTGTAGATGAAGAGATTATAGTTGATACACCTGCTAAGGTGATCTCTGTTACACAGCTATACAACCAAGTCTATATTCCACATCGTTTGCGTGAAGATTTATACATGGATAGCTTGCCTTATTGGCTTGAATTATCAGAATTGCATTTAGAAGTGTTTGGCTGGGAGCAATTCTTTGTGCCCTCTGAGGAGCAAACGATGTATATTGAAGCTGTTTTCTTACTGCGCGATTCGCGAGAGTTCGGTGACTTTTCTATTGCAGCTCAGGAAATCCTTCCTGACGGTTGGCAATTAGAGGATACTTCAGGTATTTTTGGGTCTTTACTAGCAGCTATGGACTCAATGATCTGGATGTCAAGTCTTATTTTCTGGGGTTCACTAATTGCAACTGGCGTCATTTCTAACTTAATGATTTTACTATTTTTTCAAGATCGCAAACACGAGATAGGAATATATCTGGCTTTAGGTGAGAAAAGATGGCGTATACTTATTCAGTTGATCATAGAGGTCATGAGTGCCACTTTCGTTGGACTTGTGCTTGCTTTGTTTTTAGGGTATGTACTATCTCAAGAAATTTCGACGAATATGATGCATCAGCAAATTATCCAACAGCTAGAAGTGATGGAGGAGTATGTGCCACACGTGGATTTGCATCTGTTTGCACCACAGCCTTTAGCAATGGAAGAAATGCTGGAAATGTATGATGTATCTTTGGATTTAGAAGGAGCAATGATTGTATTTATTGTCGGTGGAGTAACGGTGTTACTCTCTACCGCTCTCGCACTTTCAAAAATTCTAAAATCGAGTCTAAAGGATATTTTAATGAAAGGTTCTATTGGATAAAAATTACGGTAAGCCAGAAATAAAATCGGATAAAATCGGATGAAAAAGAGACGTTGTCGTAGTAGACTTAAAAACAGCTCCACTAAACAACGCCTCTTTTCATTTTACCTAATCCACCATCTCAAAACCAATCACTTCTGCCGCCTCACTATCTAACAACCTTAACAACGCATAAACAAGCTGACGATCATCTGGATGTATGCGAAACGAAGTCGGATTAAACCCCACTCGCTCATGAGAACCACCAAAGCGATACCCTTTTCTAATCGTGACTAAATCTAGACCAGATAATGTAATCTGAATGGACTCCTCAAAGTTTCCAGTGGCAAATGCCACACTCACAAACACATTCGGGTCCTCATGCTCCTCTAGCGACATACCTCTAAAAAAGGTCTCATTGAAAAAGATAGGATGGGCGGTTAAGCTATAAGGCCGCAGTCTAGCAGCTAAGATGGTTTCCGTCAATGCCATGATACCATCTTGATCTAACACATAGTCCCCTTCTAAATAGAGATCATGTAACAGACCACCACCTTGCACAATAAACCTCTCATCAAAAAGACTTAAAATAGCAAACTCATCACTCGTAATCTCAAAGCCATGGACAGAGCGATCAAGACTTAATGGTGAAATGCGCACACGACTGAGCTCAAAATGATCTTCTGCATAAAGCGCTACAATCTCAGCGATTGACTGATAAGAATAAAAAGTTCTATTCACCACAACAGTTAGAAGCACTAATAAAAACACCACAGCAAGAAAAACTCTTTTTGCATATTTCCGCATATTGACCTCCTAGAAAATCATTTTTGCACACCTTCCGCCAAAGCCCCTTCGTTATTTAAACTCAATCTCTAATGTCAAATAATGACAATCGTGTTGCTCGTCGTATTGATCAAAATAGATGATGCGACCACCTTGTTCTGAAACGCTTTGTTGTAAATGGTACAACCCTAACCCACGGCCGTCCCCTTTGGTTGAGTAACCTTCTTCAAAGAGTTCGCTAAAATCTGCTAGATGATCTTTAATAAAATCATTCGTAACGCTTAGAGAGAGACGCGTACTGGTGACCATTAATCTCACTTTAATCGGTTGTTTAACAGAAGCTTCGATGGCGTTGTCAAACAAGGTGCCGAGCCAATGCAAAATCTGTTGGAAATCGACGTGCTGGTGATCTTTGTAATAGCCGATATCTGTGATAACTTCAATCTTTGCTTGACGTTGCTCCTGCTTCAGGCGGATAAAATCGGTGACTTTTCTCTTCATGTCTTCCGTGCTTTGATCATAAAAATCAATGCCACTTAAATCAATACCAAAGCGTTTAGAAAGTTCATCAAACTTGGCAACCACTTCATCGAGGTGGCTGACCTGCCTAATCGCAATGCCGGTACTAAGTAGCGCATTGTGCAATTCATGAATGGAAATCATGTCTTGCATGGATTTTTGATAAAGTCGTTTTGTAACCGGAAATAAAATGAGTCCGACAAACAAAAAAGGGAAGTAAAAGGAAGGCAACAGTAAAATATCAGGTCCACTTGGACTGACTAACAGAAGCGCCACTAAAAACGAAAAAAGAAGTAGAATCATTTGCTTCAAGACTAGATTCGGCACAACATTGCGTTGCATCGCATTGAACAATTTATATAGTTGGAATCTTTTGCAAAGTATAAGAGATAAAAAAAGTACGAGCAACTGTGACAGCGGGACACGGATATAGCGATGAAGGTCACTAATCAAGATAAAAATGGGGATTTCCAACATGAGCTGGAGATTAAAAATCAAAACACCAATCAAAAGCATTTTTGAAAAGCTGGCTTCATGAATGAATTTTAACAGAAGGACGATGATAAAGCAAAAGCCTAGAAGAAAAGAAATGTGATTATTAGTCATGTGCCTAACAATCACAGTCATGCCAATGGCACCTAAGGTCAGGATGACGTCTCTTAGTTTTATCATCGGCTTTTTACGCATCAAAAAATAGGAAATGATCAAGGGGGATGCAACGTCTAAGGTTGCTCTTAGAAGGCGCATAAGGCGCATAAAATTCTCCATGTTAAATAACACCTCGCACAGCAGTTAAAACATCTTTTTTATAGGCTTCCCCCAATTCGATTTTCATATTCTTATGCTTAAGCACGACCCAATTTTCTCTTCGATCAATCTTTTCAATCATTTTTTTATTAATGACGTGACTTTTATGACAACGAATAAAGAGATCAGACGTGTTATAAGCCTCCAAAAAACCATCAAAGGACATGTTGGTGATGATGTTGTATTTGAAATCTTTAGACGAGTGGTTGTAACTAGTAATTTCCAAATTATTCGAGTTTAGTACTTTAGAAACGAGGCAAATTTCACGCATATCGATGGCTTCGACAATGGATTTGCCTGGAATCACAAGTCGCTCGTTCATTTGCTCCCGTAAATCTTCTTTGATATTAGCGAGTTGCTCAATGAGTTCGTCAAAGACAACGTCTTTTGTTAAATAAACGATGTTACCGTAGCTTTTATAGACGTCCAATTGGTAAGTGGTATCGTCTCGAACCGTTTGAACGATGATGGGATGTTTGCGTGAATAATAATTTCGGATTAATTTGATGAGATCGAGGCCATCACCGTCTGGTAGGTCAAAATCAATGATAAAAACTTCCACCATATCATTTTCGATGATGACCTTCGCTTCTTGAAACGTTTCGGCTTTTAAAATTTGAAAGTCATCTTGAAAAGAGCGCCTGATAAGCCGCTCTAAATGGTCAAGGATTTCTTTGGTATCTTCGACAATTAATAGTGTTATCATAAGCAAGATTATACTACCTTCAATCAAAAAAAACAAGTCAGAGCAAGTAGGCACGGAGTGAAAGAGGCGATGACGGATGTGCACGATTTTTTGTTGTTTTGGATAAAAATAACCAAAAACGGACGCACATTTTCGAATCCCCTAAAAAGACCTACGAATTCCCTAAAAATGATGGAATTTTGATCCGATTCTCTTGTGAAGCAGGAGAAAACGTGATATAGTTTGGTTAGAAGAAAATACACGGGGTGAAGGGAGGTGTGAAAAATGATGTCTAGAAAAAAGCTCAAATTCTTTAAGCTAGCGACCTTTTTACTGGCTCTTGCTCCCTTTGTGATGGAAAATTCAAGGTCTTTTCTTATGTTTACAGGAGAGCCCGAGGTGCCGACTAAATACATGAAATAACTACAGTAAGGATGTCGACTGGGACATCCTTTTATTGAGCTTGAAAAGCTAATCATGCTCCCAACTTGAAATATCAATCGTGATTTCTAAGAAGTTAGATTCATGCGTGAGATCGTAATAACACTCTGCTTTGATCTTAGCTGTAAACCGATCGTCGTTGAAAGCCTCTATGTCACGGTTTAGATTATAGAGTCCTTGGCCATGCCCGAAGCCTTCTTTGCTACTAAACCCTTTTTTGAAGAGCTTTTTAAGCTGCTTATCCGTCATGGCATTACACGAGTTTTTAACGGATAGCTCAAAAATATTATGGGAGACGTTAAGATAAACGTAAATCGGTTTATCTAAGCCGTGCTCTAGTGCGTTATCAAATAATGTGCCTAGCATGTAAGTCACATCGCTGGTGCTAACCGTAGCATGGTGGCCAAAGTAAGACAAGTCTACGATTAACTCATTTTCTTTCTTACTTTCAACAAGTTTATCCTGCATGAGTTTTTTAAAGTTTTCTTCGAAATCATCGGTGAGTTCTTCAATTACTGGCCTTCCAGTCACATATTCACGCATCACACGAGACATAACTCTAATTCTTTCTAAATCATCGCTACCTTCAATGGTCAAGAAAAGCCCGTTAAACTTATTGACTAAGTCGTGATATTTTGCTGATGTGTAATCAATTTTCGCTTGTGCAATGGTGGACACCGTCAGTAAGCTAGCTAAAGTGATAAGGCCTAATAAGCCAAACCATAATAGGTGCTCAAAAGCTGTTTGTAAGTTGAACTCAGTAGCAATGAAAAATCCATATAAAGTAGCAAGTAAAACAATCGAACCAATCATGAGAGCTAAGCTTTGTTTAATGATAATAAAAATTCTATTAAAAAAGAATTTCTTAGAAACTATTACCACGATACTAAGTGTAAGTAATTGAGTTAGTAAAAACAAACTATTCCTGTCTAACTCCAATAAGAGTAGAGAAATCAAGGTTAATGAATGTACAAAGAATATAATGGGAAATATGATGATATAAATAAGCAAGATATCAAGTATTTTTCGTTCAACCACTATTTTTAAAGTAATAAATACCAACACTCTTCCAAAGAATCGAAAAAAAGCAGAATCTTCGCCGTAGTACATAATCACTGCAACAATTGCGCCAAAACCTACCATCATCGCATAGTGCCACCATTTGTGCTCAAGCTTACGCCCAGTGACATTATGTGCCATGAAGTACATCATAACGAAATCAGCAATACAAGTAAACACCAGAATCCCCAACCAAACATAATTTTCAATCATCACTTTCATCACCTACTTAAATCGACTAAATAAAAGCCCCACCGTATGACGGTACGTTTTGCCAATTGATAAGACTTGCGGAATATGCCGCAGGTACAACTCGTTGCTGGTCCCGTCATAACGGATCACAAAACTCGGATTAACGATCGTGCTTTGACTAATGCGCACTAACGTGTTGGTCTCTGGAGCTAAATCCATAAAGTCTGCCAACGACTGCATCGGAAATTCGTGTGAAACGATGCGATGCGTTTCGGTACTATAATGCATGAGCTCAATCCGCTTGGTCCCTTTGATGGTGTCAACCTTGACAACCTCATCAATCGGAATTTTCATTCGTATTCTTCCGTTCTTGATAACCAAAAATGGCCTTTTCATACGCTGCATCTTCTCTAAACTACTTTGGACGTGTGCTAAAAGATCTGAACTCGTATACGGTTTTTCCAACATTAAAAACAGATTGAGTTCATTGTTGAGCTTGCTATGCAAAACGTCGTTGGCGTGTAGAGAAGCAATCATAATGGGAATGTATTTGTGTTGCTTTCTCACCTCCCGAGCTAGGTCAATGCCATTGCCATCGGGCAGTTCAATGTCGATGATCACTAAGGCAATTTCGAAATGCTTTAACGCTTGACGAGCTTCATCAACGGTGTATGTGGGTAATACCTTTACCTTCTCCCCTAATTCAGCTTTCAATTCAGTGGAGATATTATTATTAATATCTTTTTCGTCTTCAACAAACAAGATCGTTTGCATAAATGCTCACCTCCAAAAAGTTTGATACATTCATTTTAGCACATTTTATCGCAATTACCAGATTTTTATTGTGATAGACTCTACTTTTTATATATCGGTTTGAAAATCCGATAAAAACGTTTAAAAAGAATGAATAACGTGGATTTTCGATGTTATGAATCGAATGGAAAAGTGACGATTGTAAATTGTCGCCTTTTCTGATAAAATAGTAGGGCACAAAAGAAAATAACTTGGATATCGTTGGAGGATGAAAAAAATGGATATTTATGATTCATTAAATCGTTTTATTGATAAATTAATTACACAGTCGACCCCGGAAGCACCGATTTGGAACGTTGAAAAGCTAGACGGCATGATTGAAATTTCTTGGAACTACATCGACGGTTGCATGACGTCTTCGTTGATTTCGTTGTACCGCGAGACGAAAGAAGAAAAATATTTGGACTTTTTGAAAAAATGGACCGATCATTATGTGTTTGAGGACGGAAAAATCCGTGGTTACGACCCAACGCATTACAGCACGGACGATTTATCTCAAAGTCGGATATTATTCGATATGTACGAATTTACAAAAGATGAAAAGTTTTTAAAGGCCATCAAGCATTCGTTTACACAAATTGAGGGACACTCGAGAACGAACGAAGGCAACTTTTGGCACAAGAAAATCTATCCGTATCAAGTTTGGCTAGACGGGTTGTACATGATGCAGCCGTTTTATGTCCGGTACGAGAAGATGTTTAATGACGGCAAAAATTACGATGACACCATTAGCCAGTTTCAGAATGTGCGTCGTATCATGTTTGATGAAAATAAAAAGCTCTACTATCATTGCTATGACGAAGCAAGGGATTTATTTTGGGCCGACCCTAAAACAGGACTTTCGCCTCATTTCTGGTTACGCGCGATTGGCTGGTACGTTGCGGCATTAGCAGACGTCGCTTATTACATGGACGTGCCGGAGCACAAAGCGTACTTGGGATCATTGCTACAGGAAATTATTGAAGGATTGCTGCAATACCAAGACGCCGAAACAAACATGTTTTGGCAAATCGTTGACCTCGGTGGGAAAGAGAAGAACTACCTGGAAACCAGCGGTTCATTACTCATTGCTTATGCGATGTTAAAAGCAACGAACGACGGCACATTGCCAGAGACGTATCGCCAAATCGGGCTGGATATTTTCGAGAGCGTGTGTAAACATCGTTTGACGGAAGTGGATGGCGACCTTAACTTAGAAGGGATTTGTTTGGTTGCCGGATTAGGACCAGCAGATAACTTGCGACGCGATGGCACTTACGAGTATTACATGTCAGAGCCGATCGTAAAGAACGATGCAAAAGGTGTTGGACCACTGATTATGGCTTACACAGAAGCATTGAAAGCAAAGCGTCATTAATTGATTTAAAAAGCTAGCTGTTTGAAGGAAAATCAAACAGCTAGCTTTTTCACTTTTGTTGCAATTTTTATAAAAAAGGTTGCTTTTGTCGATTAGTCGTGGTACTATGAATCGGAAATAGTATTGCTAGGAGGTAGCCGTAATGGGAAATTTCAATGAGTTAACAATTAATATCATCACAGTTTCTGAGCTACGGCGGCCAGGATCATTTTTTGTCATGCGCTTTTATGATTTTGGTGATTCTTCAGAGGCGGTGTTGTAGCTGCTTTTGGCAAATCCAATCCATAGAAGTGTAGCTGTCGTTTAAGGCAATGCACGCTTCGCATCTATAATCATGCTTAATAGCTTGTTTATAACGCTTTGCTTAAGACGACTGTTTGTTCCCTAATGTGATTAGGTTGCATGCAGTTTTTTTGTTACTAAAAATAAAAAGAGGTGTAAAATATGAATAAAAATCTTACCAAAAAAATCTTCTTGACCGCATTAGCACTGTTGCTTGTTTTGGGCAGTGTTCCCACAACTGTGTTTGCTAACGATTATGAGGAGGAAGCTTTATTAAGCGAGGAACTAGCTGAAGAGGTTGCTGAGCTAGAAGAAATAAGCGCCATCTTTGAGTTGTTTACTTGGCGACGTCCGTTGTTTAACAGCAACAACAACTGGACCGATTTCATCCCGAATCGTATGCCAGCAACCGGGCCACGCACGGAGCTGGAACGAGACATGGACGTGCTAGTCAATCAGTTTGGACAGCGATTATTTGCTTCGCCAAATGAGCACGCAGCATCCGCTTACATCGCAGATCGCTTCCGTGAAGCTGGGTCTAGTTGGGAGGTTGAGCACCACGTTTGGGATCGAAGTGCGCACCCGGAAAGTTGGCCAGCAGGGACTAGAGGACAGCCGTTTTCAGGACGCCTTGCTTTCGGTGGTGACTTGCCTGATATTTACGGGGCACCGTTTCCGAATAATGAGGCATGGGGAAGTACCATTGAAGGTGCTATTTTAGTTGATCTGGGATTGTATCCAAATTTAGCATTACCACCGCACGTAGAGGCGTTATTAGCGAGTCTTCCAGAAGGTGCGTCACTCTCTATTATTGGCGCGATTCGTTACACGGCTTACCCACATAATGATACGCCTGGTGGGGCACATGCGCCTTATCGTCATCAATTTGATGTCGCAAATTTAGGGCCTGTGATTGAGGGGTTAGAGGTGGCTCATCAGGTTAACATAGAAGGAATTTTACTTGCTGCAGCTGGTCGTCAGAATCCAGAAGAGCGACAGTTGGTAGATTATAACGTGGAGTCGCTTACGCCAGGTATGGGGAGTCAAAATCACGGGATGGTCGCGCCTCAATTGCCAGATGCTGCTGCGAATACGCCGCGCCCGATGATTGCGATGCCGCTTCATTTTTTAGAGCAGGCGATTGAGCGAGCAGATCAGTTCCAATACGCTGAGCGTTACCACCGTACACACGACAACACGGTGATTGCAACAAGACCAGCACCGAATGGCAACCCAGATATCATCATCGTTGTAACGGCACACCTTGATAGTGTCTTAGCTTCGCAAGGGGCTGCTGATAATGCAACGGGCACAGCAGCCTTGTTAGAAATTGCGCGTGAATTTGCTAATAGAGATCTAGGTAATATTGAACTTCGTTTAGCCGCGGTTGGTGCGCACGAAGGGGGAGGGATGACAGGTTCACGTTGGATCATTGAGCATTTGACGCCAGAAGAGCGTGCGATTACGATTAACTTGAACATGGATATCATTGCATCGGTTGGGCCGAGCTTAATCGATGGCCGACCAATCAATGCGATTTCGATGGACATCAATCAGAATCTTGGTGCAGGGATGCCATTTGGATTTAACTTACCAGCTCATCTGGTTGTCAGTGGTGCAAGAGACGTTTGGACGCCTGGTGATCAAGGCATTGATAACGTCAGAATTTTTAACTTCGGTGGGTCTGAGCACGTCAGGTTTACTGAAAATGGGATTGATGCGGCTAGCATGATTATGATTGATGATGCCGATAATGATTTAGAATTGCAGTACCACAATGCCCGTGATAACATGGCAGAGAACTACTGTGCAGATCGTTTACGCTTAAGCGTTGATTTAATGTTAAATGCCCTTGATATCGCGGTCAATCAAGAAATAACGAAACGCGCGACGTTCCATGTGGACAGTGAGAATGACACGTTGATCTTAGCTAATGCGACGCAGCTGTTCCAAACGTTTGACTTGGTAGAAGGGGAATTGCTCATTGATGAAACGGTGGTACCATTTATCTTTGAATACCCGGCGACCACGTTTGATTTTTCAGCTTATCGCGAGGCGAGTGATGCTGAGTATGTTGTGAGAGACGTTATTTCTTCAGGAGTTGGGATTGCGGATCACGATAATGCTGAAAGAAATAGCCAATTGAATCTTTTCACTTCACGTACAGTGGCTGAGATTACACCGATGCCGATCGTAACAGGGGTGACGGTTACGCCGGATGCGGTCGTGGCATCACCAGGAGATGACGTTCAGTTTAGTGCCGTTGTAGAAGGGGAATACGATCCTTCGCAAGCGGTGACGTGGGTCGTTGAAGTGGGGGCGGATGATGTGTTGGCTGAAGGAACAAGTATTTCGGCTGATGGTTTATTAACCGTAGCTGAGGGTCAAGTGGATGCCCTGATGGTGAGAGCTATTTCGGTTGTGGATGCTGAGTTTTATGGGACGGCAACGGTGGAAATCGAGCTTGCGGTGCTCGTCCATGAAGTCAATTTCAACTTGCACGGTGGGCAATGGGTCTTCGATGAGGATGAGGAAATCGACATGAATCAGCTCGTTTTACATGGCGAACTTGCCACTGAACCAGCCGTTGATCCGGAGAAGGATGGTTATACCTTCATTGGCTGGTTCACCACAGAAGAAGGCGATACGTCGTTTGATTTTGAAACGGTGATCGTGGCAGATACGATCGTTCATGCACAGTGGGAGTCGGTTGCTGATAACGGCGCTGGCACTGGGAATCGCCCGAACTTACCTGACACAGGTGCGGTTGTTGGATCGCTGCTTCTTGGCGGGATTGCTTTAACAGCGGCAGGATTAGGGGTGGCTTCAAAGAAAAAGAAAAGTGAATAAAAGGAAATAACGGACAGGCTTTGAGTAGCTTGTCCGTTTTTAATAGGGTGTAGGAGAAGAGAAATGCTAGCAAAAGAAGACGAACCCAGGTTAAGCAAGGGGAAAACGGGTTGTAGCAGATGATAACGCGTGATATCATTAGTATTATGAAAAGATAGGTGGTGAATATTATGGGTGTTTGTCCTCCTCCTGGCTGCATATGGACAAGTGGACCTGGGAGTGCTGTTTTGTGCATGCCTGTTACTCCTTTCTACATGCTTCGGGTTCTACTGAGGAGACGGTTGTTTGGCGTGTGTTAGACAGTAGGTAATGCTCTCTACTAGGTGACCAACAATCTTATCTTTACAGCATAGATAATGGACAGGCTTTGAAATAGCTTGTCCGTTTTTCTTTGAACAAAGGTGTGGCTAGGGTTAGCTCAAAAAGCCAATGTAAAGCTAAAATCGTCAACCCAGTGACTTTTCTTGCTCAAATCGGAAGTCAAAAAGTCACAGAAAAGCTAAAATCGCCAATCCAGTGACTTTTCTTGCTCAAATTGGAGATCAAAAAGTCACAGAAAAGCTAAAATCGCTAATCCAGTGACTTTTCTCACGCCATTACCCCTGTCGCTCGCGATCACGTTCCAGTACCTTCTTCAAATACTGGGCCGTATGACTCTCACTAACTTCCGCCACTTCCTCAGGCGTTCCCTGCGCGATGATCATCCCGCCGCCGTTTCCACCTTCTGGCCCAAGGTCAACCACGTGATCTGCCATCTTAATGACATCCAGGTTATGCTCAATAATAATAATCGTCGCCCCAACTTCCACCATGCTCTGGATAACTTTAATAAATCGCTTCACGTCATCAACGTGCAAGCCGGTCGTCGGCTCGTCTAAAATATAAATTGTCTTATCCGGTTTAAACTTCACTTTGCTATCCAGCTCAGCCGCCAATTTCACCCGCTGTGCCTCACCACCAGATAACGTCGAAGACGATTGACCGAGCTGAATATAATCCAACCCGACATCCACGATCGTCTGCAGTTTACGCGAAATTTTCGGATGATTCGCAAAAAATGCCAACGCCTCAGCAGCGGTCATCTTCAACACGTCCGCAATGCTTTTATCGCGGTACTTCACTTCCAACGTCTCACGGTTAAAACGCGTTCCTTCACATTCCTCGCACTCCACATAAACGTCCGGCAAGAAATGCATCTCAATCTTAATCACACCGTCACCGCTACAAGCCCCGCAGCGCCCGCCTTTCACATTAAACGAGAAACGCCCTTTCGCATAACCGCGCAGCTTTGCCTCGTTCGTCGAAGCAAACAAATCGCGAATATCATCAAAGACACCCGTATAAGTCGCCGGATTCGAACGCGGCGTCCGCCCAATCGGAGACTGATCGATGTCAACAATACGCTCCACGTGCTCAAGCCCACGAACTGCCTTATGCGCCCCCGGTTTCGCCTTCGCCTTATACAATTTCGAGGCAATCGCTGCATACAAGACCTGATTAATCAACGTCGATTTCCCCGAACCGGAAACCCCGCTCACCACATTCAACACACCCATCGGCAGCTTTAGATCAACGTTTTTTAAATTATTTTCGGTTGCCCCGATCACTTCAACAAAGTTACCGTTACCAACCTTGCGCTCGTCCGGCAAGAAAATCTGTTCCTTCCCTGCCAAGTAGCGTCCCGTAATCGAGTTATCGTCGTTCATCACCTCAACCGGCGTTCCCTGAGAAACAATTTCGCCACCCTGTACACCCGCCCGAGGCCCAATGTCAATCAGATGATCGCAAGCGAGCATCGTATCTTCGTCGTGCTCAACAACAATCAACGTATTCCCCAGATCACGCATCGACTTCAACGTCTCAATCAAGCGGTTATTATCGCGCTGATGCAAGCCAATCGACGGCTCATCCAACACGTACAACACCCCCGATAAACGCGAGCCAATCTGCGTCGCCAAACGAATCCGTTGCGATTCACCACCCGACAACGTCCCCGCCGAACGATCGAGCGTCAAATATTCCAACCCAACGTTAATCAAAAACGACAAGCGCTCCTTGATCTCCTTGGAAACCAAATGCGCAATCTGCTTTTCCTTCTCCGTCAACGACATGTTCTCCGTCGCTGAGTAAGCTTCCTTAATTGACATGTCGGTAAAATCAGCAATGTTCATGCTGTTAATCTTCACTGAACGAGCCTCTACAGAAAGCCGCGTCCCCTTACACTCACGACAAGTCCGCTCCGACATCATACTCTCAATCCAATCCCGGATATAAGACGACGTCGTTTCCAAATGGCGGCGCTCTAAATTCCCGATAACCCCCTCGTAATAAGACACCTTCTCATGCACTTGCCCCGAATCCGAAACGAGCTTAAAGAAAATCTCATCGTCGCTCCCGTACAAAACCGTGTCCTGTTCTTTTTTCGTCAAATCGTCAAACGGCTTCTCCAAACTAATCCCATAATGCGCACACGTCGTATCCAGCATTTTCCGTTGATAAGCGTGCGGATTGTCCCACCCTTTAATCGCGCCTTCGCTGATCGACTTTGAACGGTCCTTAATCACAATGTCAATGTCGATTTCTTTTTCAACCCCAAGCCCACTACAGCAGGAACAAGCCCCGAATGGCGTGTTGAAAGAAAACATGCGCGGTTGTAACTTGCCGACTGAAAAATCACAGTGCGGGCAGGCAAAGTGCTCACTAAAAACAAGCTCTTCCTCATCAACAATGACGATGACTTTCCCTTCGCCAAGCTTCAAAGACGTCTCAATCGAATCCGACAAACGCGTCCGAATCCCTTCTTTCAACGCAACCCGGTCAATCACGACCTCAATCGAATGCTTTTTATTTTTCTCAAGCGTTGGCACTTCTTCCAAATCGTAGTTCTCACCGTTCACGCGCACGCGGACATACCCGTCGTTGCGTAATTTCTCGAAGACCTTCACATGCGTCCCCTTAGCCCCACTCACCACCGGGGCTAAAATCTGCATCCTTGTACGCTCTGGGTAATCCAACAAACGATTGACCATCTGTGTCGCAGAGGTTGCCGTGATTTCAATGCCGTGCGTCGGACAAATTGGTCGTCCCACACGCGCAAATAACAAACGCAAATAATCGTAAATCTCCGTCACCGTGCCCACCGTTGAGCGCGGATTCCGGTTTGTCGTCTTCTGGTCAATCGAAATCGCCGGCGACAACCCCTCAATCGAATCCACGTCCGGCTTTTCCATGTTCCCCAAAAACTGCCGCGCATACGCCGATAAACTCTCCACATAACGGCGCTGACCTTCCTTATAAATCGTCTCAAACGCCAACGACGACTTCCCTGACCCCGACAAGCCCGTCATCACAACAAACTGATTACGCGGAATCGTCACATCAATGTTCTTCAAATTCTGCTCTCGTGCACCTTTAACCACAATTTCATTCTTCATCTTGCTACCTACTTTTCCTTTCGTATCCATTAGTATGAACCTAACTAAACCATTATACCACACATAATATGACATAGTACGTCCAGTTTAAAGTTTTTGTAAAATTTTGGCCCTTAACGATTGATTATTTCTAATAAAAAATGATAAAATTGCGGCAACACGTTGAAAGTAGGCGATCACTATGAATCACAAATTTTTTCTCATCGGGGACTCCACGATGGACAGGGAAACGTCCGGTTGGGGAGGGCAGTTTCACCAATTCACCACGGGGCAAGTCGTGAATAGCGGCAAGAGCGGTCGGAGTACAAAAAGCTATATAAGCGAAGGCCATTGGCAGAAAGTAGCAGCCGTTCTAGCAGCCGGCGACTACTTGTTTATTCAGTTCGGACACAACGACCAAAAATTAGAAGACCTAACCCGCGGCACTTATCCGTTTGATGATTACCAAAAAAATCTCAGAACGTTCGTTGAAACAGCACGCAAAAAAGGCGCAAAACCCGTGCTATTAACACCGGTTCAGCGCCGAACGTTTAATGATCAGGGGAAGATTGAAAACTCACTAGGCGACTACCCAAAAGCGATGAAAGAACTGGCTGCTACTTTAGACGTGCCTTTGCTGGATATAGGGGCAAGGACAAAAAAACTATACGAACGCCTAGGCCAAGAAGCATCCAAATCGTTGTTCTCGTGGTACGACACAGCCGATCAAACCGGAGCGCCGGATAACACCCATTTCAACGAAAAAGGTGCCACTGAGGTTTCTCAGCTAGTTGCTGAGGCATTTGCTTTACTGCACGCCGCAAAATCAATAGACAAATAACCGTCGCAACGACATCTGAAATTGGGAAGGCCCACCACACCGAAGAGACATCGGCGTCTAAATATCGTGGCAATAAATAAACTAATGGGACTAAGATAAACAGCGGTTTAAAGACCGATAAAAAGAAGCTCATCCAGGCTTTGCCGATCGCTTGGAAATAAGTCGCGGCTAACGTTTGCAAGCCAAAAGAAAAGAAGACGGCCAGTTGCATATTGAAAATCAAAGCTGCATCATCTAACACCTCGGCATTGTTGGTAAAAATACCGACGACTTGATTGGGAAAGAAAATCCCAAGGAGTGAACCGCTTAGACCAATGAGACTTGAATAGATCAGCCCATATTTCAAAGCATCCTTTACCCGGGTGCTTTTTTTGGCTGTGAAATTATAACTCACAATGGGCTGCATGGCTTGGCTAATCCCCATAATCGCAAAGGTTAAAAATAGCACGATGCGATTCACAGTTCCCAGGGCAGCAATGGGATCGTCTCCGCCTAGTTGGTTGATCATACGGTTTAAAACCAAGGCGAAAGTGGCGCTCGCGAGGCTACGACCCAAGGCGGAAATGCCGATGCTTAACAGGCCTTTGATGATGGTTAGATCGAAGGTTAAAGCTTGTTCGCCGCCACCTATCTGTAACAGTAAAGCCATGCCAAGGATGGCTGCGAAGCTGCCCGCGATCAGGTGCGATAAGGCGACGCTGCTAATACCCGCTCCAAG
Organism: Turicibacter sp.; assembly: GCA_009780245.1. Lineage (GTDB taxonomy): Bacteria > Bacillota_I > Bacilli_A > MOL361 > Turicibacteraceae > WRKJ01. The sequence continues at coordinate 17,103 of WRAJ01000008.1, forward strand.
GACGAAAATAAACAGGTAATCCAGCGCGATAATCAGGCCGGATTCAACGAGGATGACGAGCATGGAGAGCTTGATTTTCCCGTACGCGCGGAAGATGGCACTGGCGAGTAAGACCATGGCGGTAAAGGGGATGCTAAAGACGAAAAGGTTTAAGTAGGCACGGGCGAGCACTTTTGCCTGGCCCGTTGCGCCGAGGAACGTGAGGATGTGTTCTTTGAAAAGCCAAGTGCCAACCATGAGGCACAACGAAATCAGCAAGGTTAGAACGTATGCAATCGCGGTGGCAGATAAAGCCTGTTTTTTCTTCCCCGCCCCAAGCATGCGCGAGATGTAAGAAGCCGCCCCAATCGCAACAAGCTGAGAGAAACCAAAATAGACAGTGATTAAGGGAAATAATAACCCAATGGCGCCGACGGCGTAAACGTCAATGCCACGGGACACAATCAAGGTGCCGATGACGTTGACCGCCCCGGTTGCTAGCATCGTGATAATCGCAAAGCTTCCGAATTTAATGATTAATTTGTGGACCTGTTCTTTACCAAGCAGTTCGCTGTTGACGTTCATAAAATCACCTTTTGTTTTTAATGTTTTATCTGTTATAACTGTTTTTATTATAACCATTGTGATTGAATTTATTTTACTAGCAAAGCACTTCGCATTGGTAGTAGAGGGGAAAGATGAGTTCGTGAATACACTTGTTTAAAATGTCAAAATGATACCATATTTTCTTTGACGGCTTTTGTGTGAAAATCACATTATTTTTATGAGAAGAAACAGTGAAAACACTTTTTTCAAAAAGTTTCAAAAAAATTCCGACATTTCACCCTCTCCCGTGGCTATTAAGTAGAGGGTGTCACCTTCTCAAGCAAAAAAAGAAAGCGATAAAAAAACATCTTAAAGCCAATGAACAGGTGAAAAAGTTATTGAAGCCTGACCAAGCAGAGATGATCATTGCCATTTGTTTGATGGGTATGCAAGTAAAAGACTACGTAACCCAAAAGGAACAAAAGCCAAACATTGTCACCAAAAGATTGATGCGAATTAAAAAATTTTTAAAAGAAATTTTATAAAAACGTCACATTACACGCTCTGCCGTGGCTAATTAGTAGAGGCTATTCTAGCTTACGATAAAAGCTTCCTCAGATTATTCACTAAGAAAATTTAAATAAAGCAGTAAAACATGGACGGTAAAAAGTAAACGTCTCGTACGGGAAAAGCACAAACTTTAAATACACGATTCATATTAACATGACAGCTAAGAACAACGAAGCGGTTTCTTAACTCTCATGTTAATATGAAAAGCCCCAGTGCTGCAACACCAAGGCTTTATAGTAACAAATATCAAAAGAAAGGAATGATCTGCATGAAATTCACAGGCAAATACGCATTGTTTTGACTTATTAATCCACAGGTAAGTAATCAATGCCCAAACTTTTAATGAGAGGGTAATAAAGATTGATTTTAAATTCTAGCATTGGGTGCTAGAATGGCTTTTAAGAGATTTGAATTTTATAAAGATTTATCAATCATTGGCTTACCATCTGCGTCAAGCAAAGGAGTCATTGCCATTGCTCCTTGGCCTAAACCCTTAGTAAGACAGTACAGGATTCCGGTTTGCTGATCTTTCAGTATTTCATATTTAATAGCAAATGAATCAGGAAAAGCTGAGGGCAATTCCTCTGCATGTAAAGATTTAAAACGATTCTTAAACATAACACATCACCTCAAATAAATTTATGCAACATACTTATTGTAACCTAAAAAGACAAAAAAGAAAAGGAGATGATTGAATGGAAACAATAAAAATAGACATTAACATAGATTCAAGAGATATACGTGAATTTGATCAAGTGATTTCGAATCTAAATGATACCTTTAGTCAATTAAATCGTATATTAAATGATAGTCAATCTGCAATACAATCTGTAACTTCAGAAATGAATTCGAACTTATTCTCAGGATTTGATCAAGGGCTCAGTACAACCATCGCTCTTTTAGCACTGTTTAGTGCGGACCTCACAGAAATACCAAATCACTTTAAGAGTGTTGAAACAGGATTAATAGCCAAAAAAGGTAAGCTAAAACTTCTAGGCCTATCCTTAAAAGCATTGCCTTGGATCGCAGTAGCTGGAGCAGTATGGGGATTCATAAGTGCGATAACATCCAGCGAGGAAGCAGTGGAGCAAACAGAAGATAGACTTGCAGATTTAAGAGGTGAGCTAGAAGCAAATCGAGCAGCTCACCAACGAAACATCGATGCTATCAGGCGAAGAAATGGTGTCATGCAAACAGCGATTAACATGACGCGAGATTTGTCAGAAGCAACTGAACGATCGGTTGGACAACTAGGAGCCCTGCAGCTTCTAATGAACTTTCTTAATTCAGGCACAGGAGATTTTTCCATTGCCCTTGATGCAGCCACTGGTTCATTGGATGAAAACAGTGAATCGGCTCTAGCTAATATGATAGCCTACAGCGAGATGAATGAAGCTATCGATACATCGTCAGTAAACATCGAGCGAATGATCGAGCGTCATCAAGATTTAGAACAAGCAAGTGATGCTGTTCGTGGATTGGAATTAGCACATCGCGAGGCAAATGACGTACTAGATGAAGCATGTGAAACAAAAGAAGAATTAGGTGTAGCAGTTAACGATTTATATATTACTATGCAACACCTCACTGATGAAGGGGTAGAAGTGATTAACATGCATTTCGATGCCATTGCTGTATACGAAGAAGCAAGTGCTGTCGTATCCGATTTAGAAGATCAGATGGTAGATTACAACGAAATCATAAAAGATGCAACAACAGAAATTGCAATATTAGAGGGACAGATTACAGATTCAATGGTGATTATGGCTGAGGCTGTATACGACGGCACATGGCGACAAATCGTCTCGTGGGATCAATTAACTGATGCACAACGCGATAGCATTACAGACCTAGTTGATTTATACGATTGGTTGCGAGACGGTTCAGTGAATGCACTAACTAAAATGGGTGAAGAAACAGCAGTACCATTGTATCAAATGATAAATAACCTTAATCACAACTACGATGAAACAAACGCATGGGGACGAAACCTAGCAAGAGTTTATGAATGGGCTGGTGAAAATGCAACAGATGGGTTTATGGCTTTTATAGAAGAAATGGCAAGAGACAATCCGGCACAGTTGGCAGAAATCGCAAGTTCATCAGATGAACAATTAGGACAGCTATATGCAGCATACTCAAGAAATGCTGGACAAATCGAAGGTGTTATGAGCACAGCAATAGGTACAGAGCTTGAAGAGGTTCAAGACTTATTTAACAGGTTTGGTCCAGAGTCAGAACAGTCGCTAAGAGCAAGTATTGCGGCGGCAGATTTTGCCAATCCTGGTGGTATGATGACGCGTGAGATGGCTCGAGGGATCTTAGAAGCTAGTGGTGAAGTGGAGAGTGCGATTACTACATTAGCAACGAGTATGCGAAGTTCAGTAGATAATGTCACGGCAGGTTTTATCGGTGGAATTCGAGCATCATTTCCAGAAGTTGAGCAATCCAGTGTTCAATTTGGTGATGTTTTCATCAAAGCATTTAGAAAAACCCTTCAAGAAAATTCACCATCTAGAGTATTTGAAAGATCGGGTCGAAATGTTGTAGCTGGTCTAGTGAACGGTGTTAGAGATGATCAGGATAGAGCAACGGACACACTTAGAAGGTTAGCCACTGCGATGGAGCGTATTTTCAGTCAAACTTCACGCTCGTATCAAGTTATTGGTCTAGATACGATGCGTGGTCTAAACCAAGGTTTACTCAACGGTGAGGCCCAAGTCATGAACACGGCTCGTCGGATGGCTAATCAAATCACGGTTGCAATGCGTCAGGCGTTGAATATTAACTCGCCGTCACGTGTGATGCAGGAGGAGATTGGGCGTCAGATTCCAGCTGGGGTGGCTGAGGGGATTGATAAGTACGGTAGCTACGCTACGGATAGTATGTACGACCTCGGCAACGAACTAGCTAAAGTGAAATTTCCGAATATCAACGATATCATCAACATGGGGCCAAGTTTAAATCTTGCATCAGTAAGCAATGGCGGGAACTCGTCACATGATAATCGTGTCATTAATAATAGCTACTCAGGTCTGTTCGACGGCGCAAATATTACTTGGAATGGAGAAGAAGATATCCGTCGTACGATGGAGAAAATGGCTCGTGCAGCCGAAGAGGATGCTTATCGGATGTGGTAACAGATATCCGAGCTGCGATCATTTTATCCTTGGTTTTGAAAGCAGATTTGGCGTTTATATCCCGCATCCAACAAGGGTTGGTAATTGGCCTATCCGCTTCAGGTATTTATGATGTCTATAAGTGTTTTAAAAGATAGTCTCGCGATCGTTAATTTGGCGAAATGTGAAACTAAATGCGAATAAATGACGCTTTAACGGGTACGCTATCTAGGGAGAATACAATTTTTATTAAAGGGGAGTTTTAAGAATGAATAGAAAAATAGTAAAAAGGATAGGGCTATTCGCCATTGCCTGTTTGTTATTCGGGCAAGCTGTCCTTCCCGTTATGGCACAACCTAATTTAAGTGGGGTTGATCCTGATATTCCAGGAAGAATTACGATTCATCGACGTGCTGGTTCCACAGCGAGTGACCTGACATCGGGAACGGCACTTTCGGGAATTCCATATACGATTCAATTGGTACGGTTAAGAGATGATATTGATCGAAATACGGCTGACTTAACGGATCCAAACAACTTTGTTGTGATTCCGTTGCCTGATGGTTATACGCGAACAGTTTCGACCAATACACTAGGTGTTGCAGATTTTCCTAACTTGCCACACGGTATCTTCTTGGTTGAAGAAGGAACGCATTCGATAACACCAGAAGAGGATCGCGTTGCTCCTTTTATTGTCGGGATTCCGAGAAGAGATGCAGCTGGAACGGGATGGATTTATGAAGTAGATGTCTTCCCAAAAATAGAAGAAGATGTCCCGATTAGCTTTACCAAAACCGGTGTCCTAGCTTGGGATAGTGATTTAGGTGATTTAGTGGCTACATGGGAGTTTGAGGTAGCCATTCCGCGACTTGTGGGTAATGCTTCTATTATAGAATTTTGGGATGAGCTTGATCCGCGCTTGACGTTTATTCCTGATAGTGTAGTAGGAACTTATTACCGACTAGAAGAGGTAGAAGGAACACCAACACCAGAGGCGCAGACATTGCCTTCAAGTGTCTTTTCTGCTGCGATGGTCGGTGGTGAGTTGAATATTCAAATTAGCGAAGGAATTGATTATTTAGCAGAACATGCATTAACCGCACCGCATCCAAATGGGATCTTAAGGTTTACGTTCCAAACGCGGGTTGCTATGCCTACAGTAGAAAATGCCGATCAGTTAGGTCCAATTACTAACGCAGCTCGTTTTTATTATCATACACACGAGGCATTAACTGCAGAGGCTACGGTTACCCAATTTGCCCTTGAGGTAGAAAAGGTCGACGTCAATAACGATCGTTTAGCTGGTGCAGAATTTGAATTATTCTTAGATGCAGCTGGAACGGAATATGCCTTTCCGAATAGCGCTGGTGTCAATCGTCGCATGACAACGGATGCAAACGGGCACATCTTCATGCCAGGTTTAACGGCTGGAACGTTTTATTTACGTGAAATGGTAGCACCTCCTGGATTTGCGCTCATTTCAACACCAATGCCAGTGACCATCAGTGTACAACCAGGTGCACGATCTCACGTTGTTGAAGTACAAGTGGTGAACGAGATTGATGATGGTTTCACGTTACCGGAGACCGGTGGTGCCGGAACATTGTTATTCACAGCCGGAGGTTTGATATTAGTAGGTGGCGCGATTACGCTGTTCCTCATTGCCAAACGCCGTCGTCGTGAGCAAGGTTATGACTAGTCAGGCACCAAAGCCATCAAAACGAAAAAAGCGAAAAAGCGATGCGTTTCTCATCGTCGCGATTGTCATTTTATTCTTAATCGGCGCTGGCTTGATGATTTATCCGGATGTGGCTAGCTGGCAAGCGAGTCGCAGCCATGCGGGTATTATTCAAGTTTATCACGAAGAAGTCGCTGACATCGCTGAGGATGCGATTGCGGAACATTTCGAAAGAGCACGTCATTACAACGCTTCGCTTGTGGGCAGCCACATTGAGGATCCGTTCGTCCAAGGGAGTGGTCAGGTATTACCATCTGATTATTATGAGATCTTGAACGTGAACGGTGCGATGGGAGCAATTGAAATTCCGGCGATTGATATTCAAATCCCGATTTTTCACGGCACTGGCGAGGCGGTTTTGATGAGAGGTGTGGGACACATTCCCAATACGCCTTTCCCGATCGGACAACTAGGAAAGCACGCCGTTTTAACGGGACACACTGGGATTCCTTCGTCTCGTTTATTCACCGATCTTGAATTATTGAATCTGGATGATATTTTCGTTGTGACGGTGTTGGATAAACGAATGATGTACCGTGTGGATCAGATTAAAGTCGTCTTACCGCATGAGATCAGTGAATTACGCAACGTCGCCGACGAAGACTTAATCACGTTAGTGACGTGTACGCCTTACGGTATTAATTCTCATCGCTTGCTTGTGCGAGGCAGACGAATTCCTTACGAAGAAGCGAATGTCATAGCTGAAAACGTTGAGGTGCTTGTTCAATCTTTCAACTGGCGAATCCTTTTGGTAGCAGGGATGTCACTAGTCTTTATCTTTATTTGGCTGCTGTATTCGATTAAAAGTCGCAGAAATCAAGATTAACTCTTGGATAAGGGTTAACTTGATTTTTGTTTTTCTTTTCAAAGAATGGTACAATAGAAAAAATTAACTTGAAGGTGATCAACGTGGATAAAAGCAAATTTGAGCAACAGTTAAAAAGTGAATTAGGAGCAGAACGTACGGCTACGACGCTCCATTTCTTTGAAGAAACAACGTCTACTAACGACTTAGCCAAACAACAAATACGAGTGAAGCCCGTACATGGATCGGCATTTATTGCCCGCCGACAATCGGCTGGGCGCGGTACTTACGGACGTTCTTTCATCTCCGAAACCGGCGGCATTTACTTCTCGCTGCTTATCAACGTCAACGACTGGCATTTCAAAGAGCCCGACTTAGCCACGATTTTTACCGCCGTGGCTGTGCGAGAAGCCGTTGCTGACGTTTTGGATGTGCAGCTTTCCCTTAAATGGGTGAACGACCTTTTCTTAGACGGGCGTAAAGTTGGCGGTATCCTAACCGAAAAACAAGTCGACTCAGATTGGCTAGTGATCGGCATCGGACTAAACGTATCCAACGAACTAGCAACCTTTCCAGAAGCTTTAAAAGACATTGTGACAACCCTCAAAATCGCCGATCCGCATGACCAAATCAAAGCCACACTCATTATTCGAATCATTCGCTACTTATTGAAAACGAGCCAGCTATCAAGCAAAGAAGAAGTCATGCAACGTTATCGCGAATATTTATTTCTGCTGAATCAACAAGTAGAAATTTCATATGGAAATGAGTTGTTTCAGGCACACGTATTGGACGTGGATGACGAAGGAAAGCTAGTCGTACAAAAGGCAGGCGGTGAGGTTTTGCATCTCCAAGCGGGGAGTGTGAAGTTAGTATTCTAATCAAATAGTTTGGTACTGCGAATAATTTGTCGTTTGAAACTATTTGACAATCAAACTAAATTGAGTTATAATACCTCTATCAACAATTTAGGAGTGATCATGTATGTTAGAACAAATTAAACCGTTAATCGCAGAGGCATTAAACTTAGATGAGACAGAAATCACATTAGAGGCGAACCTGAAAGACGACTTAGGCATCGACTCTTTGGATGCAGTTGAATTAATCATGGAACTTGAAGACGAGTTTGACGTGAAAATCGAAGACGAAGAAGCACAAGCTTTCGTAACCATTGGTGATATGGTTAAACTATTAGAAGCGAAACAACAAGGATAGACTGAGACGGCTAGGGCAACCTAGCTTTTTCTGAAAGGTTTGAGCACAAGAAAGGTGCCATTTTCGCGAAATAAACAGGGATTGGGATAAAAACCCCCATTTTTTAAAAATAGCCATGCTCATGGGACAAAAATCATCCCTTTTCGTGAAATAGCGTTCCAAAAGGATAAAACGACAGTACAATGGGAGTGAGGAAAATGGAAATCAAAGAAATTAAAGCGTTGATTGAGGCGCTTGATCAATCGTCGGTGGCGAAGTTGAAGTTTGTGAGCGGCGATGTGGAGCTGAAGTTAGAGAAAGAGAAGAAAGAGGTGCAGACGGTGGTCGCGGCTTCTGTGGCTAGCCCGGTTGCAGCTGTGGCGCCAGCAGCGCCGGTTGCGAGTGAGGGTGTGGCAACGTCAACTGAACAGCCGGTTGGGGAGGTTGTCACACAGGCAGTTGCTAAGTCTACAACGGATGTCACTGCACCTTTAGTTGGGGTGTTTTATCGTGCGGCGAGTCCAGATGCGCAGCCGTTTGTGAAGGTGGGGCAGCAGGTGAATGAGGGGGATACGGTGTGTATTTTAGAGGCGATGAAGGTGCTGAATGAGATCAAGGCATCGAAGTCGGGGACGGTTGTGGCGATTCATGTGGAGAATGGCGACGTGGTGGAGTTTGACCAAGTGTTGATGGAGATAGGTGATTAGGATGTTTAAGAAAATATTGATTGCCAATCGCGGGGAAATTGCGGTGCGTATCATTCGTGCGTGTAAGGAAATGGGCATCGCAACGGTGGCGATTTATTCGACGGGGGATAAAGAGGCGTTGCACGTTCAGTTGGCAGACGAGGCGATTTGTGTAGGTCCGGCTGCTGCGGTGAACAGTTATTTGAACATGGAAAATGTCATTTCAGCCGCGGTGCTAACAAAGGCAGAGGCGATTCACCCGGGATTTGGATTTTTATCTGAAAACCCGAAATTCGCGCGTCTTGTGACGGATTGCGGGCTCGTGTTTATCGGGCCGGATGCGGATGTGATCGAGGAAATGGGCAATAAATCCCGTGCGCGTCAGGTCACCATAGCGGCGGGCGTCCCGGTCGTTCCCGGTAGTGACGGAAATTTAGACAGTGTGGATGAAGCCCTCGAAGTGGCGGAAAAAATCGGCTACCCGGTTTTAATCAAAGCAACAAACGGCGGTGGCGGTAAAGGGATGCGCGTGGTGCACGAAGAGGCAGCATTCGCCAACCTCTTCAACATGGCCAAAAGCGAAGCAAAGGCTAACTTTGGCGATGACAGCGTGTATTTAGAAAAATACGTGGTGAATCCGAAGCACATCGAGTTCCAAGTGATAGGCGATTCGCACGGGAATGTCGTGCATTTATTCGAGCGCGATTGCTCGATTCAGCGTAATCATCAGAAGATGATCGAAGAAGCGCCGTGTCGTGGGTTAAGCGAGAAAACGAGAACCGCGATGGCGGCTGATGTGCTTAAGCTCGCACGCGCCACGAAGTATAACAACGCCGGCACGCTGGAATTTATCGTCGATAAAGACGAGAATTACTACTTTATCGAGATGAACACGCGCATTCAAGTTGAGCACCCGGTCACGGAAATGATCACTGGGATCGACTTGATTAAAGAGCAAATTAAAGTGGCAGCGGGCGCAAAGCTGTCGTTTACGCAAGACGATGTCAAAGTAAACGGTTATGCGATCGAGTGCCGCATTAACGCGGAGGACCCGCTGAACGGCTTTATGCCATCGGCAGGGAAAATTGAAAACCTGATTCTCCCGGGTGGCTTTGGTGTACGGATCGATACGATGATTTACCCGAATTACACGGTATCACCGTTTTACGATTCGATGATTTTAAAACTGATCGTGCACGGGAAAAACCGTTTAGAAGCGATCAAAAAAATGCGTCGTTGCCTCGAAGAACTATTTATCGACGGCATTACGACCAACAACGAATTCCATTATTACATGATGCACCACGTGGATTATGTGAAAGGCGATTTTGATACGAGTTTTGTCGGCACATTCTTAGAAGAACTCGCGGAAGCAGGTGAGCTAAATGACTGATTTTTTTAAAGAACGAAAAGAAGCGGTTAAAGGGTTTCAAGATTCTGTGCGAAGTCGGACAGCTTCGGAGCGCGAAATCGACGTGCCGGAAGGCCTATTCGAAGTGTGCCCGAAATGCGACAGCCACATCTTAAAAGAAGATTTATGCGAAGCGAACCTCGTTTGTACACATTGTGGGCACCATTTTCGTATGACCGCCCGCCAACGGTTAGCCTCGTTAGTTGATGAGAATAGCTTTGAAGAAATGGATAAGGATTTAAGTAGCTGCGACCCGCTCAACATGCCGGGCTATCAAGACCGGTTAGCGGAATTAGTAGCCGATGCGGAAACCTCTAAAGAAGCGGTGGTCTGTGGCGTCGGAAAGATTGCCGGTTTTGCCTATGCGATGGCCATCATGGACAGCTACTTCCTTATGGGGAGTATGGGCACGGTCGTCGGTGAAAAACTAGTTCGCTTAACCGAGCATGCCACAAAGGCAGGTCTACCGTTAATCATCGTTTCAACGTCTGGCGGTGCACGGATGCAGGAGGGAATTTTATCGCTGATGCAAATGGCGAAAACGACCGCTGCCATTAAGAAACACCATGACGCCGGATTGTTATACCTTTCGGTGTTAACGTCGCCGACTTATGGCGGAGTGAGTGCGTCATTTGCCACGGTGGCGGATGTGATGCTGGCTGAGCCAGAAGCGCTGATCGGCTTTGCCGGGCCGCGCGTGATTAAGCAGACGATTCAGCAAGTGTTGCCAGAGGGGTTCCAATCCGCGGAGTTTTTGCTAGAAAAGGGGCTGATCGATCAGATTGTGCCGCGCCAAGAATTGGTTAGCACGATAACGCGCATTTCAAAGATGCACGGCCTAGGAGGTGGACGCTGATGGATTTGAAAGGGATTGAACAACAAATTGAGCAGTTACGTGAACAGTTAGTCGGCTTAGACGCAAACGACGTGAGGATGAAAAAATTACGTGAAAACCTCACCCGTGCGATTGAAGAAATGACGTCTGCGGTGTACGAGGAATTGGACGCTTACGACAAAGTTTATTTAGCGCGTCATGCGAAACGTCCGAATACGAAGTTTTATATTAAGCAACTATTTGATGATTTTATTGAATTTCATGGGGATCGTTTGTACGGCGATGACGCGGCGATTGTGGGCGGCGTGGCGCTGCTGGGCGAGGTGCCAGTAACGGTGATCGGTCATGTAAAAGGGACCACCACGGAAGAAAACATCGCGACGAATTTCGGGATGCCGCACCCAGAGGGTTACCGCAAAGCGATGCGATTGGCGTTGCAAGCGGAGAAGTTCGGGCGTCCGATTATCACGTTTATTGATACGCCGGGGGCTTATCCGGGTGTTGGTGCCGAGGAGCGCGGTCAGTCTGAGGCGATTGCGCGTTGCTTGATGAGCTTTATGGGCTTGCGTGTGCCGGTGATTGCGGTCGTGATCGGTGAGGGCGGTTCCGGTGGGGCGCTGGCGATCAGTGCCGCGAATCACATCGTGATGTTAGAGCATAGCGTTTATTCGGTGCTGTCACCGGAAGGCTTTGCGAGTATTTTGTATAAAGACGCCGGTCGTGCGAAAGAAGCGGCCGCGATAATGAAACTGACCGCAGATGATTTGCTTGCGCTTGGCGTGATTGAACAGATTTTGAAAGAGCCGCTTGGCGGTGCGCACGAGAACCCTGAGTATCTCTTGCCGGAACTAAAAGAGTTATTGCAAACGAAGCTGACAGAACTCTCGCAGCTGAGTGCGGATGAAATTGCGGAACATCGCTATACGAAATTTCAAAAAATCGGGAGTCTGGGCTTATGAGAATAGTAGGAACCGGGAGTTATTTGCCTGAGACGAAGTTGTCAAACGACGATTTGTCGCAGCTTGTGGACACGAACGATGAGTGGATTGCCACACGCACGGGGATTCGTAGTCGGCACGTTGTCACCGATGAGAACACCTCGGACTTAGCGGTTGGCGCGGCTCGTGTGGCGATGGCGGATGCTGGTATCGCGGCGGCAACGATTGATTTGCTCGTTGTGGCAACCTCGACGCCGGATGTTTTTATCCCTGGGGTTGCGCATCAGGTTTTAAAAGGTTTGGGTATTTCCCAGGCTATGGTGTTTGATGTGAACGCGGCGTGCACGGGCTTTGTTTATGCGTTGGACGTGGCGGTGAGTTTGATGCAGGCGCACGGGTATCGTCATGCGCTTGTGATCGGGGCGGAAGTGATGTCGAAAATCGTTGATTGGAACGACCGTAACACCTGTGTCTTGTTCGGTGATGGCGCTGGCGCTGTTGTGCTTGAGCAGGCGGAGATGTCTGGGGTGTTATATCGGTCGTGCACGGCGATTCCGGATCGCGACGATGTGCTTTTGTCTGGCGGTGTGGCGGTGAATAACCCGGTGTATGCGGTGGCGCAAGGCGATTTCTTTTTGGATATGAAGGGGCAAGACGTATTTAAATTTGCGGTTCGTGTGGTGGGGGAGTCGGTGCATGCGGCTTTGAGTGAAACTGGGATGTCGGTCGAGGATGTCGATTATTACGTGCTTCATCAGGCGAACCGTCGGATTTTGGAGTACGTGGCGAAGAAACTTAAGGTGCCTGTTGAGAAATTTTACTCGACGATCGCAGATACCGGGAACACGTCGGCTGCGAGCATTCCGATTACGCTTGATCGGATGAAGCGCGAAGGACTGCTTGTGCGCGGGATGAAGGTTATGCTGGTCGGGTTCGGTGCGGGGCTGACTTATGGGGCAATGTTGATAGAATGGTAGGTGTGGAAGATGAAATTAAACGAATTATTAGGTATTAAGTATCCTCTGATTCAGGGCGCAATGGCAAACATTGCCACGGCTAAATTTGCGGCGACGATTTCGAACATCGGTGCGCTTGGGATTATCGGTGCGGGTGCGATGTTGCCGGCAGATTTAGAGCAGGCGTTGGCCGAGTGTACGCAATTAACGGACAAGCCGTTCGGTGTGAATTTGATGTTGATGAACCCGCATTGTGCGGACATGGTGGCTGTGATCGTTAAGTACAAGGATCACGTGAAGGTGGTAACAACGGGTGCGGGGAATCCGGGGCCGTTTATTCCGGCCTTTAAGGAAGCGGGCATCCTAGTGGCACCGGTTGTGCCGAGTGTGGCTTTAGCGAAGCGGGTGGCGAAAGCCGGGGCTGATTTTGTCATCGTGGAAGGAACGGAAGCGGGCGGGCACGTCGGGGAATTGACGACGATGGCATTGGTGCCACAGGTCGTCCGTGCGGTGAAGATTCCGGTTGTTGCGGCAGGTGGCGTTGCTTCGGGTGCACAGCTGCTCGCGGCTTATGCCCTTGGCGCTGTCGGTGTGCAAGTCGGAACGTGCTTACTAGCAGCCGAGGAATGCGAGATTCACGAGAATTATAAAAACACGGTGCTCAAAGCGAAAGATACCTCAACGATTGTGACCGGGCGTGCCGTGGGTGTGCCGGTTCGGATTTATAAAAACAAGATGGCGCGTGAGTACTCAACCCTTGAAAATTCAGGGAAGACGCGAGAAGAGCTCGAACATTTAACCCTGGGCGCATTGCGTAAGGCGGTGTTTGACGGGGACATGGATAACGGGTCAGTCATGATCGGGCAGGTCGCAGGAATGATTGATGAAATTAAGCCAGCGAAGGCCATTATTGAAGGGCTCTTTGCCGAGGCGGAAGCAGAATTTGAGCAGTTGAAAAAACGAATGGGATAGTTGTCAATCTTCGGATGGGCGACTATTTTTTAGTTGGAAGTAGTATGAGTTGTGGTATAAAAACATGATGCAATGTCGTGATTACTAGTGTAAAAACAGAAGGTTTCTGGTATAATGGAGAAGTGTATGTTTATGACACTTACGTCGATGATAAAAAATTCGCACCAGTGGCGCGAGAAAATAAATGCAGTAGATTGGAGCAAAAAAATGAGCAAGATATCAAATGACCAAATGATAATATTTAAAACGATAGACGAGCAAATTGCAGTTGATGTTCGTTTCGATGGAGAAACAACCTGGCTCAGTCTTGAACAAATGGCAGAGCTCTTTGAGCGTGATAAGTCAACCATTTCAAGGCATATTAAAAATGTTTTTGTGGAAGGAGAACTTGAGAAAGAAGTGGTTGTTGCAAAAATTGCAACAACCACTAAGCACGGTGCAATTGAAGCTAAAACTCAGACCAGAGATGTTACTTATTACAACCTTGACGTCATCATTTCAGTCGGCTACCGTGTCAAATCTATCCGCGGGACACAATTTCGGCAATGGGCAACGAAAAGAATTCATGAATATATCCAAAAAGGATTTACCATGGACGATGAACGTTTGAAAAATCTTGGGGGCGGTGGCTACTTTAAAGAGCTACTAGAGCGTATCCGTGATATTCGTTCTAGTGAAAAAGTATTCTATCGTCAAATTTTAGACTTATTTCAAACTAGTAGTGACTACAACAAAGATTCACTAGAAGCAAAGCAATTTTTTGCAACTGTGCAAAACAAAATGCACTTTGCTATTCATAAACAAACCGCTGCCGAGTTAATTTATAACAGAGTGGATAGTGAAAAAGAATTTATGGGATTGACCACATTCAAAGGAGAATTACCAACATTAACCGAAGCGAAAATCGGAAAAAACTATTTAACTGAAAAAGAACTTAAAAGTTTGAATCAGTTAGTATCTGGATATTTGGACTTTGCCGAACGTCAAGCATCACGAGAAATAATGATGACCATGCAAGACTGGATTGAACATGTAAACCGCATTTTAGTTGCAACAGGGGAAGATGTTCTATTAGGACATGGCAAACGAACAAAACAAGAAGCTGATGAAAAAGCGATCGATGAGTATAAAAAATATCAGGCAAAAGCATTAAGCCAAGTTGAACGCGACTATTTAGCTGAAATTAGAAAAATAGAAAGTTTAGCTTTGAAAAAACAAAACCTATAACTGAAAACCGATGACAAAGGAACACCCGAATATTAGCCATGTAAAGACATTTTGACATGCCATTTTGCCCGATGTCGAAGTGCTTTGATAGCAAAATAACTTAAGCTAATCTATCATAAATTCACAGGAGGACAAATGAATGAATATTAGTAAAATAATTAAAGAACAACGGTCACTCGTGAATTTATCACAGGAAGAATTAGCGGAAAAAGTATACGTGTCTAGGCAGACGATCTCAAGTTGGGAAAATGGCAAAACCTACCCTGATGTCCATAGCTTGGTGCTTTTGGCTAACGCTTTTGAAATCACAATTGACGAGTTGGTCAAAGGAGATGTGAAAGAAATGGCTGAAATTATTGAAAAAAGTGATATTTCAGAAATGAAAAGGTATAGTTGTTTAATGACAATCGGGGTTGTGTTGACGATAGTTGGTATACCGATATCGTTTTATTTAGCGTCAATCATCGGCTTGGTAGTCTGTGCGATGCTATTTGCTGTGTCGCTCTATTTTGGGTATAGGATTGAAAAGATTAAATGTCAATATGATGTGCAAACGTATCGTGAAATTGTTGCCTTTACTAAAGGTGAAACACTTGATGAAATTACAAAAATTAGAGAATCAGGAAAACGAACGTATCAAAAAATGCTGTTAATAGCAGCTTCAGCAGCATTTGGTTTTATCCTCTCACGCTTAATTGCATGGATTTTACCGGCTATAAGAGGTCCTTGGGGTGGGTAAGCTAACTAGGCAGTGTCTGAAAAAGAATAAGAACGGTGAGGGACGTTCTTTTTTATTCGAGTAAAATCATTTTGATTGGGCGAATAATTTGATTATAAGAATTATTTGACAATCAAACTAATATCGTTTATAATAGAGCGTAGTTAAAGTTAGGTCATTGCGATATCAAACATTATTGAGAATAATAATACCTAGATGGTAGGCTATAGCGAAGAAATAGGTAGAAAACTACCTAGATGACAGGTTATACCGAGAAAGTAGGTAGAAAACTACCTAGATGATAGGCTATATCGGGAAAGTAGGTAATCTCTGTTGTGTTAGCATTTCCTAATCGTTAAAGTTAGTCAGGAGGTAATCAGGAATGAGCTTACTTGCAATAAAGGATAAGATATTAGAAGTGCCGATTATTCAAGGGGGGATGGGCGTTGGGGTTTCGCTTGGCAACCTAGCTGGTGCTGTGATGGCGCAAGGTGGGATGGGCACGATTTCGGCGGCGAACCCGGGGTTTATGCGGGCGGAATTTCGTAAGAAGTCATTGACTGCTAACCTGGAGCAATTTGCGGCTGAGATTAAAAAAGCCCGGGAAATGGCGAAAGGGCGCGGGGTGTTGGCGGTGAACATTATGGTGGCAAGTTCGACGTATGTGGAATCAGTGAAGCAAGCGGTGAAAAGCAAGGTGGATGCGATTGTTTCTGGTGCGGGTTTGCCGTTGGAATTGCCGGCGCTCGTGAAAGGCAGTGGCGTGGCGATTGCTCCGATTGTTTCAAGTGGGCGTGCGGCGACGGTGATTTGTCGTTCTTGGCTTCGAAAGCACGAGGTATTACCTGACTTTGTTGTTGTAGAAGGCCCGGATGCGGGTGGCCATCTTGGATTTTCACAGGAAGAATTGGCTGAAGGTAGCCATAAATCACTGAAAGAAATTTTAGCGGATGTTAAAGAGGCCCTTCAACCTTTTGCCGAAAAAGCGGCCCGGGCGATTCCGATTTTTGTGGCCGGTGGGATTTATACCGGGCGCGATATCGCCGAATATGTGAAGGCGGGTGCAACGGGTGTGCAAATGGGGACGCGTTTTATTGGGACGCACGAATGCGATGCGAGCGATGAGTACAAGGCGCAGTTCCTCCAAGCGAGCGAGGCGGATATTATTTTGACGAAAAGCCCTGCGGGTTTGCCGGGCCGTGCGATTAATAACCCGTTTACAAAGCGGGTGGCCGAGGGCCGTGTGGCACCGAATTGGTGCATAAACTGCTTGCAGACGTGTCACCCGAAAGAAACGCCGTACTGCATTAGCGAGGCGCTGATTAATGCGGTGACTGGAAAGGCCGATGAAGGGCTGATTTTCACGGGAACAAACGGGTGGCGCATCACGGACATCCGCAGCGTGAAATCGCTGATGGACGAGTTGATGCACGAATACGCGCTCCATATGGGAGGCTTAATCAATGGGTAAAACAGCTTTTTTATTCCCAGGCCAAGGCGCGCAAATCGTGGGCATGGGCAAGGAAATTTACGAAACGTATGACAACGCGCGTGTGTTTTTCGACCAGATGTCTGAGTTGGTCGACTTTGATATGAAGACGTTGTGTTTTGACGGTCCGATCGAGCAATTATCGCAGACGGCGTATACACAGGCTTGCTTAGTGGCGGTGGAATTAATGATCTTAAACGTGCTTGAAAGTCACGGTATGAAAGCAGATCTCGTAGCTGGCCTGAGCCTCGGGGAATACGCGGCACTGGTAGCCGGTGGGGCGCTCTCTGCGAGCGAGGCGGTTCAGCTTGTGCGCAAGCGTGGGCAGATCATGGCTTCGGCGTTGCCGGCCGGTACTAGCACGATGGCCGCGGTGCTCGGATTGGAGGCGGCGGATTTAGAGGCCGTTTGCCAAGAGGCGAGTGATGCCGGGATCGTTGAAATTGCGAATGATAACTGCCCGGGTCAGCTGGTCATCGGCGGGGAGGTCGCTGCGGTGCAGAAGGCTTCTGAACTCGCGGTAGCACGTGGCGCAAGGAAGGTCGTAGCTTTGAATGTGAGCGGGGCGTTTCATACGTCGCTACTAAAAGAAGCCGGTCGTGAGTTGCGCGATGAATTAGAGAAAGTCGCGTTTAAAGCGTTAGAAATTCCCGTGATTTTCAACCAGACGGGCCGGTATCAAGACGCACGGATCGTCGATTTAATGGAAGCACAAGTCTCATCTTCGGTCAGGTTTAACGAGACGATTCAGCTCATGCTAAAAGAAGGCGTAACAGACTTCGTGGAAATCGGGCCGGGGAAGACGCTGAGCGGCTTTGTCAAAAAGGTTGACAGAAAAAAGAATTTGTATCAGGTGGAAGACGTGGCTGGGATTCAGTCCGTGGTAGAACAGTTAGGAGGAAGTTAGGATGGCAGAGAATAAAACAGCACTGGTAACGGGGGCATCGCGGGGGATTGGGCGTGCGATTGCGTTGCAGTTGGCGGCAGATGGGTTTGATGTGATGATTAATTACGCGGGGAACGAGGCGTTGGCGTTGGAAGTGAAGGCGGAGTGTGAGGCGCTAGGTGTTAAGGCAGCTGTCTTCCAAGCGAATATTGGGGATAAAGAAGACGTAGAGGCGTTGATCAAAGCGACTGTCACGACGTTTGGTGCGATTGATGTGCTGGTGAACAACGCCGGGATTACGCGCGATAATTTGATGTTGCGCATGTCGGACGCGGACTTTGATGATGTAATTGATGTGAATTTAAAGGGCGTGTTCTATTTAACGAAAGCGGCGGCGAAGTTGATGTTTAAAAAGCGCAGCGGGAAAATCGTGAACATCACGTCGGTGTCGGGTGTGACGGGGAATGCGGGTCAGGCGAATTACGCCGCGAGTAAAGCGGGTGTGATTGGTTTGACGAAGACGGTGGCGAAGGAATTGGCCGCGCGTGGCATTCAGGTGAACGCCGTGGCACCAGGGTTTATCGCGACGGACATGACGGATGTGTTAAGCGATGATTTGAAGGCGAAAATTCAGGAAACGGTGCCTTTAAAGCGCCTTGGAACGCCGGAAGACATCGCGAACATGGTCGGCTTTTTAGCGAGTGACCGTGCGGCTTATATCACAGGGCAAGTATTTCACATAGACGGAGGATTGGTAATGTGAAACGAGTAGTCATAACAGGGCTTGGCGCGGTAACGCCAGTCGGAAACAACGTAGCAACCATGTGGGACAATGCGAAAAAAGGGGTCTGCGGCATCGCAGAAATCACCGCGTTTGACACCACAGATTTTAAAGTCAAACTAGCAGCAGAAGCAAAAGATTTTGATGCGACAACCGTCTTAACGAAGCAAGAGGTGCGTAAATTGGACCGTTTCGTCCAGTTCGCCCTCGTCGCAGCAAGAGAAGCGTACGATGACTCAGCGCTCGAAGGGAACGTGGACAAGACGCGCATGGGCGTCTCGGTCAGTTCCGGGATTGGTGGCCTTTATACCATCGAAGAGACGGCCAATAAATTGGTCGCAGCCGGACCAAACCGTATTTCACCGCATTTCATTCCGAAAGTGCTGACGAACTTAGCAGCCGGGAACGTGGCGATCCACTTAGGCGCAAAAGGGCAATGCCATACGGTTGTAACGGCGTGTGCAGCGGGGACGGATGCGATTGGAACCGCGTTTCATCACATCCAAGCAGGTCGCGCAGACGTGATGATCACGGGCGGCGCTGAAGCCTCGATTACACCGCTCGGCATCGCCGGGTTTAGCATTATCCGCGCGGTGAGCGAAGCCACAGATAAAACACGCGCTTCGATGCCATTTGATGCCGAGCGTAACGGCTTTGTGATGGGAGAGGGCGCTGGGATTTTAGTCTTGGAATCGCTCGAACACGCACAGGCTCGCGGGGCAAAAATTTACGGCGAAGTCGTGGGCTACGGGGCAACGTGTGACGCGTTTCACGTCACAGCACCGGCAGAAGATGGTGAAGGGGCAGTGCGCGCGATGACAATGGCGTTGGCGGATGCCGAGATTTCGGCAGATGCGATCGACTACATCAACGCACACGGCACCTCAACACCGCTTAACGATAAAACAGAAACCTTAGCAGTAAAAGCTGCCTTCGGTGAGCACGCGCGTGAATTGGTCATGAGCTCAACCAAAGGCATGACCGGCCACATGCTAGGCGCAGCCGGAGCCGTCGAAGCGATTTTGACGGTAAAATCGTTAGAAGATGGTTTTGTTTTGCCAACCCTCAATCACCAAGTGGCGGACGAGGCATGTGACCTCGATATCGTGCCAAACGTTGGCCGCTCAGAGGAGCTGCGGTATGCGATGAGCAATTCATTAGGTTTCGGGGGACATAACGCCAGCGTGATCTTTAAGAAATGGGAGGCCAGTGATTTTTAGACCATCTGAATGGCAACTGCGAAAAGCAAAAACTATCACGTATTCACTTGTTTTCATGAAATACGTGATATTCTGAATAGTACTTCGCAATTGCATAGAATGGTAACAATAAAGTTAAAGGAGCTAATCCATCTATGATCTTAAATAGTAATCAAATCCAAGAAATCATCCCGCATCGCTACCCGATGTTACTCGTCGACCAAATCGAGGAATTAGCATCGGGACAACGTGCGGTTGGTGTAAAATGCGTGAGCGCCAACGAACCGTTTTTCTGCGGTCATTTCCCACAGGAACACGTGATGCCGGGTGTCCTCATCATCGAGGCACTCGCGCAAACCGGTGCTGTCGCCCTCTTATCGCAAGGGTCATTCAAAGGCAAGACGGCTTATTTCGCCGGCATCAACAAAGCCCGGTTCAAACGAAAAGTAATCCCGGGCGACGTGCTGAAATTAGAAGTCGAAATAACAAAGCTACGCGGACCAATCGGGATCGGACAGGCCAAGGCAACCGTAAACGGCGAATTAGCCTGCGAAGCCGAGCTGATGTTCGCGATCGGGTAGCGGAGACCGTCACAAAACCCTTGATATCGCAGGAAAAAGTGAAGGTTTATCAAGGAGTTCGGTCTCAAACCGTCACAAAAATCATGTTTTCGCAGGAAAAAGTGAAGGTTTATCAAGTAGCCCGCTCGCAAACCCTCATAAAATCCGTGATTTTCTCGGAAAGTATGAGGGTTTCGCAGTTATGCTCAAAAAGGAGGTGCTATGTAGCATGAGAAAAATATTAATTAGCCTATCATTACTGAC
Organism: Turicibacter sp.; assembly: GCA_009780245.1. Taxonomy (GTDB): domain Bacteria; phylum Bacillota_I; class Bacilli_A; order MOL361; family Turicibacteraceae; genus WRKJ01. Next base: position 37,976 of record WRAJ01000008.1, read on the forward strand.
ACTCGTGGCATTAACGGCTTGTGTGTCAACCGATCAGCGTCAACCAGCAGACGCCGCATTGGTCATTGCCTTGCCGGCTGATGTGGCGACGCTGGATTTGCACCGGGTTAATACGGTCACGTCTCGCCAAGTGCTTTTGCACGTCCATGAAACGCTGATAACCCAAGACGAAGCGGGTTTGCAACCGGGATTGGCGCTCAGTTGGTATCAACTTGACGAACGCACGTGGGAATTCCATCTAAGAGAAGACGTTTACTTTCACAACGGTGCGCCTTTTACGGCAGCCGATGTGGCCTTTACTATGGGTCGCGCAAAAGCATCTCCCAATGTTTCGATGGTTCTGGGAATGATTGACCTTAGCACAGTCGAGGTGATTAACGACTATACAATTAGAATCGGAACCTACGAGCCGTTCGCCCCTTTCTTGTATCACCTCGCGCATACGTCAGCGGGGATTTTGAGCGCGTCGAACGAAACAGACGACCCAATTGGAACCGGGCCTTTCCGATTCGACTCGCAAATCGCTAGCGATCGGATCGTCTTAACCCGGTTCGATGAATATCACGGCACACCACCAGCCATCGAGCAACTCATTTTCCGCATCATCACCGAACCGGCTGTGCGTCAAATTGAACTCGAAACCGGTGGGATTCACGTTGATTTAGCCCCGCTACCCGACAATTTCGCGCGTATTAACGCCACCGAAACCCTTAGCTTACTCTCGACCACCGGCCTGCGTACCAATTACATCGGCATGAACACAACCCACCCTTACCTCAGTGACGTCAGAATCCGCCAAGCCATCAACTACGCGGTTGACAGGCAGCCGATCTTCACGGAAATACTGCTTAGCAACGGGCAATTAGCGCACACGCACATCGCCCCAAGTATTTGGGGTCATCATCCCGAAATTGCACCGCGCGAGCAAAACTTACAACGCGCCAGCGAGCTCATGCAAGCAACCGGTCACGAAAATCTAGCCCTTACCCTCACCCTCGGCACCGACGCACTCGAAGTAACCGGCCTCGCACTCACCCTGAGACAACAACTAGCTGAAATCAACATCGACCTCAGCATCGAAGTGCTCGAATGGCCCGTCTTTCTCGAAACGGTCATGAACGGAGATACCGATCTGTTCTTCATCGGTTGGACCGCCGACACGGCCGACGCGGATTACGGGTTATACTCGCTGTTTCACTCAAACATGTTCGGTGCATCAGGCAACTTATCTTTTTTTAACCACCCGCGCATCGACGAACTCCTAGACGCGGCTCGCCGTGAACCAACACCCGAAACGCGCCTAACCATGTACCGCGAAGTCGAAGAAATCCTGCAAAACGAACTGCCGTGGCTCTTAATCAACCACCCAGACGTACACCTCGCACTTTGCACATCGCTAGGTGGCATCATACCTGCTCAGACAGGCACGCACGATTTTAGGCAAGCATATTGGATCACAGAGTAAAAAAATCCCCCTCAACACGATAAACTGACAAAATCCCCATGTGAATGATGTTATACTGTCTGTCACATCGGGATTTTTATATGGGGGAATGACAATGGGATTCACGGAAAAAGTTAAAGCTTCGCTCACTACCAAACAAGACGGGCCAGGGGCGACATCCTCGCGCGGCCAACTAAATAAATACATGTTAAGTCATTTTTTTGTTCAACTGGTTAATTTGCAGCAACTCATTAAAGCGATGAATGAATTTATCGGCGACGGCAAGTTTGTTAAAACCGCGACGTTGTTTGAAAGTGTGACGCTTTGTCTAAACAAAATGATGCAGGAAATGGTAAACGATCGCTACGATCTGGAGCAGCAAGCCAAACTAATTCAGACGAGTTTAGCAAAACTGGGCATTTCAGCCAATGACATAAAAATTAAAAGCTTGTATCCACGACTATTGAAACTGAGTTTGATGGTAAATAAACCGAGTCCGTCTTTATTAAACGGTCAGTTGAAAGAGGAATTAGAGGCGATTTTTAACGAGGCATTAAAAATTAACATTGGGAAAGTGAGAAGCCGCAACATGAAAATCGACGTGCTATCCTCGCGCAACTTTAAACTCGAGCACGGGGTCTCTTATGTTGGCAAAGGCGGTAGTAAAGTTTCAGGCGATAGCTATTTATATGAAAATTTTCAAAACGGCAAGACCATGATTGCGATCAGTGATGGCATGGGAAACGGTGCCTTAGCGCGCGAAGAGAGCCGTTTAGCGTTGCAAGTGTTGAAATGTATGTTGAATTTTGATGTGCCGGTCACAGACGCCATCCGTGTGTTAGCCGAATTAAAGCAACAAGCCAACACGGACGAGCGATTTTTCAGTTTAGACCTGTGTTTGGTGGACAAAGAAAACAGGAAAGCGCATTTTTATAAGCAAGCCGCAACGACTACATTTTTGTTACGAAACGAAGTGGTGAGACGCATCGAAATGTCCGGATTGCCCATTGGCGCGACCGTGGCATCGGAAATCGATCAAATGAGTATTGATTTGCAAATTGGGGACATCATAATTATGTGTAGCGATGGGATTGTGGACACGTTTTCAGAAGGCAATCTGTTTGAGAAGCGCATTCTGAAAAACACAGGCTATCGCATGGATCGTATTTCGCAGGATTTACTGGATTACACGGTGAGGCGCAATCGCGGTGAAATTAACGATGACATGATGATTGTGGCGGCGGTTTATAAACCGGCACGATGATGATTAGTTCATACATAATTTATATAGGGATGATATATTATGTTTTATGAAAAATAAAGTGATGAGTACCATTCAAAAATACAACATGATGACTGACCATCATACCATCGTCCATACCATCGTCGTGGCTACCTCGGGTGGCGTGGATTCGATGGTTCTTTTGCATCTTCTAAATGAGTTAAAGGAGCAGTTGAACGTGACGCTAGTTGTGGCGCACATGGATCATGGAAAAAGAGAGGATTCAGTCAAGGATGCTCAGCTTGTGCGAGCCACAGCAGCGGCTTATGGTCTTCCTTATGAAGAAGCCGCGTTGCCTAAGCAAACAGAAGCTGGCAATTTTCAAGCTTACGCCCGTGAGCAACGTTATTTGTTTTTCGAGGACGTGGCTAATCGCTATGAGACGAAGGTGGTAGCAACGGCGCATCACGCGAACGATCATTTAGAAACGATCCTCAGTCGTCTAATGCGCGGAACAACGGCATCAGCGAGTTTAAGCGGTGTGCAACCTTACGGCTTTGTTGGCAATCTGCGAGTGATTCGTCCTTTGATTGAACGATCGAAAGAGGAGCTGTACGCTTATGCGTGCGAAGTGGGTGTTCGTTGGCGCGAGGACGTCACCAATCAGGAGGACGTGTACACGCGTAATCGCATTCGCCATCATGTGGTGCCAGCTATGCTGGACGAATCACCGGAGGTTCTTGATCATGTGCGCTATTTGAGTGATATGGCCATTGCGGATGAAGTTTATTTTTTGAAACAAATGGCTCCTCTGATCATCGATCATGTGGAAAGACCCGAAGGTGCGTTTAAGATGTCATTGTCCTGGCTTCGCAGTCTTGATTCAAGTTTAAGGTGGCGCTTGCTACAGCGATTGTGTCCGCGTATTAGCAGAGGCGCGCTGATGGATTTGCTGGCGTTTGTTGATCAGGATCATGCTTCGGCGAAACTGGACGTTGGTGCTGGTAGGGTTGCAAAAAAAAATTACGATGATTTTTATGTGTTACGTAAGCAGGTCGAACCAGTGGGTGATTACGAGTTTGAGCTTGCGATGGATGAACCCGTGATCTTACCTACTGGTGAAAAGGTGATCGTGTTTGATCGGGAATGCGAAAAAGTGAAAAAAAAAGAAGCACAAGTGACCTATTTATGTTATAATAAAAAAAGTCTGCCTTTAAAGGTGAGGAACCGGCGCGCTGGGGATCGCATTCAGCTTATGAATCAAGCCGGGCATGCCAAAGTTTCGCGGGTGATGATCGATGCGAAAGTTCCGATTGATCAGCGTGACGCTTGGCCGGTGATTGTGGATGCCGAAGACGTGGTGCTATGGGTGCCTGGCTTGAAGAAATCGCCTTTTTGTAAAGAGGAAGCGGATGCGAGCGAGGGTGTTTGGATCGTGTTTGAGAAATAACAGTAAGTTGTAAATTTAAGAAGCAAGTGTTGCGTGTAAGAGAGGATTTGATTTAGATGGATAATAGAAATCCGAGAAATAACCATAACAATCAGAATAGAGGTGGTGGCGGAGGACCTGTGATGGGCCCGCGCAACGTTGCGCCTTATGTGATGATGTTGATCATGTCGATTGGATTGTGGTTGTTTTTCCAGAATAACATGGGTGCGACTAGTCGTGTTGAGACCGTTGTTTTGACTATCAATGAGTTCATTTCACACATGGAAGACGGTGATATTGAGGAGTTTGCGATTCGCCCCATTAGCGGTGAAAACAACACGGAGATTTCGCGTCTTAGTGGTGTGATGAACGAAGGGACAGCCGATGAAATTGAATTTGTTTTGAACGTGTATAACGTGCCTCACGTCGATCTCATCACGAATTTAGCGATTGAGCATGACGTTGATTGGGGCGTCGTTGCGTTACCGACCGCGCCGTGGACGACGTTTTTATACATCGGTGCCATGGTGGTGATCTTTGCCATTATTTTGACGATGATGCGTTCAGCGCAGCGCGGGAATAACAAGGCGTTTAATTTCGGAAATAACCGGGCGCAGTTGTCGAAGCAAGAAGGTGTTTCGTTTAATGACGTAGCGGGGAACGATGAAGAAAAAGAAGAGCTTGTTGAAATTGTTGATTTCTTGAAACGTCCGAAGAAGTATCAGGACATGGGGGCACGTATTCCGAAAGGGATCTTGTTAACCGGACCTCCGGGTACGGGTAAGACGTTATTGGCGCGTGCCGTTGCGGGTGAAGCCGGTGTGCCGTTTTATTCGATTTCTGGTTCTGATTTTGTTGAGATGTTTGTCGGTGTTGGTGCTTCGCGTGTGCGTGATATGTTTGCCGTGGCGAAGAAGACCGCGCCGTGTATCGTGTTTATCGATGAGATTGATGCGGTTGGACGTCAGCGTGGTGCTGGTATGGGTGGTGGAAACGATGAGCGCGAGCAAACGTTAAACCAACTACTGATCGAAATGGACGGGTTTGGTCCGAATTCTGGGATTGTCATTATGGCAGCGACCAACCGTGCAGACGTGTTGGATCCGGCGCTCTTGCGTCCAGGCCGATTTGACCGTAAAGTCATCGTGGGATTGCCTGATGTAAAGGGTCGTGAAGAAATCTTAAAAATCCATGCGCGTAATAAGAAGTTGGCGCCAAGTGTCACTTTAGCCGATGTGGCGCGCAGAACGCCTGGCTTTAGTGGGGCGGACATTGAAAACTTGTTAAACGAGGCGGCATTATTAGCAGCACGTGATAACCGGAAGCAAATTGAGATGCCAGACATCGACGAAGCAAGCGATCGTGTGTTAATGGGGCCTGCTAAGAAGTCGAAGGTGTTCTCAGCGCAGGAGCGTAAGACGATTGCTTATCACGAAGCGGGGCATGCAGTGGTTGGTTTGAAACTTGAAAATTCTGAAGTTGTTCAGAAGGTAACGATTATTCCACGCGGTGAAGCTGGTGGGTATGCGTTGCTACTTCCGGAAGAAGAGAAGTTCTTGAAGACGAAACAAGATATGATTAACAGTATTATGGTTTATCTCGGCGGGCGTGTGGCGGAGGAGCTGACGTTTGGTGAGATTAGTACCGGTGCTGGGGCTGATTTCCAGTCGGTGGCACGGATTGCGCGTGACATGGTTGCGGTGTACGGGATGAGTAAGCTTGGTCCGATTCAGTTTGAACAGCGTAGTGCTAACGTGTTCTTAGGTCGTGATTATAGTCAACCGCCACGCAATTTCTCTGATAACCTAGCACTTAAGATTGACGAGGCTGTGGCGGAGATCATTAACGAGTGTTACGAGCAAACGCGTCGCATCTTAACGGAGAACACGGCGTTGATGACGTTGATTGCTGAAACGTTACTTGTAGAGGAAACGTTAACGAAAGAGCAAATTGATGAGCTTAGTGAAAAGGGTCGTTTAGAGGCTACTAACTATGGAAAAGCGAGCGATCTAAGCGTTGAAGAACGTGATGCGATTAAAGAAGAGTACCGTCGTGTGAAAGAAGAGATGATTTCAGATCGACAAGATAGCGAATAAATCGAAAGCAACTCCTTGCGGGGTTGTTTTTGAGTATTAGAGGAGTAGGGATGTTATGAACAACGATGTTTTAGCAAAATCACTGGCTTTCGGTGGTGAGCTTCGTATTTATGCGGCGCGAACGACTGGGTTGGTAAACGAAGCAAGTCAGCTAGTCGGTGCTTATCCGACGGCGGCAGCTGCATTGGGTCGTACGTTGACGGCAACGGCGATGATGGGGAGTATGCTCAAAGGGCGCGAGAAAGTAACGGTACGCATTAACGGGGGCGGTCCGATCGGCTGGATCATTGCCGATGCCGATGCGCACGGTTCGGTTCGTGGTTACGCAGCCAATCCGCGCGTTCATTTTCAGTACGACTCAGGAAAGTTAAACGTGGGCATGGCGGTTGGTGTCGCAGGTGAATTATTTGTAACCAAAGATCTCGGGTTAAAAGATTATTTCACGGGACAGGTTCCTTTGCAGACTGGCGAAATTGGCGATGATTTCACCTATTATTTCACGCAATCCGAACAAACTCCGTCAGCGGTGGGCCTAGGCGTGTTAGTGAATCCTGACAATGAGGTCGTCGCGGCTGGTGGTTTCATTGTTCAGGTTCTGCCAGGTGCGAGTGAAGAAGCGATTAGGCGGGTTGAGAAGTCTTTGGCTACGATAAGGCCGGTTTCGGATATGATTGCGGACGGGATGACGCCGGAGGATATGATTGCAGAGTTAGTGGGGGCTGGCAATTATAAGGTTTTGGAGACGGTGCCGCTGGCATTTAAATGTTCGTGCGATAAAGAGAAGTTCAAAGCGGGTCTGATTTCTTTAGGGAATGCGGAACTCGATGAGATGATCAAAGAAGACGGTGGTGCAGAGGCGGTTTGTCATTTCTGTACGCAGAAGTATCAGTTTTCTTCGGAAGAGCTTGAGGCATTGAAAGTGTGATGGCTGGTGTGGATGAGAAAGCGGTGAAGGCAGTGAGCGTGAGCGCGGGTGTGGCAGGTATGAGCACGGACGCGGACGTAAAAGTCAAAACAGCCGTGAAGCACTTTGTCTATATGTTGCAATGTAGTGACGGGACGTTTTATATGGGTTATTCGACCGAAGTAGGTCGTCGGGTTCGTGAGCATAACGAATCTCCGAAAGCGGCGAAGTATACGCGCGGTCGGCGGCCAGTGCGGCTGGTTTATTACGTTGAATGTGAATCACGATCTGATGCTTTGAAGTGCGAGCGGCTGTTGCGGAAGAAATCCCGGGTGGAAAAAGAGAAATTGATGAATGAGTTCGACGGTGATTTGGATGTGTGAAGTGGAGAAAAATCGGTAAACTACAAGAAATCGTGATTTACCGAAGGTTTAGGTATCGAATCGTATCGAAATGCTCGTTAAACTACAAGAAATCGTGGTTTACTGAAGGTTTAATGTCAAGGTAGCTGCGTCATTGGTGCATCGGCCATTTGCTGAAATTGAAAATCAGGATCGCGAGCGTTTTCGTCGGCTCTATCCTGATTTTTTTTGCATCAATTAAAGTTGCATCAATTGTTTGACTAAGTTTCGCAGGCGTTCAGGGCTCCCGATATCAAATTCGAAGGTGTAGAAGAGGGTTTCAAAAGGGACGTAGCCGTGCTTGAGATATAGGGTCATTTTTTCAGTCATTTTCCTTTCATATTCTGGCTTGTGGAGGGCACCGAAATGTTCCCAGATGATGATTTCGCCGGTAATCGGATGCATGATTATGAAGTCGGGATACCTCGTTTGGCCTCCCAGCGTTAAAGCCACTTCGTAAAGATAAGGAATGCCGTACTCTTCAAGCAGATTGGCGATGAACAAGTCCGATTTTGATCTGACGAGTACGCCATTGTTTGTCCGGTATGTCAGATCGCCCATCGGATACGGATTTTTCTTGTGAGGCAGCGCCAGCCATTTCGCTACATTGGGGTGGTAGAAATATGATATCGGCAGATTTTGATAAGTTTTGGAAAGAGAAGCGATGATTTCTTTGAACGAAGGGAAATTGCACTTTTTGGCTGCCTGTTCGAGGACTGGAATGTTATTTTTTAATTGCTTTTCTAGAGTGAAAAGAAGTTTTTGACGACACAGCTGCTGGAGACGTTCTGTGTTTTTTGTTATACCAACCTCTGTGCCATTCTTTCTATGCGTATAGAGGGTTCCGCGTTTCACTAATGCACCAGCTGGTAAGGAATTGAGCTCTTTAATCATTGATTCTAGGAGATTCTTGTCGTTATTTAATTTAGTTTTCAAATTATTCATCATTAACACACCTTTCATTCATTAATTTGTTGAACCGTCACAAAATCAAGTAAACCTCATGAAAAAGTGAAGGTTTGTCACCGCCTGCTAACTAAAACCGTCATAAAATCAAGTGAATCTCGCGAAAAAGTGAAGGTTTACCCCTGCTTGCTAGCCAAAACCGTCACAAAATTGAGTAAATCTCGTGAAAAGTGAAGGTCAGTCCGCCCATCCCCTAAATCCCCAACGCAATCATCGTCATAATCGCTCCCAGTGCGATAAAAGGGGCGAATTTAACAGGCTCACGTCGATCCTCTGCAACGAACAACACGTATCCCAGTGCCAACCCGCACGAAATCACCACCGACACCAACAACGCCCGCACATCCAACGCCAACCCGATCACAAAATAGCATTTCACATCACCCCCTCCCACAGTCTCCTGCCCAAACAACCACCGCCCCAGCAACGCAGCTACCAAAAACAACGCCAACCCCATAACAGCAGCAAAAATACTTGGATCAACCATAAATAATAGCGCACCAAACACAGCCAAGATTTTGTTGGGAATCAGCCCATAATAAAGATCGGTGAGTGTGACGGTGATTAATAGCGAAAAGAAGAGCCAAGTGTGAGCTAATTGCTGACCATCGATCTGATCTAAAAGAATCAGCGGGATGATGAACAGGAGTCCCCCTGCCAACTCGATCAAAGGATAAACCAGGGAAATGTTAACCGAGCACGATCGGCAGCGCCCTTTCTGGGCAAGGTAAGAAAAGATGGGGATCAGCTCGCGAGCTGTTAAATGAGCTTGGCAATGAACACACGCTGATCGCCGGATTGCCCAATTCGCACCAATCGGCACCGAATAAGCAACAACGTTGAGAAACGATGCCACAGAAGCACCGAGAAGAAAGCTGAAAAAATAAGTATAAATTGGCATATCATGCACCTCCACCCTTATATATACGCAAAATAAAAAAAAATACCTTCATAGGTAATTTTTTCACAAGCAGAGCAGGTGTTGCACAGCGGGCTTTGATGTTTTTTTTATTAAACATGAACGATAAAAACCCCGAACTCAAATGGGTCCGGGATTTAGTCGCTCAGTAGTCTGGCGGGGAACTTCAGGCTTTTTATTTCTAAATCGAATTTCACTGACGATCCAAATAAATAAAGGAAGGCCTAGCTCGAAAATCGGGAGGATTTTAAAGGGCATCGTGTTCATCAAAAAGTTAGTCTCAGGTGGCTGAACGACAGGTGCTAAAAAGAAAATCACCACCGTCAAAATACTAAGCGTCACTTTAAAGTTAAACTTGTGACTCAAGGCTTGGAAAGCAAGAACCGTCACAAAGAAATAAATGACTAACTTAAAATATTCACTCGCCACCATAATAACAACGGCCAGCGGATCGAGGCGTTCTAAGAAACCACTCATCCCTGCTAACTGCATTGCATTAAAGAACGAGTATTCAAAATTTGAAGTTAAGGTCGACCCAATCAAAGCCACCGTGGTCAAATCAATGGCAATGCTTAACATTACCGAAAACGCAATGGCAATGTAACTGCGCTTCAAAATGCGGTTGCTTTCCTTTGGCATGATATAAGGAAACAGCATCAAAAACACGACCAACTCTCCGTAAGGAAAGAAGGTGGTTCGGGCGATATCCGCTGCGATCCCTGGTAGCCCTTCGGCTAGAATAGGTGTGAGATTGTCTACTTTAAAGCTTGCCGTAAAGATTGCTAGTAAAAAGGGAATCAAGCAAAGTAACATAATAAATAAGAAAATTTCAGACGAACGCCCAATTACATTTAAGCCGTACAACGCACTCACAATGACCGTGATCATGAGCATGACGATCACAACACGATGATTCACACCGAACATCAACGTCTCTTGTGCCATGCTTGACATATAATTCCCAACAGAAATCGTGCGGAACAAGAAGAAGCAAGCATAAACGAGCAGCAAAGCCGTGCCGAAAAATTTCCCGAACGTTGCTTTCAAAATGTCAGGCAACCCTTTATATTGGTGAATCTTACTAATGCGATGATAGAGGGTAAAAAACATCCCGCCGAAGAAGCCAGCAAAAAGAAGCACAATCCAAGCATTTTGCCCCGAGTATCTAGCGGTCGAGGATAACGCAGACCCTCCGATCAGAAAAAACATAATGAGCGTTGTTAATTGATTTAAACTAAGTAACCGAGTGTTATGATTCATGATTTTTACTTCTCCTTTTTCTATGATGGCTCTTCTCGAAAAGAAACCGGGTTTCCCTATAACGTAACATTTCCAATTTCCCCCACACTATTAATATCTAATTCCACCTCAACGTGAATCGTCAATTCTGGAAACAGCTCTGACCAATAGCCGTCTTTTTCTTTCCATACTTTGTGCTCTTGCGTGTGAGCTTTCCCACCGATTCCAAAAATATCAGACTTTAGTTCGGTTTGAACTTTGTTTACAAACGCATTCATATCATCCTCAAACTCCTGTTTTAAATAGTCACTAATAGCATCTAAATTTTCCGTGTTCGTGAAATCAACCGGATAAGTGTTTTCTAAAATGATGCCACTTAATTCAAACTTGATGGTCGCTTCATTATGTTCTAAATCCGTGGTGATTTTCGATTTAATCTTTGTGACACCGAGCGACGTGTAGTAATCTTCATCAATTTGTGTCACAATGTCATACCGCTTATAATCGCCCAATACCATGTTGTACAATTGTGCCTCAGCATCGTCAATGAACCCCACCATCTTGTCCCCATTAAAGACGGCTAAATGTTCGATGCGTAGCTGCACGGGCGCGGTAATATCAAGAATGTTATCAACGGTTTGTCCAGTCTGAGTGGTCGTTCCTTCAGTGCCATTTTTTCTTTCAACCTTTTCACCAAGTCGATCTTCTTCCCGATGGATCGACACGGCATTTAAGACGACATTAATCGCGTCTGAGTTCACCATGTCAACGACTTCATATAGATTATAAGAGGTAAGTCGTGCCGTGTGAGTCGGGATCATACTCGAAACATTGATTTGGGTAGCGGGAATCATATCTAACGCTGTGACGACGTTCAAAATGTCATTCGCATGTGCGTCTTTCGCCACGACAATGTTAATATCGGGTCTAATATCATCACGACGCAGAGCAAAATTGAGAACCGGTGCAACCCCCGCTTTGGCGATGTCTTCATTAATCACAATAACGTTCAGATGCGACAACGACAAAGCGCTAGAAGAAAGGAAATCGATTTTTTTATAGGCTTCGTGAATGCTTTCGCCATCCGCTGTTAAATTATAAATGGGTAGCCCGTTATGCGCTTCACCCGAGATGGCAGAAGGGTTCAGAATTTGTGCGGTTAGCGTGTAACCCTCGTCTGTTGTATCAATGGCAAGACCCGCAACAATTCCGAGCTTGTTCAATTCGACCCGCTCTAGGCAACCGGTTAGCGCGATTAAGCTGACGATCACAAGCGGTAAGAGCAACCATTTCTTGTTAATTCGCATGCTGATCACCTCCGGTGTTTTCTAAATTTGATCGGACCGTATCAAGCGGCTGAAAAATTTTTGGCCGTTTCTTCATCCACCAAAGCGGCATTTTGATCAACTGATCTTTTTGGTCACTCAGATTAAACGGTGCCATTGGTGCTAAGTAGGCTTGGTTAAACGAAGTTAACGAAGCTAAATGGGTAATGAGGATAATGAAAGCAAGTGTAATGCCGTAGAACCCGAGCGTTGCGCCGATGGCCAAAAAGACGAATTTGTACAGCCTAGCAGCAACGTTGATTCTCGAGCTTGACAACAAGAAAGAAGAGATCGTTGTGATAGAGCCGATGATAATGGCCATGTAGGAAACCAAGCCAGACTCCACGATGGTCGTACCGATGATTAAAGACCCAACGATGGTCATTGAATCACCGATGGCATCAGGTTTCCGCAGCGACGCTTCACGGAGAATCTCAAACAGGATGGTTACAATCAAAATCTCTACTAAGGTTGAAAACGGGTTGGCTGAGCGTTGATTAATGATGGTGATCAACAGGGGAGTCGGGATCATTTCTTGGTGAAAGGTGGACACGGCGACGTAAAGCGCAGGAATGAGAATCACAGCAAAAAAAGCTAAATACCTCATGGCACGCTTCACGGATGCGAGTAGCGGTAAGTTGTAATAGTCGTCAATGGCTGAAAAAGCGGACGTGAAGAAAAACGGTCCGAGAATGGCATACGGGCTGCCGTCCACAAAAATGGCCACTTGCCCTTCCGACAAAGCTTTCATCACGCGATCCGGTCGCTCCGTTTCGATTAATCTCGGTAGCAAGGTGTGGTGCTTATCCTCGATCAGCTGGATTAATTCGTACGCATTGGCAATCGTATCAATGTCAATGGCTTTAATGCGTTCATTAGCAAGGCGAACAAATTCTGGGTTTGTTAACCCTTCAACGTGTGCGACAAAGACATCGGTCTTCGTCATGTGGCCCACTTGATGCGCATCAAAACGCAACCGTGGATCGCGCATCCGTCTTCTTAGCATTGCCGTATTAAAGCGAATGGTCTCGACAAAACTATCTTTCGGGCCCCACAGTGATTTTTCGGTGCTTGGCATCGTGATACTACGCGATTGCCACCCTTTACAGTCAAACATCATAAACCGAGCAGCGCCATCAATGAGAACAATGACGTGCCCGTTTAAAATATTATCGTATAAACTTTGCACACTTTCGCCTTGGTTCGCATCAAATAAACTGATCCACGATTCAAAAAGAAAGTCAAAAATAGCATCGCCATTACGTGGCAAGTCGCCGGCGAGGTCAGCTGTTAATAGTTTAATCACAAAATCTTGCGCGTTCGTGGCATCAATAAGTCCGTCGATGCCCACGATCGCTGCTTTCGTGCTGTGTGTATCTTGTAAGGTGACTTCTCGAATTAACAAATCGTTACTTTCGCCGAAATCGCTCTTCATTTTTTTTAGATTAAGCGTTAGCGATTCTGAAACCGCTGGCAGGTTGTTTTTTATCTTTGTGTTCATAGAAACAATCACTCACTTTTCTTTGTCGATAATAGTATTTTGTGTCGAAATATAAATTTTATGTATAAGGAACGAAAAGATTACGCGAGTTTTAGGCGAGTTTTATGGATAATAGTGGCAAACTGAAATAATATGTGTTACAATAATGTGAATTGATACTAATTTGTTTGTAGGTGAGAACAATGGGTGAAGAAAAAAAAGAATTTGAATTCGAAAGCACAGGGGGTGACAAAAAAGGTAAAAAAGCGATCCCTCCAAAATGGGCCATCGGTGTTGGCGCAGCGGGAGCTGTTTTACTGATTGGCTACATCGTTGGCGTAGTTTATTTTCAGAATCGCTTTCTTTTCAATACGACAATAAACGGCGAAGACTTTTCTCAGCAAGAAGCGGTGGTCGCGCGTGAATTTGTTGAAAATCAAGCGAACGATTTCTATATTACGATTAACGGGGAGAATGGTAGTGCTGAAAACATTTATGCGGCTGATATTGGGCTTGAGTTTATTGCTAGTGGTGCTATTGAAAACCTATTAGAAGAACAAAACCCATTTGCTTGGCCATTGAGTTTAATGCGCGAGCAGGAAATCGATGTATCCGTGGACATTGTGTTTGAACAAGCGTTACTGGATACACGCATCGCTAGTCTTGATGTCGTGACAGGTGGTCAAACGGATGCCGTACCGGCAACGGTTGTCATTGAAAACAACGAAGCGATTTTACATCCGCATGAATATGGAAACGTTGTGGATGTTGAACTTTTACAAGAGGTGCTTGAGGCGTATATCAGTATGCTGTCTAATGAATTTACAGCCACAGATGCCGATATCTTTTTCTTACCGGAATTTCTGTCCGATTCACCCGAGGTTGTCGAGGCGTTTGAGAATGCCAATCGCTACTTAGATGCTGAGATTACTTACTTGGTTGGACGTGAAGTGGTGGTTGACCGTGAATTAATTGCCCAATGGGTGACGATTGACGATGAGTTTAATGTTACTTTGGATGAGGAATTAGTGAATGCTTGGTTGGTTGAATTTATCGGAACCGTTAATACGGGTGCTTTCGAACGATATTCACCGATTAGTGCAGGTGCTACACGTACGTTTATATCACCTGTTGACGGACGTGAAATCACCGTGTCAGGTGGGTTCTTTGGTTGGATTGTAAACTCAGGAGAAGAATTTACTACCTTGCTTGGGAATATTCGTAACGGTGAAGTGATCAGTCGCGAGCCAATTTATTGGCAACGTGGCATTACACACGGTGCACACGATTGGGGCGATACGTTTATACAGATTGATTTAACGAACCAGCATATGTGGGCCATCTTTGACGGTGTTGTGAGGCTCGACTCACCGGTTGTAACGGGATATCCAGGTTGGAGAGAGCATATTCCACAAGGGACGCCGACTACACAAGGTGTTTTCTCTATCTTAGAAATGTTGCCTGGAACGAATTTGGTGGCACCATGGCTCGACGATGATGATGAGCCGATCTACGACATACCAGTTGACTATTGGATGCGCTACACGTGGTCAGGTTACGGGCTTCATGACATGGTGAGGCAACCAAGATTTGGTGGGACGCAATATCGCAGCACCGGTTCTCATGGCTGCACCAATCTGCCACTTGCAGCAGCAAGAGAGTTATACGGTATGATTTTCATTGGCATGCCGGTTGTTGTGCATCATTAAGACAAGTTAAGCCACCCTCGTGTGGCTTTTTTCATGCACATAATTCACCTGAATCCCGATATTTATCACCCAGCCGAGTAGGTATAGCCACATGAGTAAAATGATGATGACCGATAACGTCCCGTATATCAAGTGGAAGTTAGCGAGGCGATCGACGTAGTAAGTGAAGACGGTGGTGGTGAGGATGAAGCCCACAGAGGCGAGTACTGTGCCAGGCAGGATGGCTTTGACACGCTTGTTTTTGTTCGGGGCTAATTTGAAAAGTAGGAGAAAGAATATGAAACAGACCAACGCGAAAATCCCAATTTCGATGACCGTCTTGGTGACTGTTGGTAAATCGGCGAGCAGGATGTGGGACGTCGTAATAAAGGCGGTTGCAAATGCACCAAAACCAAGTAGTAAAAAGAAAGCCAAAATAGCTGCGAGCCTGTTTTTATAGTCTGAGGTGCCGGCACAATCGTATGTGATGAGGAAGGCTTTGAAAATGCCGTTAACGCCTTTGGAAATGGTTAAGGTCAGTGTGACGAGCGTTACCGCTACGAGGAGCGGATGCGCGCTGAAATTGATCGACGCGGTTTCTAGGAATTCCATGATGAATTGATAGAGCTCAGCTGGTAAATACTGCGCAATGGTCTCGTCAAACAGGGTCGTTTCGATGGATAAGAAGGCGAGAATTTGGAAAAAAATGATGAGCATGGGAATGAGTGCCATCATGATATTAAACGCCACGAGTTCCGGAATGGCCTGGATTTCTTTTTTTTTGAGTTGATTGATCAGGTCTTGTTTGAACGTTGACATGTTTTTGCGCTCCTTATAAATTACTAGGTATATTGTGTGTCACATTTAGTCAAAATATCCACTATAACGGGAGTTGATTGAATTGAATAAGACAAAATGGAAAGTTTTGAATGTGCTGTTAGGCATTGGGTTGCTGGTGAGTCCGCAGCTTGTCGCGAAAGCGAAGGACGTGAGCTGGGGCATTCCGCGAAAAGGTGAGGGCGAAGTGCAGCCGCATCCCGGTGCGGAATACGATGCGATCATCAGGGAAAACGATGCGTTTTATATTGGGGATCCGGATGATAATGCGATTTATTTGACCTTTGATTGTGGGTATGAGAACGGGAATTTACCGATGATTTTGGATGCGTTACGCGATGCGGACGTGCCGGCGCTGTTTTTCTTGACCGGGCATTTAATGGAAGAAGAGCCGGAGCTCGTGTTGCGCATGGTGGAAGAGGGTCATTTAGTGGGAAACCACACTTACGACCATCCGAATTTGACGACGGTGTCGCAAGAGCGATTTTTCGATGAGCTTACCCGTGCGGAAGCGAAATTTTATGACATCACGGGGGTCGCGATGGATAAGTATTTGCGACCACCGGAAGGCAGGTTTAATCAAGAAGTGCTAGATTGGGCAAGCGATGCGGGGTATTACACGGTGTTGTGGTCGCTAGCTTATGTGGATTGGCATGTGGGTGATCAAAAAGGCGGGGCACATGCGCACGAGCAAGTGATGCGGAAGATGCACCCGGGCGCGATCATTTTGCTTCATTCGACGTCTAGCGATAACGCGGAAGCAATGGCAGATTTAGTTGTGACGCTACGCGAGGAAGGCTATGAATTTCGATCAGTGACGGATTTGGTCGTGGATGAAGTGATGGACGATGAGCTACGGGTGGTATTTGACTAACTGTCCTAATGTGCTAGGGAAATTTCCCTATAAGCGTCTCATATCATTGAATCTAGGGAAAAATTTCCCTACGAGCGCCCCATATCGTTGAATCTAGGGAAAAATTTCCCTATAAGCACCTTATACCATTGAACATAGGGAAAATGAACGTAACATCCTAGGCAAATGACTCAGGGTGTTTTATTTTCTTCTTGCATTCAGCGCGAAAATCGGTTATAATAGCCATACCACCCCCACCGAGGGGTAGGGAGAGGTTGGTGCGAGATGGAAAAATACGTAATCGGCATTGGTGGCATGGGCTGTGCGTCTTGCTCGGGGAAAATTGAAAAAGCAGTCAGCGGCTTAGAAGGCGTCCGTACAGCCAGTGTCAATCTAGCAATGGAAAAGATGAGCGTGGCCTTCGACGCAACGCTTATCTCGCTCACGAAGATTAAAAAGACCGTCGAAGAGCTGGGCTTCACGGTGATCGAAGAAAAAAAGAATAGCCGCGCGACCATTCCGATTGCAGGGATGAATTGTGCTAGCTGTACGGGCAAGGTAGAAGTTGCCCTTGCTAAACTGGATGGCGTGGCAGAAGTCGCCGTGAATCTTGCGATGGAGAAGGCAACGGTGGTCTATCACCCGGAAACAATCCGTTTGGCTGACTTGCAACGGGTTGTAACGGACTTAGGTTTTGAAGTTTTAACAGCCGAAACGAGTAGCGCCGTGGATGATTTGGCTGCTCGTAAAGCACGTGAGCTTAAAATTTTCTGGTACCGCACGTGGGTGTCGATCCTGTTCTGCTTGCCGCTCTTTTATGTGTCGATGGTGCCGATGCTGCCGATGATGGGGCTCGGTTTTATCCCGCTCTCGGTGCCACAAGCGATTGACCCGCATCACAACCCGTACGCTCATCTGTGGGTGCAAGTCGCGCTAACCACGCCAATTGTGATCGCAGGCTACTCGTTTTACACCAATGGGTTTAAAGCGCTTTTGAAACGACGCCCTAATATGGATTCACTAGTGGCGATTGGGACCACTTCCGCGATACTTTACAGTCTCTATAACATCGTGCTCATTTACCGGGGCGATCACCACCTCGTGATGAATTTATATCTTGAGACCGCCGGTGTGATCGTGACCCTCATTCTGTTAGGCAACGCGCTTGAGGCAGTCAGCAAATCAAAGACGTCCGAAGCGATCAAAAAGCTGATGGGACTGGCACCTAAAACGGCGACGATCATCCAAAATGGCGCAGAAGTCGAAGTGCCGATTAGCGAAGTCGAAATCGGTGATATCATCGTCGTGAAACCGGGCGAGAAAATCCCCGTCGACGGGGTGATCATCAGCGGTCACACCGCCATCGACGAAGCGATGCTAACGGGTGAAAGCTTGCCCGTGGATAAGCAAGCCGGCGATGATGTGTACGCCGCATCGATCAATAAAAACGGGCTCATCGGGTTCAAAGCGACCAAAGTAGGTGATGACACCGCCTTAGCGCAGATCATCAAACTCGTCGAGAACGCGTCAGCCTCGAAAGCCCCGATCGCCCAAATCGCCGATATCGTCACGGGCTATTTCGTTCCTGTGGCCTGCGCGATTGCGATTTTCGCCGGGGTGGCGTGGTACGTGGCAACCGGTGATTTTGAGCTCGCGATGATCGTCTTTATCTCGGTGCTCATCATCGCCTGCCCGTGTGCGCTAGGCCTGGCGACCCCGACCGCCTTAATGGTGGGGACTGGCAAGGGCGCTGAAAACGGCATCTTGATCAAATCGGGCGTGGCGCTCGAGGGGGCGTACAAGCTAAATACGATTATCTTTGACAAAACGGGCACGATTACCGAGGGGAAGCCGGTCGTCACGGATATTTTGCCGATCGCTACGTCGATCACTGAGGACACATTGTTACAGCTAGCCGCTTCGGCTGAGGCGGGGTCTGAGCACCCACTGGGCGAGGCCATTGTGAAAAAAGCCCAAGAAAAAAACGTCGCATTTTTTGATGTAACCGACTTCCAGGCGATTACCGGATGCGGCATAGAGGCGGTTGTAAAAGGAAAAAATGTTTTGGTTGGAAACAAGCGGTTGATGCGCGACTCTGCCATTGATCTTGGGGCAATGGCCATCGAGTCAGACGTGCTTGCAAGTATCGGTAAAACGCCGATGTATGTCGCAGCTGACGGCGAATTGATCGGGATCATTGCCGTGGCAGACGTGGTGAAAGCTAGCAGTCAAGCGGCGATTAGTAAGTTACAAGCAATGGGGATTGAAGTGGCGATGATTACCGGCGATCATCAGAAAACAGCAGATGCCATCGCTAAGCAAGTCGGCCTGACACGTGTGCTCGCGGAAGTATTGCCGGGCAATAAGGCAGACGAAGTAAAACGCCTGCAAACAGAAGGCAAGTTCGTGGCAATGGTGGGAGACGGCATCAACGACGCGCCAGCTTTGGTGCAAGCAGACGTGGGAATTGCGATTGGCTCGGGCACAGATGTCGCGATTGAGTCGGCGGATATCGTGCTGATGCGCGGTGATTTAATGGACGTCACGACCGCGGTGCAACTTTCTAAAAAGACGATGGCAAATATTAAGCAGAATCTATTCTGGGCCTTTTTCTATAACGCGATCTGTATTCCGATTGCTGCGGGGGTGTTGCGCATCTTTGGCGGGCCGTTGCTGAATCCGATGTTTGCAGCGGGCGCGATGGCGTTTAGCTCGGTGTCGGTGTTGCTGAATGCGTTGCGGTTGAAGCGGTTTAGGGTTTAGGGAGTGCTCTTTAGTTTGGTTGCACTGTGTGATGAAGCAATCGATGTGCACCTCAAAGCTTCAAATACTGTCAAAAGGGTGCAACTGTGCACCTTAATGTGCCCTTGTGCAAGAAAAGGGTGCAACGCTGCACCTTAATGGCTGTTATACCAGCAAAAGGGTGCAGTTATAAGTGTTTTGCAAATGTCTGTGCCGTTTATTAAGAAGTGTAGGAGGTTAACACGATGAACGAAGAAAAGAAAAAAGCCACGCAGTCGTTAAAAACGGCACGTGGGCAAATTGATGGGATTATTAAGATGATTGAAGAGGGTCGTTATTGCATGGATGTTTCGAACCAAATCGCGGCTGTTTCTGCGTTGGTACGGAAATCGCAGGTGTTGATTTTAAAGCAGCACATTGAGCATTGTGTGACAGAAGCGGTTATGGGGGATAATCGTGAAGAGAAAATGGATGAGGTCATGAAGGTTCTTGAGAAAGTGCTGAAATGATTTCATTTTTCTTATTCATCGGTTTTGTCCATTTCAATGCTGAGTAGCTGTGTAAACTTTGCATCGGATTTCGAGGTGCTCACATAGGCATGGTCGTTTTTGAGGACAATGTCCTCGACAATGCGAAGGCCACTGCCTCGCTTTTCACCTTTCGTAGAGAAGCCTTGCTTTTGCAAGTCCGTGAGCTCAAACCCTAAATCTTTTCGACAGCTGTTACTAACGCGAACTTCGAGTGTTTCAAAGCCATCTAAATCAGTGTCCAAAATGAAGCTGACATGCACCCACTTATCTTCAACGTGGGTGAGTTCTTCCAGTGCATTATCGATCCAAATACCTAAGATGCGAACGAAATCGCCTAAGTCTATTCCTAACTTTTTAATCGGTTGTGAGGTTTCGACGGTAAATTTTGCCGATTGATTCAAAGCAATTTGTGACTTGGTTAAAATCAAGTGACGCACCGCCACCATGGTTGACCCAATTAATTCACTAACATCGGGCGAATCGAGTCTGAATTCAATGGTTTCTTGAAAGAAAATCGCGTGACTTTTGAATGCTTCTATGATGGCTTCAGGATCACCGGATTGAATACAACCGTTTAGCGCAATCATGATGTTGAGTTGATCGTGTTCGAAGTCGCTTAATTTTTTATAAACACCGTTTAGGCTTGCTACTTTTTGCTCTAATAAATCCGCAAATTGCTGCTTGTCTCTGAGTTCTAAACCTAACTTTTCAAGTTCATATTTGGCATTAGATAAGGCAGTAGCACTTTCGGCGACCCCTGCTTGCGCTTTAAGCAGTTGTTCACTGACTAACTTGAGCTGTTGATGTTTCATTTTCAAGCTATGATCTTTGCCAACGATACTTTTAAATAAGAGAACTAACGCCACGGAGAGGATGGTCAAAAACGTTACGAAAATCATTTGAACAAAAATCACTTGAAAGCACTCTATTCCTAAAAATGGGGGTAAGAACGATATCATGTAATAGAAAAATACCAACGTGCATAAGCCGTAGACTAAAATGGAACTGTGATCTTCATCCAAATGGGTTAGAAAGTCGTGGGCACTCGTATAACGATAAAGCCATCGCCAAACATAGAAAAGCACAATGGAAATGATAATTTGTGAGATCAGGGAAAAAGAGAAGAAGTAATTGGCCCCGTCAAGCGAAAATAACCACGTAACGATCACGGCAAAAAACTGTCCCCAGTAATCACTCAAAATAACGAGTGTAATGATGTTTGATAAAACGAAAAAGCTATGCTTCCATGTGTGACGTGAATAACGAGAAAAAGAAAGGGTAACGACAATCAAGACAAGTATCCCTATTTGGTATGACATTCTAAAGCCTAAAAAAGTGGCTAGAATTGTCACTAAAAAACTACTTTTAACAACAAACCAATTATACTTTATATTTGATAAGAGAAGAATCCCCGTCCAAACGATCAAAGATTTAGTTACGGCGAGTAATAAGTAGCTAGACATTCAAAACCACCTCTTTTGATTTTAGCAACTAGGGGCAACGACTTCAAGTAAATGTCATTTTTATCCGACATATGGGATATTCAGTATAACATAGCCTAACGCGTTTTACAACGATAAAATGAAAATTTTTTAAACATTCATTAACATTCACTGAAATAAGACAAACAATTGTTTTTAATACTAATTCGCGTTTAAAAAGCGTATATAAAGCGCTGAGATTTCTAGTACTTAGCGTGGCGTACTTAAAGGGGACGTGAGCTGAGTGTTAACGAAGTATAGGCTAGAAAGATTAAGTTTTATACGTTTTTTAAATGCGAATTAGTATCATTTTCTTTGCTGTTAATTGAGAACAAATACTGTTAATTTAGCTTGAAATTTGATACAATAAAACACTGTGTCAAAGGAGCTGAATCTAAATATGAATTTATTCGATCAACCAACCACTCCCCAAGAAAATACATTACTAGTGGGAATGAACGAACAACAAAAACTAGCGATCAAGCAAACCGAGGGACCACTTTTAATCCTAGCCGGAGCTGGATCTGGAAAGACCCGCGTGGTGACCCATCGCATCGCCTACCTCATCGAAGAACTAGGCATTGCACCGTGGAACATCTTAGCGATCACCTTTACGAACAAAGCGGCGCGTGAAATGAAAAACCGAACCAATGATCTCACGCCATACGGGCAAGACGTGTGGGTGTCAACGTTTCATTCGATGTGCGTGTCGATGTTAAGAAAACACATCGATCTGTTAGGCTACGACAAAAACTTCGCGATCTTAGACGACGCCGATCAAATCTCAGCGTTAAAGCAAGTGTTAAAATCCCTTAATATCGACCCTAAAATCAGGCCACCAAAATATTACTTGGCTCGCATTTCCGAGGCGAAAAATCAACTCCAACTGCCCGGCGATATCACACCGGATCGTTTTATCGCCGACCAGTTCAAAGAAGTATACGAACGCTACCAAAGCATGCTCCACAGCAACAACCGCCTCGACTTTGATGACCTGTTAATGCTCACGGTCCATTTATTAGAACAGCATCCGCATGTGTTAGCGTATTATCAACAGAAATTCAAGTATATTCACGTGGACGAGTACCAAGATACGAACCACGCGCAGTATAGAATCGTGAAGCTTTTGGCCGACTTGCACCGGAATATTTGCGTGGTCGGTGATTCAGACCAATCGATTTATAGTTGGCGAGGGGCGGATATCACCAACATTCTGTCTTTCGAGAAAGACTATGAAGAGGCGGTTGTCATAAAACTTGAACAGAATTACCGTTCGACGCAGACGATACTGGACGCGGCTAATGATGTCATATCGAACAACCCGGCGCAGTATGAGAAGCACCTGTTTTCAGAGTTGGGTGAGGGGGTGAAGATCGTGGCGAAGCAGGCGTTTAGTGGCGATGCGGAAGTGGCGTATGTGGCGGCCGAGATTAAGTCGTTGCTGGGCGTGGGGATCTCATTTGAGGACATAGTCGTGCTGTACCGGACGAATTCGCAATCGCGCCTGTTTGAGCAGCATTTTATGAAAGAGAACATCCCGTATCGCTTGGTCGGCGGACTGTCGTATTTTAAGCGCAAGGAAATCAAGGATTTAGTCGCCTTTTTACGGCTGGTGTTGGATACGCGTGACGATTTCTCTTTTGAAAGAATTGTAAATGTGCCAACCCGTGGTATTGGTGCCACGACCATTGGCAAAGTGGCCGTGGCAGCTGCACAGTCGGGTGTGCCCATGCTTGAGGCGATCCCATCCTTGGCGCAGTCCATATCCGGTGCCGCAGCAAACAAGCTGTTGACGTTTTACCATCTCATCGCGACGTTGCAAGCACAGTTGGACCAGCTGGCTGTTGTGGACTTCATCGATTTCGTCTTAGCCGAGACGGGTTACTTGGCGGCGCTCGAAGCGGAAGAAACGATTGAATCCGCGAGTCGCATTGAAAACTTGGAAGAATTTAAGACGATGGCGATCTCGTTTGAAAAAGATCAATTGGCTGGGATCATTGCGCAGGAAGAGCTCGGGATCACGCTTGATGCGATGACGACGCGGCAGAAACTGGAAATTTTACTCACTGATATCGGTCTGCAAACAGACGTGACAGAAAGAGACGTCGATGCGGAAAAAGTAACGCTCATGACGATTCACGCGGCAAAAGGGCTGGAGTTTAATACCGTGTTTCTAGTCGGATTTGAAGACGGGATTTTTCCGCTTTATTCGTCCATTGAAGCTGGTGTTGCTGAGATTGAAGAAGAGCGCCGCTTAGCGTATGTGGCGATCACACGAGCCGAGCGCCGGTTATATCTCACGAACGCGCGAAGCCGGATGCATCAAGGTCAAACGAAATACAATAAAATTTCCCGTTTCCAAAATGAAATCGACGGGTCGCGCTTGGACATTCAAGGGGGCGGCTCAGGCGAATTTGCCCGAGCAAACAAGCCACCGTTCTTTGGGGCGAGTCAGCCAAA
>WRAJ01000009.1 GCA_009780245.1 Turicibacter sp.
GTTAGTCGGGTGCGAGAAATTAGAGACAAGAACGGAAATCTAATGGCATTTTTAGAATTAACCGACGAAGCGACTCAGCTTGACGTGACGATTTTTGCACGCGAGTATCGCACTGAGTATAAAAATTTAATCAACCAAGTCGTTGCGATTCAAGGCGTAGCAAAGATGAGAAATGATCGTATTGGCTTGAACTTCGGTCGTTTTATTTCAACTCACCTATCGTAATAGAACCGAGCGTACCAATGGAAGTGCAATGCTTGAAGAAAAAAAATACAAAAAAATCTCGAATCCTGTTGAAGTTGAGCTTGATGTGTAGTATAATTGAATTAACTTCGACCATACTTTTCGTCATTTTTGACATTTTGAAGGCGAGCTGAAGTGGCATCAAAAAGGAGCGCGAGATTATGTTTAAGCGAATAGGAATCGCACTTTTACTAGCATTCACCATGCTACTAGCACTACTACACCTAGAGACGGAAAACCCTACAGTGGTTGCGTATGCATCACCCACTTGTTCGTCGGTATCGGAATGCGCAGATCTTGCAACTGAGGCACGTGATAGTATCACAGAACTTGTTGGGCAAGAGAACGAATTGAGCGATGACATTGCGAGATTAAATGCGGAAATCACGGATTTAAGGACGACAAACGACGGTTTAGAATTCTCAATTAGTGCCGCGATGATTGACATTGCGAATCTTGAAATTGAGATTGCAGAAAATAGGGAATGGTTAGCAGAAACAGAAATTGAAATTGAAGGCTTATTAGACGCGGTTGCTGCGCGCATGCGTTTAACGCAGCAAATCGATGGCATCAATCCGATCGCGCTCATTTTAACTGAGAACGATGATTTGACGGACATCATTGCTCAAATTCGTTTCTTCAGTCGCATCGTGGCAACTGACGCAGACATCATGGATCA
Source organism: Turicibacter sp. (assembly GCA_009780245.1). GTDB lineage: Bacteria > Bacillota_I > Bacilli_A > MOL361 > Turicibacteraceae > WRKJ01. Next base: position 923 of record WRAJ01000009.1, read on the forward strand.
ACTGGTCGCGCTTGTTGGCACTTACGATACCATCATTGAAGACTTGGCTTATCAAGCAGAAATGTTAGCGGCGACTAGAGCCAGTTTAGAAATTGAACAAAGTGTGCTGATTGCTAATCAAAACGACTTGTTGTTTTTAGAAGGGCAACTACGCGAGGAATTGTACGGCATCGGCATTCAACGCATGAACGAAGAAGAAACGCTTGCTGCCATCGAAGAGATGCGTTTGGTTTTAGAACAGACGCCACCACCACCAATCGCAACGCCACCGGCAGCACCGGTGCCAGATGTGCCACCGCCGGCAGCGGATACAGGTTCGACGCCAGAGGCACCGGTGGCTCCTGCGCCACCACCACCGGCAGCACCAGAGGCGAACACGGGAATGACACATCCTATGCCTGCTGGACGAGGCAATATCACTTCTCATTTTGGTCCAAGAACATTGGACGGCTTTCATTGGGGCATTGACTGGGCGGCTCCTGGATTTCCACCGATCTTAGCCGCAGCATCAGGTACAGTCGTAAGAAACGGGTACAACGCTGGCGGATGGGGCTATTACATCATCCTTTCTCACATGATCAACGGTGAACGAGTAGATACCGTATACGCTCATTTCCATTATCAATCATCAATTGCTGTCGGAACGATTGTCTCACAGGGACAAGTGATTGGAACACAAGGGAATACTGGGTTTTCGTTTGGGGCACATTTACACTTTGAAGTGCACCCAGGCGGATTCGGCTGGCAGACTGCGGTGGATCCAATAAGTTGGATTCCTAATCCTTAGCAGAAAATAGACTTTACTGAATCCGGTAAAGTCTATTTTGATGTATGAGCGGTTTTAAGCAGAAAAATCTTAAGAAAATTTTAAGATTTTCTTGAAATCTCAATGATTTTCATGTAAAATCAAAGGTGACTTTGCTTAAAAAAGTAGAAACAAGAAGGAGCGTTAATTATGATGAAGAGGATAGGAACAAGCTTACTTTTAGCTTCCACTATGCTTGTATCAACATTAAACTTAGGAGTAACACAAGCGTATGCAGCACCTACGTGTCGTACCATCTCAGAATGTGCAGATCTTGCAACTGAAGCACGCGATAACATCGCAGATTTTATGATTCTAGAAGATGCATTAAACGCAGACATTGCCGAGCTAGAGGCTCAAATCACGCAATTACGTAGTGAAATTGATGAGCTAGAAGTGTCAATCGCTGAGACAGAGTTGGCGATTACAGGATTACTAGAGGAAATCGTGGCAAACACGGAAGAGCTAGAGCGCATTTCAGAAGAAATTGACGTTTTGCTTGCGAACGTGGCCGAGCGTATGGTGATTACGCAACGCATGGATAACAGAAATGCCACACTTGTTCTGTTTACTGAAAGTGCCGATTTAACTGATTTCATCGGTCAATTAAGATTTTTCAACCGCATTGCGACAACCGACGCGGACATCATGGATCAACTTTCTGATTTATTAGACGAGTACGATTCGATTTTGTATGAGTTACAAGAAAGCATGCTGATTCATGAAGAGATTCAAGCTGAACTCGAGGAAGACCTTGCTGTTTTAGAACAGAGCCAAGAAGAGCTTGCTGATTTAGAAGCAGCACTAAGAGAAGAGTTATACGAAATCGGTGTTCAAAGAATGTCTGAAGAAGACGCATTAGCAGCAGCGGAAGCAGCGCAAGCCGTTTTAGAGTACACACCAGCACCGGCGATTGTTACCAATAACACAAGTTCATCTGGTGGTGGCGGTAGTAACGTAAGTGCAGGAACTAACAGTGGGATGACGCACCCGATGCCAGGTTCACGCGTCACGTCAGAATTCGGCCCAAGATGGGGCGGACACCATTCAGGGATTGACGTTCAAATTTTTGGTGCTAGGCCGGCTATTTTAGCAGCAGCATCAGGCGTTGTAACGGTTAACACTTGGCACGATGCACTTGGTTGGTACATGATTATTTCACATGACATCAACGGTAGTCGCGTGGATACGTTATACGCTCACATGGAATACCAATCGCCACAATCGGTTGGAACGGTTGTTTCACAAGGACAAGCGATTGGGACACAAGGAAACACTGGTTTCTCTACGGGTGCGCATTTGCACTTTGAAATTCACCCAGGTGGCTTCTCATGGAACGGTGGGGTTAACCCGCGAAACTGGATTATTTTCTAAATTCGATTTTTAATAACAAACAAGAAATGAGCGTTGCTACATCAGCAACGCTCATTTTTAATTCGTCATTTGGTAACAAAACGGGACGAAATGGCATGATTTTTCAGATTTATCTCAACGGCCATTGAAGTGTCGCCTAAGGTGTAGTATAATAGACATAGCTTTGCTTATATTTCTAATTGTTTGGGTGTAAACAAAGTGGCAGTAAAAAAGGAGTGTAAATTATGTTTAAGCGAATAGGAAGAAGCTTTATATTAGCGTTCACTATGCTTATAGCACTAATATATTTTGTAGGACTAACCCCAACAGTAGCCTATGCAACGCCAGTATGCGGTAGCATCTCAGAATGTGCTGAACTAGCATCCGAAACTAGTGACAATATTGCAGAAATTATGGGCCGCGAAAATGAACTTAGTGAAGACATTGCTGATCTAAATGCAGAAATTACAACCATGAGGGCTGAAATTGAAAGTTTAGAATTAGCCATTGCTTCAACCGTGATAGAATTGACTAATCTGCAAGATGACATGGCAGAAAATAGAGAATTGCTTGAAGCAACAGAAGAAGAAATTGAAGATTTGCTTGAAGCGATTGGCGCACGCATGCGTGTGACGCAACAGATCGAAAGTGTGAATCCCGTCATTATGATCTTTACGGAAAGTGAAGATTTGGTGGACATCATTGCTCAGATCCGATTTTTTAATCGCATTGCGGAGTACGATGCGGATGTGATGGATCAGCTGATTGAATGGCTTGATATTTATGACACGATCATTGAAGAATTAGCGATTCAGGTTGAGGTGCATGCAGACATGCAAGCGAGCTTAGAGGTGCAACAAAATGAACTGCTTACCGCTCAATTTGATTTGATCTTTCTAGAAGGAGAGATTCGCGAAGAGCTCTATCAACTTGGACTTGAAAGAATGAGTGAAGAAGACATGCTAATTGCAGCTGAAGAAGCGCAATTAATTTTTGAACAATCACCGCCGCCTCTAACTACAACCGGTACGACGACGGCGTCACCAGGTAATCTTGCTAACAATTCTGGCATGACGCATCCGATGCCAGCAGGGCGTGGTAATGTGATGTCTGAGTTTGGGATGAGAACGCTAGGCGGAAGTACACACATGCATTGGGGCATTGATTGGGCAGCGCCTGGTTTCCCACCGATTTTAGCAGCAGCATCAGGCACTGTGGTAAGAAACTCGTATAACGCTGGTGGCTGGGGGTGGTACGTGATTATCGCCCACATGATCGACGGTCATCGTGTGGATACTTTATACGCACATTTTCATTATCGATCACCACTTGAGGCAAATACAGTTGTCGCACAAGGCGATGTGATTGGGACGCAAGGTAATACGGGATTTTCTTTCGGTGCGCACTTGCACTTTGAAGTACACCCAGGCGGATTCGGTATCGGGAACGCCGTTGACCCAAGAGGATGGATTCCTAATCCTTAAGACAATTTTGTTCTACTTCAAACAAATGAGTTTCACTAAACTTAGTGAAACTCATTTTTATACGAAGCGATACGTTTTCCAACGCACGTCAATGTCAATTTTGAAAGAAAAATGAAAGAAGGTAGTAGATTAATAAAAATAAATATGATAAAATGTAAGGTAGCTTAAAAAATGGACATAATAAATGGTAGCTAAAAAGCTTGAGTAAGAAAAGCTCAACTCATGGTTATTACTATACATGGTTTGGAGGAATTTGACGTGTTATTTTCAAAAGATATTGGTATTGATTTAGGAACAGCGAACGTTCTTATTTATGAGAAAGGCAAAGGAATCGTTTTAGAAGAGCCTTCGGTGGTAGCAAAAAATTCACAAACTGGTAAAGTGATTGCAGCTGGAGAAGAAGCAAGGCAAATGATCGGTCGTACACCGGGTAAAATTGAAGTCATCAAGCCGATGCGTGATGGCGTTATCGCAGACATTGAAGCAACTGAGCTGATGCTTAAGCGTTTTATCAGTGCCGTTAAAATCAAAGGATTATTGTCGCAACCTTCTATTTTAATTTGTTGCCCGAGTAACATTACGTTGGTAGAGAAAAATGCCATTCGTGAAGCAGCAGAAAAAACAGGTGCACGCGAAGTCATCATCGAAGAAGAGCCAAAGATCGCAGCGCTTGGCGCAGGTATGGATATTTCAAAACCGTCAGGGAACATGGTCATTGATATCGGCGGTGGAACGACAGACATTGCCGTGTTATCACTGGGAGATATTGTGACGTCGGCTTCGATTAAAGTTGCCGGAAATCGCTTTGACCAAGACGTTGTTGATTATTTAAAAATGAATTACAAATTATTAATTGGTGACCGTACCGCAGAGGACATCAAGTTTGGTGTCGCAACGGTCTATTTAAAAGATCGCGAGGAAGAATCGATCCAAGTTCGAGGGCGAGACCTTGTTTCAGGGTTACCAAAAACCATTACCATTACTTCAACAGAGATTGAAGAAGCGTTACGTGAGTCGGTGCGCATTATTTTGCACGCGACGAAAAACGTGTTGGAGCAGACGCCGCCAGAGCTAGCAGCCGACATCATGGATAAAGGGATTGTCCTAACAGGTGGCGGTGCGTTACTGCAAGGGCTAGACCGCTTATTCTCAGAAGAACTAAACGTCCCGGTATTTGTTGCTGACAACCCGCTCCACTGCGTAGCAGTTGGAACCGGGATGATGTTAGACCACGTGGAACGCATCAACCGCAGAGACAGATAAGTTTAGATAAGACATGCAGTCGCTTGCAAAGCGATTGCTTTTTCTTGCCAGTGAATAAATAGTAAAAGTCCGAAGCGTGCCTTTTCGATGAAAATACGAGAAAAGGCGTGTTCTTCAGTTGATGAGTTCCTCAAAACCACGCCTTTTCAGTAAAAACGAAAGAAAAGGCGCTCACTCCGGCTGATGAGACACTCAAAACCACGCCTTTTCCGAGAAAACACTAAGGAAAGGCATGTTCTCCAGCTGATGGTCTCTTCAAAACCACACCTTTTCCGAGAAAACACAATAAAAGGCATGTCTTCCAACCGATAAGACGCTCAAAACCACGCCTTTTCGAGGAAAAAAGAATAAAAGGCATGTTCTCTAGCTGATGGTCTCTTCAAAACCACGCCTTTTCAACAAAAACATAAGAAAAGGCGCATTCTCCAGCTGATAAGACCACTCAAAAACATGCTCTATGTGCGAAAGCGATATAATATAAACTTAATGATACAATAGAAGGAGAAGTAAAATGAAACCACTCGCGGATTTAGTTAGACCCCAGGTGCTGGATGAAGTCGTTGGGCAGCAACATTTAATTGCAGAAGAAAGCATGTTAAAGAAATTGCTAGATGTCGGGCACATTCCGAATATGATTTTTTACGGCCCCTCTGGTACGGGTAAGACGACCATTGCGAATATCATTGCGAAAACGTCAAACAAGAAAATCTTTAAATTGAATGCGACGGAGGCGAAGACGTCGGATATCAAGGACGTCATTAGTCAAATTCATACGTTAGAAGCATCAAACGGTATTCTTTTGTACTTGGACGAGATTCAAAACTTTAACAAGAAACAACAGCAGACGGTTTTAAAATACATCGAAAGCGGTGAGATCACTTTAATTGCGAGTACAACGGAAAACCCGTACTTTACGATTTTTGGCGCGATCTTAAGTCGGTCGACAATTTTAGAGTTTAAGGTGTTGACGCTGGAGGACATTGCTTTAGGGTTGCAGCGGGCATTTGATTTTGTTAATGAAGAATTTATGGGGAATGCGGCGTCTTATGAGGAAGCGGCTTTGACGTATATGGCGAACATGGCGGGGGGCGATTTGCGAAAGGCGTTGAACTTTTTGGAGATTGCGATGTATCCGAATGTGAAGCAGGATGCGTTTGTGTTGACGGTGGACGTGGCGAAGGATTGCACACAGACGGCGGGATTTTCTTACGACAAGTTTGGCGATGTTCACTACGACACGCTCTCTGCCTTTCATAAGTCGCTTCGCGGTAGTGATGCGGATGCGGCGATTCATTATTTGGCACGGCTCATTAACGCAGGGGATTTGATTTCGATTTGCCGGCGCTTATTGGCGGTAGCTTCGGAGGATGTCGGGTTGGCTTATCCACAGGCGGTGGTGATTACGAAAGCTTGCGTGGATTCGGCTGTGCAGTTGGGATTTCCGGAAGCGAATTTACCTTTGGCTCAGGCGGCTGTGCTACTCGCATTGGCGCCGAAGTCGAATAGTACGTGCTTAGCGATTGGTGCCGCTTTGGCTGATTTGAAAAGCGGTGATGTTGGGGAGATTCCGCTTCATTTGAAGGATTCGCATTATGCGGGGGCGGCGAAGCTGGGACGTGGGGTTGAGTATCAGTATCCGCATGCGTTTGAGCTGAATTATGTGGAGCAGCAGTATTTACCAGATGCATTGGCGGATCGGACGTATTACGAGGCGGGTGGGAATAAGACGGAGCAGGGCTTTCAGACTTACTGGCGGGAGTTGAAAGAGCATTTGAAATAGTGTCGCGTTATATGCGGAGCCTCGAAAAGTCACAGAACGAGTAGATCCACGAAAATCATGACTTTTGGCTCCCAGTTTGAGCCGTCAAAAGTCACAGAACTGAGGAAACCGCGAAAATCATGACTTTTCGCTCCCAATTTGAGCCTCGAAAAGTCACAGAACTAATGGATCCGCGAAAATCATGATTTTTGGCTCCCAATTTGAGCCCCGAAAAGTCACAGAACTAATGAAACTGCAAATCTAATGACTTTTGATGGAACGCAGAAAAAATCCTTGACAATTAGTATCGATATGTGATATGATATTTCAGTTCTTTGTGAAATAAGAGTATACTTACATAGAAGAAGGAGGCCTTTCAAATGGCACGTGTTTGTTATGTTACGGGACGCCGTACAACAAGTGGAAACAACCGTTCACACGCGATGAATAAAACAAAGCGTACGTATAAGCCTAACTTACAAAAAGTTAAAATTTTAGTTAACGGTAAACCAAAGAAAGTTTATGTTTCTGCAAAAGCATTAAAATCAGGACAAGTTGAGCGAGTTCTTTAATACATATAAAAAAAATCAAGAGGAAAGCCGTTGATAAGCTTTTCTCTTGATTTTGCCTTTTAAGGCAACTTTTTTGTTTAGGTGCTTTTGATTAGAAAGCTCCTAATACAAAGATGAGTGATAAGAAATGATACTAAGCACTAATTCATGTTTTGTACTTGAACTAGTAAATCTAGTAAATAAGGTAACTGTACATAATGGGTTTGTTTCATCGTCGAAACACTTCCAAAATGATCCCTATAATAATTATGTATGATAATCATCACAAAAATGTTACTTTTTATTTCTTAAACTTTTTGCGACTAAACGCTTTGTGATTTCTCCGCCTACTTGACCGTTTTTACGTGCACTTGTATCAGGTCCTAGGTTTACACCAAGCTCATTGGCAATTTCTGTTTTCATATTGCTAAGCGAAGTCGGCGTCGTCTTTCTAGTACGTTGCGTTTTTGAACGTGACTGAGTTGACTTTGATTTAGTCGAATTTGATTTATTTCTAGCCATTGTAAATGACCCCCCATAAATAGTCAACGCGTTCATTAAATGATCAGTTTAATGAAGTTGCTGTTGATTTGTGAATTTACGTCACAGCCCTATATTTAGGAATAATTTAAGTTTTAATTTGTAAAAGATCCTTTTGCGTATGCCTACGCACCTGTCATCAGATTACGTTTTAACTTAGGTGGTTACGCGTCGCGTCGATTGACATCTTGCAGTAACCGAGAAGTTACTAAATGACTTTCCTCATACAGTAACATCAAGTAAAATTAATCAATTAATTTTGTAACTAGTTGTGGTCGACACAGTTAATTTAACCAACTTCGACAATTTAATACATGAAAATCTATATGAAAATTAAAATTTTTTCAGCTTGTTTTAAACACCTAATTTAGTGTATAATGAGTAGATTCATGACATATTTAGCAGAGGTTTTCAGATGATAACATCAAAAGATAATTCGAAATATAAACTGTGGTTGAAATTGTCACAAAAAAAGCACCGGCTAGCAGAGCAGCTGTTTTTAGTCGAAGGTGAACATTTAGTGAACGAGGCCGCCACAGCCGGTGTCATTGATACGCTCTTAGTCTGTGAAGGCGTTGCGTTTGAAGCGGATGCAGATGCCGCGATCACGTATTTGGCGCGGCCATTGTTCGAAAAGCTAGCTTCGACGGTGACGACGGCGGGCGTGATGGCTGTGTGTCGCATGTGGGAAAGTCACATGAAAGCTCATAACCGATTGCTGCTAGTTGACGATGTTCAGGATCCGGGTAACTTAGGCACGCTCATTAGAAGTGCGCTCGCATTTGGTTTTGACGGTGTTGTCCTTAGCGAGGATACCGTAGATCTTTATAACGACAAAGTGGTGCGCGCGACGCAAGGTGCGTTATTTTATTTGCCCATCCACCGAACGAACCTGACAACCTATATCACCCAGCTACAACAAGCAGGTACAACGGTTTATGCCACTGCGCTAACGGACGATGCTAAACCGATGGCAGAGATACCAAAGCAGACATCCCTGGCTTTCGTCGTCGGCAATGAAGGGGCCGGTGTTAACAAAGATTTGATCGCTGTTTGCGACGGCAGTGTCATCATCGCCATGACCGAAGCCGTCGAATCTTTGAACGTTGGTGTAGCAGGCAGTATTCTGATGCATCATTTTAACGACATTGGTTAGAATAAGCTTATTACAGCTTTACTTCTACACCAAAGTGTGGTAAAATAGTTGTGTTCGTGTTTGAAGAGCTTGCTCTTCTGATGCGTTGAAGCTTTATAAAGGTTTGAGAGAGTGGACATTCCACTCTCTTTATTTATCGAAAATTTTTGGTAGAGGAGGTTATTACGATGAATGTGATAGAAAAAGTTGAAGAGCTGATGCTACCAATCTGTGGCACAACCCGTACGCATTTAATTGACGTCGCGTATGAAGAAGAACATGGTACCTGGTACTTGCGTATTTTCGTTGATACGGATGAGGGTTTAACGATGGAAGACTGTGTGGCGGTGACTGAGTTGATCAGCGCGCAGCTAGATGAAAAGGATTTTATCGCTGAGGAATACATGCTAGAAGTTTCCTCACCTGGTGCTGAGCGCCCGTTAAAAACAGCAGACGCTTTGCGTGAAGCAGTCGGACGTTATGTGAACGTCACGGTGGATGAGCCGATCGAGAACATGACAGAGTTTCAAGGTGATTTACTCGCGTTTGCGTCAGAACAATTAGTGCTTGAATGCCTATTCAAGACCAGAAAGAAAAAAATTGAAATACCATACAATAATGTCAAAAAGGCAAGATTGGCTGTTAAATTTTAAAATAAAAAGATGGAGTGGTGAAGGGATAAATGAATACGAAGGAATTTTTCTTAGCGTTGGATCTGATTGAAAAAGAAAAAGGGATTTCGCGCGAAATTGTCATTGAGGCATTTGAACATGCGCTGGTTAGTGCTTATAAGCGAAATTTTAACGAAGCAGCTGAGATTGTGGTTAAGATTGATCAGAAAGCTGGCACAATTGGTATCTTCTCACAGAAGACGGTTGTCGGTGAAGTCAGTAACGATGCAACGGAAATGACGCTTGAGGCGGCAGAGGAATTCAAAAAGGATCCTCAGTATGGCGACGTGTTAGAATTCGAAGTAACGCCAAATGATTTTGGCCGCATTGCCACTCAGACGGCAAAGCAGGTCGTGCGTCAGCGCTTAAAGCAAGCGGAGCAAGATGCGCTCATTTCTGAGATGGAAGAACGCATGGGTGAGCTCATTACCGGGATCATCACAAAAATTGACGATCGCAATGCGTACATTGATTTAGGGAAATTAGAGGGTGTGTTACCTTTAACCGAAGTCACAAACGTGGCGGAACTTAAAAAAGGATCGCGTATCAAAGTCTACATCACGCGTGTAGACATGCGCGGTAAAAATTTAGTGGTGCTAGTTTCGCGTCGTGATCCGAATATCATTAAGAAACTATTCGAATTAGAAGTGCCTGAAATTTACGACGGAACAATTAAAATTGTCAACGTCGTGCGAGACATCGGGATTCGTGCAAAGGTCTGTGTGTCATCAGCGGACGCTAACATTGACCCGGTGGGGGCTTGTATCGGAGCTGGTGGAAGCCGCATTCGAACCATTATTGACGGGCTCAGCGGTGAAAAAATCGATTTAATTCCTTTTTCTGAAGACCCAGCAGAATTTGTCGCGAGTGCTTTAAGCCCAGCGCAAGTTCAGTCGGTCACCGTCGATGAAGAAGAAAAGCGTGCATCAGTGATCGTTGATGCTGATCAGTTATCATTGGCCATTGGTAAGAAAGGTCAAAACGTTCGCTTAGCTGCGGGCTTAACGGGCTGGAAGATCGACATTAAGATTGATGAAGAAATGGAAGAACAAAGAAAATCTGATTTGGAACAACAGAAATTAAAAGCCGAACAAGCACGCGAATTAGAAGAGCTTGCGCACAGGCAAGCAGAAGAAGAAGCACGAAAAGAAGCAGAAGTCGAGGCTCAAAAAGAGGCAGAGGCTGAAGATTTTGCTAGTAAGTTAGACGCACTTGAAGCTTTACTCGGCGTTGACGATGATGACGATGAATAAGCAAAAAGAAAATCGCATTCGGAAATGCGTGGTAACCAACGAGCGTCATCCGAAAGAGGCGTTATTACGTGTTGTTCGTGTAGACGGCCAAGCAGTGGTTGATCCGACCGGTGTGCAAGAAGGTCGCGGTGCTTATGTGACGGCAGACACTCAGGCGATCGAAAAAGCAAAACAGAAAAACGCATTTGCACGAAGTTTGCGCATGAAAGTTGACGAACAGATTTACGATGAATTGTTGAAAAGGATACAGGAGAGTTGCGATGAATAAAAAGGCTTTGAATTTTCTCGGATTGATGAACCGGGCCGGCGCGTTAGTAACAGGGACTGACTTAGTTTTAAACGGGGTAAGAAGCGGGAAGGTACAGATGGTCTTAATCGATGCTTCGGTCAGTGCTAATACGCTTAAAAAGGTCACGGATAAATGTCAGTTTTATCATGTGCCTTATATCAAAGTAGCTGAAGACATTGACTTAGGGTTGACAATAGGCAGTAATCGTAAAATAATCGGGGTTGCGGATCAGAAATTTGCCAAAGCATTAAGGGAAAAATTAGAAACAGAATTAAAGGAGGCGCATGCGAGTGAGAGTACATGAATATGCAAAGGAAGCCAACGTCAAAAGTAGGGAAATTATTGACTTGTTAACGGCAGCTGGTATTGAAGTAAAAAGCCATATGTCAGTCATAGATCCAGAGGTAGTTAAAGTTCTGGATAAAAAATATAAGAAAAAAGCTAAGCCTAAATCAGCGCCAAAAACGGAAAAGAAAAGCGAAGAGCAGGTTGTAAGTAAGAAAGCGGAAGAAAAGGCACCAAGACGCACGGATGCCGAAAAGTTTGAGGTTAAGAAGCCTGCGCCAAAGAAAGAAGCGCCGAAGAAGGAGATTACGAAAATTTCGAAGAAAGTATTAAAGCCAATTGAAGTCGTTGAAGACCCAGATGAGACGGGTGATATTTTTGCTGAGGTAGACGCGGATGAGTTATTCAAATACGACGATTACGCGCAGCGTGCTAAGCCGAAAATCACGAAGAAGAAAAAAGGGTCTAATGTGAAAAAGGTGAAAGCTGAGGAAGAGGTGCGTGTTTCTAATGTCGTCGCAGAGGTTGAGGCTGAGGAGAACGTGGTTTATTACAGCGAAGAATTAACGGTTGGCGATTTGTGTGACACGATTGGAAAGTCATCAGCTGAAGTGTTAAAACAATTGTTGATGCTTGGGATCATGGCTTCTGTGAATCAGTCACTTGATCGTGACACGGTTGAGTTGATTGCGGATGAGGCTGGTTTCGAAGTGAAGGATAAAGTGTTCACGGACGTTGTTGAGTTTGAGAAGCTTGATATTATTGAGGACGAGGCAAACTTGATTAAACGCCCGCCTGTTGTGACGATCATGGGTCACGTTGACCACGGTAAGACGACGTTACTGGATACCATCCGCAAGTCACGTGTCACGTCTGGTGAAGCCGGTGGGATTACGCAACACATCGGTGCTTATCAGGTTGAGCACAACGGTGACTTAATCACGTTCTTAGATACACCAGGTCATGCGGCGTTTACGTCGATGCGTGCACGTGGTGCTAAGGTCACGGATATCTGTATTTTAGTCGTGGCAGCGGATGACGGGGTGATGCCACAGACGAAAGAAGCGGTGGATCATGCCAAAGCAGCCGGTGTGCCGATTATTGTGGCCGTGAATAAGATGGATAAGCCAGAAGCGAATCCGGATCGTGTCATGCAGGAATTACTTGAGCAAGAGCTAGTGCCGGAAGAGTGGGGTGGCGATACGATTTACGTGAAGATTTCCGCAAAAGCCGGTGAGGGCATTGAGGATTTACTAGAGATGGTGACCTTGACGGCTGAGATGCAAGATTTCAAAGCGAACCCGAAGCGTTTATCATCAGGAACAGTGATCGAAGCGAAGCTTGATAAAGGTCGCGGACCGGTTGCGACGTTACTCGTTGAAAACGGAACGCTGCAAATTGGTGATGCGATTGTTGTCGGTGACCAGTACGGCCGTGTACGGACGATGATTGATGATTTAGGTAAGAATATGAAAAATGCGTCACCGTCAACACCGGTTGAAATTACGGGGATTCACGGTGTGCCACTGGCTGGCGACCGCTTCATGGTCTTCCCTAGCGAGAAAGAAGCGCGTCAGATTGCTGAGAAGCGCGCGGTGAACACAAGCGCCCGTAAAAACATGCCAACAGCAGCCGTTACGTTGGATGATCTATTCTCGCAAATTAGCGAGGGCGATATTAAAGAGTTAAACGTGATCATTAAAGGTGACGTTCAAGGCTCTGTAGAAGCACTAAGTGGCAGTCTCCAGAAAATTGATGTGGAGGGGGTTGACGTTAAAATCATTCGTGCATCGGTTGGTACGATTACGGAGAACGACGTGACCTTCGCTTTGGCCTCTCATGCGATCATTATTGGGTTTAACGTACGTCCAACGTCAAGTGTCCGCCTAGCTGCTGATAATGCTGGGGTTGATATGCGATTGCATTCTATCATTTACAACGCGATTGACGAGATTGAAGCGGCGATGAAAGGGCTACTTGATCCAGTGTTCGTTGAGAAAGTAACGGGTCAACTTGAAATTCGTCAGTTGTTCAAAGTGTCTAAGGTCGGTACGATCGGTGGGTGTTACGTGACAGAAGGAACGGTTAACCGAAATTCGGGTGTGCGTGTTATCCGTGATGGCATTGTGGTGTTTGAAGGAAACTTAGCGTCGTTGAAACGATTCAAAGACGAAGTGCGTGAAGTGAACGCTGGTTACGAGTGTGGAATTTTGGTTGAGCGTTTCAATGATATTAAAGAGGGCGATGTGATTGAAGCTTACATCATGGAAGAGGTGCCACGCTAATGCCGAGTAATAAAGTGTTGAAAGTTGCGGAGCAGATGAAGCGACATCTCAATGAAATTTTGCAACGAGAAGTCAAAGATAAGAAAGTTGGATTTATTACCATTACGGCGTGTGAAGTGACGAACGATTTATCGTTTTGTAAGGTTTATTACACGGTGTATGGGCCTGGCTACAGCGAAAGAGACGCAGCAGCAGCATTGGAACGTGCGAAAGGGTTTATTCGTACGGAACTTGCGAAGCGCATGTCTAATTTGCGAAAGATGCCGGAGCTGGTGTTTACGGTGGATGAATCGACGAAGTATGGGAATAAAATTGATGCCATGTTGGCGGATTTGAATCGAAGGGATTAGTAGAGGCTGTTTGCTTCTGCTTTTTCTTTTGGGATGGAAGTTCATATTGGTGGGGTTGGTTCATAAGCTAGTTGTATGGGGTTTGGTTTGGTTTAAGTTTGAGTGCCTTTTAGCTGCCCCCTTTTTGGTTATTAGGCTGGTGTGCTCTTTAGTTTTTTGAGGGTTAGCGCCCTTTCGGTGACCATGACGTGAACGACCCTTGATTTTGTTTTAGGTCATTGCGTTTGTTTTTTGCTCTTTAGCTACCGCGTCTTTTGGCTTACTGGGGTAGTGATTAGGTGTTACCTGCACCGGTTTTTATGTAGCGAATGGCATTCAAGACTTCGCAATTTATTGCGATATAGTCTTGTAGCATGCAGCTACAAGCAGCTAACACCTAATCACTACCTTATATGTAGGGTTAATGTGTATGAGGTGTATGTATTAAGTATTTGGTAAAATAGGGTTGTGAAGGATATGAAAATAATGGTTATGAAATTTGGCGGCATCTCTGTTGCTGATGAAGAGGCACGGCTGTTGGCTGTGAGCCACATTATCCGTGAGGTTAAAGCGGGATTTAAAGTACTAGCCGTTGTGTCGGCGATGGGCCGGTTGGGTTCGGCTTATGCAACCGATAGTCTGGCAGGTTTGGTTACAAAAAAAATAACCCCGCGAGAGGGTGATCGGCTGCTGAGTTGTGGGGAGATTATTTCTAGTATTGTCATGTCGGATTTGGTGCGATCGGAAGGTGTGCGATCGGTGAGTTTGGCACCTTGTGAATTGGGTATTTTGACGGATGGTGCACACGGCGATGCGAATGTTTTGTTGGTTGATACGCTGGATTTGGCTGGCAAATTTGCTGAGCACGACGTGTTGATTGCCCCTGGTTTTGTCGGGTTGAGCGAGGCGGGTTTTATCACAACGCTTGGGCGTGGGGGCAGTGATACTTCTGCGATTGCGCTCGGGGCTTCGTTGGGCGCGGACTATGTGGATATTTACAGTGACGTTGTGGGTGTGATGACCACCGACCCAAAGATTGACCCTAATGCCACATTAATTTCAGAAATGGCTTACGATAAACTAATTGAAATGGCCGAGGGTGGCGCTCGTGTGATTCATCTAAAAGCGATTAAGTTGGCAAAGGATTGCAAGGTAAATCTGCGCTTCAGGTCGACGTTTACAGATTTTATTGGAACGGTTGTGCAAGGAGGTGAAGAGGAGTAAGACGGTTAAGAATTGTCGTGTAGCACTAGCAGACGGATAAAGTGCCCTGTTTTCAAAAAGGCAGCGCTTAACAGGGGACTTGTCGATCTTAAAATCTCTAAATATGGAAATCAACATCAATTGTTGAAGAATTTAAGTGATTTGACACGAACTAGATGTCGAAAGTACCCTGTTTTTCGAAAGATAGCGCTTAACAGGGTAATTCGGCACTCTGAGCCAGTGATATTGATTGAAACAAAAAAGCCCATAGAAGCAACGGCGATTAATCTAGTAGTTCGTCGTATGAAATCTCAAGTGCTTGGGCAATCATCTTGATTTCAATATCAGTGACAAAGCGATGACCTGATTCAATGCGTTGAATCGTATTTTTATCAATCTCTAATCCGGATAACTGCAACATCTCAGCGAACGCTCTCTGAGATGTTTTTTCTTGCAAATTTTTTCTGAAATACGTAATTCTTTCCCCTGAAACATTGCGACTCCCGCTTTCTGTACGATTTTTAAACATCTTTCATCACCACTTTCAAACGAATTGCCACCTTGCAACAAAATAAGATATTAAATAGCAAGAACGGACAGTGGGAACTATTTTTTGCTAATGCTACACAGGCATGGTACGATGATTATAGCACAGAAGCGGAATCTTGTGCGGTCTTTGGCGTAGAATGTTCCGATTCTGAACACCCTAATGATATGAATATACTAGAAGATATTAGACATCGGATCATTAAGATCCGATACGACCACGACTACACACAAAAAGACGTTGCTAAAAAAAGCGGCATTAAATTCGGCACGTATCGCAAAATTGAAAGTGGCTCGCGTTCCACGATTTGCGTCAGAGAAGTGTTGCAGCTATGCAAAGCATACAAGCTGGTATCCGCTGACTATTTTCTCTTTGGGAAAAAGCCAGAATAATGAAACGCGACGAAGATTCTTCCTTTTTGTGGAAAGCTTCTTGCGCACCATCACCATTCACACCCACCCCTAAACATTCATATACTAGCATATCGAGATGAATGTCTAGGGGGTTATTTAATGTGTGATTTAAACTTTGGACCGCTAATCACGGCGGCGGTGACACCGTTTGATGAGTGTGGGCAAGTGGACTTGAGGCAGCTGGAAAAACTAATCACCCATTTGCTTGATCACCATTCAACGTCCATCTTGCTGACTGGCACGACAGGAGAAGCACCGACGCTCAATGCCATCGAAAAATTGCGCATCTGGGAGCGGGCGGTTGATTTCATCGATGGGCGTGTTCCGACGATTGCGGGGGTTGGGACGAACAACACGAAGGCAACGATCCATAACGCAAAATTGGCGGAAGAGGCGGAGGTAGATGCGCTCCTTGTCGTCGTGCCGTACTACAATAAACCGTCACAAAAAGGACTTTTGAAGCATTTCAAATTGGTCGCTGAGAACACGGATTTGCCGATTATTTTATACAACATCCCGTCGCGTTGTGGGACTGGCTTGACGATCCAAACGATTTTGGAGCTGGCGAAAATTCCAAACATCATCGGGATCAAAGAGTCGACCGGTGACATGGCGCTGCTGACAAAATTGAAACTGTTGCTGCCTGAGGATTTTCTGCTATATAGCGGGGACGATGCTTTATATCTCGACACGTTAAAACTCGGAGGTGCGGGGGTGGTGTCGGTTTCAAGCCACCTTGTAGGTAAGAAAATGATGCGCATTTACGACCTATTAGTCGCGGGTTGGACACTAGAATCCGAGGATCTCAACACTAGGCTGCTCCCTTTCTACCAAGCAATTTTTACGTACCCGAATCCGTCACCAGTTAAAGCGTTGCTAGCTAAATACGGGATTGACGTTGGGGGTGTCAGATTACCGCTGGCTAGTTTAGAGGAGCACGAGGCGGATGCCTTATGGGAAGAGGTTGAAGATGTGATTGACCAGTGAGGAATCGCTGGTTTTTTATTAGAAATTTTGGCAATTTGACTTTAAAAGTGCGCTTCTTCTCTTGACATGAATGCGCTTTTATTGTAAACTGACAGTGTGTTTATTTTCATTGAATTGAATACAAAATCGTAGGAGGTTTTATGTGATGAAAAAGAACAAATTGTTATTTTTTATGTGTGTGGTAGGGATCGGATTACTGTTCTTAGCTGCTTGTACGCCGGATGCGGATGATTCAGCAGACGACAACGATGTTGTTGAAGAAGACAACGGCGACGACAATGGGGCGTTGGCTGCATCAGGTGATTTTGCTCCAGGCACGTTTTTAGGAGCTGGACCAGGACTTTATGGGCCGATTGTGGTTGAAGTGACGATGTCAGCGGTGGATGTGATCGATGAGATTCGCGTGATTGCGCACGATGAAACGCACAATACAGGAAATATACCATTTGAAGTGTTGCCAGCGTTAATTGTAGAGCACCAATCGCTACAAGTGGATGCCGTAAGCGGGGCAACGATTTCTAGTATGGGCTTCATGGTCGCTGTGCGTGATGCGATTGCAACGGCTGGTGCAGATGCTTCGGTCTTTGTTGGTGAGGCCTTGCCAGATGTGCCACACGAAGATACGACGACAGATATTGTCGTGATTGGCGGCGGTGGTGCTGGTTTAACGGCTGCGATTCATGCCGCTTATGAAGGGCACGATGTTATTTTAGTTGAGAAATTAGGTATCCTTGGCGGTACAACGAATTATGTGTTAGAAGGATTCGGTTCGATTAATAACCTTGTCCATGGGAACTTAGGCATTGAAAACGACCCGGATGCTTTAGTAGAAACGTTAGCCACGAACAACCCACAAGGCGATCCAGAGGCGTTTGAGATTCTGGCTCATAATAACGGTTGGGCGGCGGATTGGCTTCGTAGCATTGGTGCGATGATGAACGTGGCACCAGGTAGAATGTCGGTGGCGAGTTCACGTGAAGTGGGGATCATGGGTGTGACGATTGTGTCAGCGTTAGTGCAAGAAGCACAGTTAAGCGGTGTGGATATTCGGACGAATAGCGAAGCGATTGAAATTTTAATGGAAGACGGCGCAGTAAGCGGTGTTGTGATTTCAACGCCTCATGGTGAGTATACGATCAACGCTTCGGCGGTGATCATTGCAACGGGTGGTTTCGCAGCCAATTTAGAAATGGTGGCTGAGCACAGACCAGAGCTTGAAGGATTCCCGGCTGCACCGTCACCTGGAAACCAAGGTAGCGGGCATATGATTGCTGAGGCTATTGGCGCTGAGCTGTTAAACATGGATCATATTCGCATGAATTATACGTATTCAATTGCTGAAAGTGGTCTGTTCTATTATGTGGCAAGTGTTGTAAACACAGGTGCCATTGTGGTTAACGATGCTGGTGAGCGTTTCATCAACGATCAGCAAGGACATGGCGCCGGCCCGGCTGTTTTAGAGCAAGGTGGAACGGCATGGGCGATCTTTGATAACACGATTTACGAAGGTGTTAGTGAAGTACGTCGCCTTGCAAACGTGGATTTATTTATTATCGCTAATACGTTAGAAGAGCTGGCTGATTTAACAGGTATTGATCAAGCAGGGTTAATGGATACGATTGAACGTTATCAAGGCTTTGTAGAAGAAGGCGTTGATGAAGACTTTGGACGTGCGATGGTCAACATGCGATTTGTGACCGCGCCGTTTCATGCGTTGCCGTTAACGGTTCATGCACAAGGAACGTTTGGTGGTGTTAGCACGAACGTTGATGCTGAGGTGTTAAACGCTGATGCAGAACCAATTCCAGGTCTATTTGCAGCTGGAGAGGTAGCAAATGACGGGACGTGGGGAGCAAACCCAGCGGTGGTGAACGTGGTGTTTGGTCGCATTGCTGCTTTGAGTGCATCTGAATTTATTAATGGGCAGTAAGAATCATTGCCATTTCGTTAACAAGTTAAAAAAGGTCTAAAGATGTAATAATCTTTAGATTTTTTTTTATGTAGAATCTAAAAATAGTGGGAGCATAAATTGATAAAACCAGATATAATGATAAGCACAGTGTTAAAAAGCTGAAATAAAACTTCCCTGTTAAAAGAGGATGAAGTATGGAGGAATTTAATAATGAAAAAAGGTTTATTGGCTTTATTGGCATTGTTTGCTTTGGTGGCTTTAGTGGCTTGTGGCAACGATAACAGTAATGGGTATGAGGACGAGGCATACGAGAACGGTGCAGCTGCGTCAGGCGGGCGTGAATTGGTGACGATTACGGATTTCGAAGGAAATACGGTTGAAGTGATGACGAACCCAACGGTCGTGGCGATTTATGACTTTGGTGTGTTGGATATTTTATATCACGTTGGGTTTGAGCGAACGGGCATTGAGACGTTGATTCTTCCTGGTGCAACGGGTGGTTTACCGGCATCTTTATCGTATTTTGACGGTGCTGACTTTGTTCATAACGGTGGGACGTTGTTCTATGTTGATCGTGACGTGTTAGATTTGGTTCAGCCAGAATTAGTGATTTTAGGGGCACGTTCGTTCGGGATGAACGCGGCTGGTGATCGTTTAGAGCCGGGAGACGTTGAGGCGTTTAGAGAAGAGACACTTGAGCGTTATGAAGATACGGCGTGGATTCGTTTAGGTCCTGGGCGTGAGATTAACATTTTAGATGACATGGCAATTAGTGTCAACGTGTTATCGGCCATTTTCCCAGATTTAGCGGATGATTTGCAAGCAGAGTTTGATGCAATTTTGGATGAGGTTGCAGCGGTTAATGAACTGGCAAGTGCATCGGATGGGGCAGCGTTATTTGTGATGATGATGGATTCAGATTCGTTAAGTGTGTTCCATCCAGGAAGCCGTTTCAATATTTTATACGATGAGTTTGGATTCACGGCTGCGGATCCAGAAGCTTCGCTTGAATTTACAGATCAGCATGGTTTTGAAGCGCGTGCGGAATATGTGTTAGCTTTAAACCCAGACATTATTTTCGTGCTTGATCGTAGTAATAACATGATCGGTCCAGGTGCTGCGTTTGATACGTTGACGTCTGATCCAATCATTGCTGAAACGTCAGCGGCGCAAAACGATGCGATTATTGCTTTAGACCCAACTTCTTGGTATACCATCACCGGTGGATTCGGTGCAACGCGTCAAATGATTGCGGACATGATGAATTACTTGGATTAATCAAGCTTTTGTTAGAACTTCCGAATGTTGCGATATTAACGTAGCATTTGGGGGTTTTTGGCATTAGCGAGACTCCAGTAGTTTCATAGCATTCACTCTTATTATATAGATCATTCCGGAATGTCAACTTTTTCACGATTTTCATCGAAAAGTTGACATTTTCGGAGGGTTGATTCGCATGGAATATCAACTTTTGTTTTATTTTCATCGAAAAGTTGATATTATCAAAAATTCTATCTGAATAAAATATCAACTTTTGATCGATTTTAAATAAAAAGTTGATATTATCAGAGAATTCCTTTGGGTATAATGTCAACTTTTTCGAGTTTTAGCTCAATAAGTTGACATTATACAAAAAACGATCTTGTTCGATCGCTGAAGAATATCAACTTTTACATAATTTCCGTTAAAAAGTTGACATTTTGCGAAACGGCTTTAATAACGGGTGAAACGGGCGTGAAGGATTCGACTGTATCCTTGATAAAAAGCTAAAAATATTGTAAAATAATGGTTTGAGCAGAATTCTTTAGGGGTCTGCTAAGTGATAGGTGTGTTAACATGGAAAAGCGGAAAAATATTTTACAACGTAACTGGAAGCGAATGGTCATTGTGGCGCTATTCGTTATTTTTGCGCTGTTATCGTTGTTTATTGGGGCCTACGAAGACATGACCTTGCAAGCGTTACTTGACGGTAATGAGCGAGCGCGATTAATCTTCATTCACAGTCGTGTTCCGAGAACGATGGCGGTGATTTTATCCGCAGCCGGCTTGTCAGTGGCAGGGCTTGTGATGCAAGCGATCAGCCGTAATAAGTTTATGTCACCGTCAACCGCTGGCACCACGGACGCGGCAGCCTTAGGTTTGCTCATTTCCTTCGTATTTCTCGGTGAGCAATCGGGCGCTGTTCAAACGATCTTTTCTTTTGCCTTCGCATTAATCGGGACGTTTATTTTCACGCTTGTGATTAGCCGCTTGAAAATTCGTGAGACGGTGTATATTCCGCTACTTGGCATGATGTACGGCGGTATGATTTCAGCCCTGTCTTCGGTGATCGCCTTTCATTTCGAAGCGGTCCAGTTCGCCAATATGATTAACCTCGGAAGCTTTGCACGCTTAGGCGGCTTTTGGGGCGTGTATTTGGTGATTGTACCCCTCATTATTGCGGTTTTCTTTGCGACGAAATTCAGCATTATCGGGCTGGGCGAGGAGTTTGCTAAAAACCTCGGCGTTAACTATAACCGCGTCGTGATGACCGGACTTGTCGTTGTTTCATTAATCAGTGCTTCCACGTTTGTGACGATTGGGCCGTTGCCGTTTATCGGTTTGATCATTCCCAACATGGCAACCTCGTTTTATGGGGATAACTTAAAAAAGTCAATTTACGATTTAATGCTATTCGGCGCGGTCTTCGTGCTTATTTGCGACATTATCAGCCGTTTAGTCATTTTCCCGTTTGAAATGAACGTCAGTTTAACCATCAGCCTCGTCGGTGGTGCCATCTTTATGGTTTACTTAATAAAGGGGGTGTTTGGCGATGACGAACGTAAAGCAAAAGCGTAAAGGGATGGTGTCACAACCCGAAAGCCCGGATTGCCCGAAACTAACCACGTTTGAAGAAATAAAAAAAGCCGAACGCCGCAACCTGGTATTTGTCTCTAGTATCATCATCACGCTGCTGATACTGGGGATATTCTTATACATCTTCTCAAGAACCTATGCCAAGGCTTGGCGCTTAGGCGTACCAATGCGACCGGACGCGTTTAATAGCATTCTGCAAAGAAGCATTCCTGCTCTGGTTGCGATGGGCGGTTCGGCTTTCTTGATTGCGGTGGTCAGTTTGAGCTTTCAAACCATCGTCGACAGTAAAATCTTAACGCCGTCCATGATTGGCTTTGATTCGATTTTTATGGGAACGCAGACGTTACTTGTCTTCTTATTCGGAACGACCACGCAATTCTTCTTGAATCCGCACGTTAATTTCATTGTTTCTGCGGGTGTGATGGTCGTTGTTTCATTCTTTATGTACAGCGCGATTTTGCGGCGCAGCAAGAACAACATGATTTTTCTGTTGATGTTTGGTCTCGTTTTGTCCGGGGTGGTGAGTAGCGGGACGCGGTATTTGCAGACGATCATGTCGTTTTACGAGTTCACTCAAGTGCAGGCCTTAATCAACGTTAGTCTGAATAACGTGAACGAGACGCTCATTTACATGGTTGTGCCGCTCATGCTAATCTTATCGTTCTTTATGCTTTTTAGGCATCGCATTTATAACGTGTTGACGCTAGGTTCGCAGCAAGCGCGTGGATTGGGAGTCGACTATCAAAAAGAACTAAATTTCAACTTGATTCTGATTGCGATTGGGATGAGCTTATCGACAGCTTTGATCGGGTCGTTGACGTTCTTGGGGCTACTGGCGGTGAACTTTGCAAGGATGGTTTTGAAAACCCATCGTCACTTACCCCTGTTTATGATCTCGGGTCTTGTGGCCGTGATCACCCTCATTCTAGGAGAGGCGATCGTTGAACTCATCCAAGGTGCCGTCCCCGTTACCGTCGTGATCAATCTTGTCGGTTGCTCGTGGGTGTTTTACTACATTATCAAAGATAACAAAATTTAATTGGAGTAGGTGTCGCAGTATGATCGAAGTAAGAAACGTTAATCAATCTTATAGCAAACGTTCGTCGAAAAAAACGTTGACGGATGTGAGCATGGTCGTGAAAGAAAATGCCATTACGGCACTAGTGGGGGCCAACGGTGCCGGGAAATCGACGTTGCTTAGCGTGATGACCAATATTTTACCGGCTTTGTCGGGGGTGGTGCTACTTGACGGCAAAGACGTGCGTAAAATGAAAGCGAACGATTTATCAAAGCGTGTGGCCTTCTTGCGCCAGAGTCAGCAACTCAACGTGCGAATCACCGTGAACGACTTGGTTGAATACGGCCGGTTTCCTCATTGCGGCGGTCGGTTAAAAGACGAAGATCATCAGAAAGTTGAAGAAGCACTCAGCTACATGAATCTAACCGATCTGCGTCATCGCTACTTGGAGGAGTTATCCGGTGGCCAATGTCAGCGTGCCTTTATCGCGATGATTTTAGCCCAAGATACGCCGTACATTTTTCTGGATGAGCCGTTAAATAACCTGGATATTAAATACTCCGTGGAAATGATGAAAATCTTGACCCAGTTGGTTGAAGAGTTAAATAAAACGATTATTGTCGTGTTGCACGATATTAACTTTGCCGCGGCTTATGCCGATCACATTGTAGCGATGAAAGACGGGGAGATTTATTACGAAGGTCCGCCGCAAGACGCGATCACGCCAGAGGTTTTGAACCCGGTGTTTGACCATGATTTCCACATTTCAAACAGCGCTGGGCGACCGGTTTTTTTGTATTACGACGAGGACGATCCGAACTGCGAGGTTTGTGTGAGTTAATCGTTACCTGCTGGCAAAAAAAAGAAGGGCATCAATCGGTTACGCACGATGCCCTTCTTTTCTATATACTCGAAATAGACTTGGTTTCTTATGCAAAATTGCCACTGTGGGCAATGCGACTAGCCGCCGCTGCTGCCACCGCACCCACTAAATCATCAAGGAAGGTGTGGCAGACGTTGTTTGAATCGTCCTTAATGTCGATGTCTTTTAGCACACCCGGCTTCACCTTATCGATGTAACCAAAATTAGTAAACCCGATTGATCCGTACACGTTCACGATGGAAAAGGCTAAAATCTCATCGATCCCGTATAAGCTGTAATCTTTCGCAACCATGTCTTGCAGCGGGTAATCAAGCAGCCCTTTTTCGGCTAGTTCATCGAGCTGAATGCCAGTGAGGATGGCATTTTGCACCTCGCGCTTTTTCAAAACAGCCAAGACATTCTCAATGCAATCCTCCACGGTTAAATTGGTATAATATTTTTCCTGTAAAAAATAAGTCAGTTCACCGATTTGTTTCATCGTGACACCGCGATCTTCAATTTTTTTGATAACCAACTGATCTAACGCTTTTCTTTCGTCGCTTCGTAATTCCATTCTCATCAACTCCATTTGCTTATTTTGTATCTTTCACTATGATATGATACCGCAAAACTATTAATTAATTATAAAGGAAGTGAGAACCGTTTGCAAGTGCGGTTAAAATCAGCTATAATAGATGAAATTCCATACACAAAGGCATGCATGTCCTGTGGAAAACTTGTGCACAAATGAAAATTCTTACAAAAGCCTGTGGAATACTATAAGGATAAAATGGCGGTGACGAGTAATGAAACAGTTAGGAACACAAAAACTAGAAACAAAAAGGTTAATTTTGCGACCCTTTCTACTGGCCGATGCGGAAGCCATGTATCACAACTGGGCAAACGATGACGAAGTGACTAAGTACCTAATGTGGCCAACGCATGAAACGGTGGAAGTAAGTCGCGGTGTTCTAGAAGAATGGACAGCGGGTTATCGCAAAGCGGATTATTACCAATGGGCCATTACACTCAAAGCCGAGGATGATGCACCGATTGGCTCAATTAGCGTGGTGTCCCAAGATGATAAGGTTGAGATGGTTCATATTGGTTATTGCATCGGCAGAAAGTGGTGGCAACAGGGCATTATGCCAGAAGCACTCGCTGCTGTGATGCAATTCTTTTTCGAAGAAGTGGGCGTGAATCGCATTGAATCACGCTTTGATCCTAGGAATGTTGGCTCAGGAAAAGTCATGGAAAAATGCGGCATGACGTACGAAGGTACACTGAGAGCTGGCGACTGGAACAACCAAGGCATTTGTGACGCTGTCATGTATGCGATTTTAGCTAGTGATTACCTGGCTAATTAGTAAAAGGTCGCTGACTGACGGTTAAATCTCGCCCAAGGAGTCATACTAATGACTAAGAGGTGGATCGGGATGTTTAATGGCTTAGATGTTGAAGCGGTTTTTAGTTATTTTGAGACGTATGATGTTTATTTTTTATTTATTGTGATGTTTTTAGAGCACTTAAACGTTCCAGGATTGCCTGCAGGTATCATCATGCCAGCAGTCGGCTTTTTGGTTTCGCAAGGCAGTTTTACGTTTTGGTATACGATTTTCATTGCATCATTTGGTGGGTTACTTGGGAGTATTGCTTTATTCGGGATTGGTTATTACTTTGGGCATCGTGCGCTTGATTGGCTTTCGAGAAAAAGTAAGCGAATGAGAACAGCAACGGAGAAATTATCTCTTTACTTTGATCAACACGGGGATAGAAGCGTCTTTTTTACACGCTTGATCCCGGTTGTGCGAACGCTTATTTCGCTGGTTGCTGGGGTAACAAGGTTGAACATAAGGGATTTTATCCTTTATTCGGCGCTAGGGATCTTTATTTGGAACACCTTTTTGATTTCACTGGGGTATTTTTTCGGTTCCTGGATTTTGAACCTTTAATGATTGCTGTAACCTTTCGGCAACAACGCACATAAAAAATCGTGATCCCTGATGCAAGGAATCACGATTTTAACTTGGCTGTAAATCTTTTTGATAGCTTCTAATGGCGGTGACAAGGCTGAAGACGGCACCGAGCACCCAAAATATCGAGGCCCAAATGCGCGTTTTATCCGTGACCCAGGTATCAAAATCAATCATTTCTCCACATCCCTACACTTATACTGTTGTTATTAGTATATGGGATTTCGCCAATTAGGTCACTACCTAATTACTTTGTCGGAAATTAACAAAATCAAATGTGTTCGGCAAAGATGCTTTTGAACAGAGTTGTTATTCTAGGTAAGATTTATTTTTTGTCTATGATTTAACGATTTCGCTTAAAAAGTAGACGCTTTACTTCTTGCGCATCGTTGGGAATAGCAACACGTCGCGAATTGAGGCTGAATCGGTTAACAACATGATCAAGCGATCAATGCCAAGCCCCATGCCGCCGGCCGGTGGCATGCCGTATTCCAATGCTTCAATAAAATCAACGTCCATCTCGTTCGCTTCGTCGTTACCAAGCTCAGCTTCACGAAGTTGCGCTTCAAAGCGTTCCTTCTGATCAATCGGATCGTTGAGCTCCGTAAAGGCATTCGCATACTCACGACCATCAATAAACAGTTCAAAGCGATCGGTAAAGCGTCCGTCTTCCGCATTTTTCTTTGCTAATGGCGAAACCTCAACCGGGTGCCCGTAAATAAAGGTCGGCTGTACAATGGTCGGCTCAACAAACTCCTCAAAAAATTCGTTAATAATATGCCCAACACCTGTAAAATGCGACGGCACGGCAATCCCATGCGCTTTCGCAATCGCCTTCGCCGCGTCTAGTGTCATCTCAGCCGCAAAGTCAACCCCTTTGACTTCCTTGATCGCTTCAACCATATTTAAACGGCGCCACGGTGAACCCAAATCGATTTCTTTTTCCCCGTAAGTAATGACGGTTTTGCCCAGCACTTCCTGTGCAATGTGCGAAATCATGTTCTCGGTGATGTTCATCATCCCAGCCATGTCGCTGTAGGCTTCATACAACTCAATCGAAGTGAACTCCGGGTTGTGGCGGGTTGACAAACCTTCATTTCTAAAGATTCGGCCGATTTCGTAGACTTTCTCAAACCCTCCGACAAGGAGTCTTTTTAAATGTAATTCCGTTGCGATGCGCAAGTATAGCGGCATATCGAGGGAATTGTGGTGGGTATCGAAGGGACGTGCCGCAGCGCCACCTAAGGTGGTGTGTAAAATCGGTGTTTCAACCTCTAAGTAACCCAAGTTATCGAGATACCGGCGCATCGCAGAGATGATTTTTGTACGGATAACGAATGTGTCACGACTTTCTTCGTTCATGATCAGATCCACGTAGCGGCGACGATAACGTTCCTCAATGTCCGTCAAGCCGTGAAATTTTTCCGGCAGTGGACGCAGCGCTTTGACGAGTGGTGTGTATGTCGTTGCTTTGATTGACAATTCACCAACGTTCGTTTTAAACATCACCCCGGTAACGCCGATGATATCACCGATATCGGCTTTGTTAAACAGGGCGTAAGATGCTTCACCGATCGCATCTTGGCGCACGTAAATCTGGATCTGTCCGGATGCGTCTTGAATGTGCGAAAAGCCGGCCTTTCCTTTGCCGCGCTTTGTCATGATGCGCCCTGCAATGGTCACGGTTGTCGCAGCCTCTTTCTCGGCTAGTTCTTCTTTAGAAAACGCCCCGTATAAGGTTTCCAATTCAGCTGTTTTATGTGTACGCTCAAAAGCCTGCCCAAACGGATCCATCCCGGCATCAAACAGTTCTTGCATTTTTTCACGGCGTACTAATTCTTGTTCACTTAATCCTTCAGTAGACACTTAAATCTCTCCTTTGTGGTATGCGCTTGGCATCAGCTGTCGACTTCGCATAGAAGCTTATCTTTGATGCTAAAGGGGATACCTAAAACATAGTAGTACCATTATAACATGAAAATCGTATTTTGTTTAGAGTGAATTTTGTTCTAAAGGAGAAGAATTGTGTAAAAGTGAGCTTTGATACGCGTTGCTGGCTGTGCTTTAGGGTTGAAGAATGAAGAAAAAGGTAGAAAAGTGTAGCGATTTTTGATATAATAACGCTATAGAATGAGTGAGGGAGGTGTTTACGGATGGATTTATCAAGAGCGGTTATGAATGAATTGAGGATGGCCAATTTGCAGGGAGCGATCGTGACTGGCATCACGGTTTTAGCGAATGACACTCGCATTTCCTTTGTGATTGAGGGAATAGAAGTTCATTTTGTTGCGCGCAATGAGACCGTTTATTCGATTACGTCCGTCGTTCACCACGGGCAAGTGTTTGAGGATGCTGAGCTTTTAAATCAGTACGATGCCTGGGTGAGGTACATTGCTTCCGTTGTTTTTCCTATGATGAAAGCAAAAAAGCGCCAAAAAGAAAACAAAACGTTGCGCACAGAAGTAGCGAATAAATCGAACACGAGAGGATTGCTTCCTGATGAGCGTGCTGCGTTTAAAGAAGCGGAGAAAAGGGGTTCTTATCGGAGTTCTGCAATAAAGCATACGACGGAAACGGCTGGTAAGGCAGATGTGATCGCTCTGACACAAGCGACAGAGAAATTAAAAACAGAAATGGAAGACCGCATCAAAGAGGCGGAATCGC
Organism: Turicibacter sp.; assembly: GCA_009780245.1. Taxonomy (GTDB): domain Bacteria; phylum Bacillota_I; class Bacilli_A; order MOL361; family Turicibacteraceae; genus WRKJ01. Next base: position 29,360 of record WRAJ01000009.1, read on the forward strand.
GAGGAAGAAAAGAAGGGTTTAAAGCAGCTAGAAGAAGGCATCTGCGAGAGATGAAAAATTTGAAAAGAAAGTATCATGCGTTGATCTTTTTGATTATTTTGGTGATAACCGTTGCCTTTGCTGTCTTTTGGTATTTGAATGGGTAAGGAAAGAAGAAAAGCTGTTTTTAATGTAATGGCTTTTTTTTAAATACAAAAAAAAACGCTGCTTTCGCAACGTTTCACGGTTGTCCACATGGACCTTCATTTTAAAATGGTGCGAGTAACAGGAGTTGAACCTGCACACCAAAGGTACTAGAGCCTAAATCTAGCGCGTCTGCCAATTCCGCCATACTCGCATAAGATGGTGTCCTGTAGAGGATTCGAACCTCTGACCCTCTGATTAAAAGTCAGATGCTCTACCAACTGAGCTAACAGGACTAACTAGGTAAATATTAAATTTTAAACACGCGTGGTGCATCTGACGGTCAGTTCCTGACCAATCGCTAGGCGCGATGATTCGGTTCGCAAGCTTCACCTCAGTCGTCGCAACTTCGCCTGCTCCTCGTGCTCTACCAACTGAGCTAACAGGACTAACTAGGTAAATATTAAATTTTAGCTGTCATAGTAAAATAACTTGGCAGTTACTATCGTGGTTAACAAATGGTGAAGGATGACGGGCTCGAACCGCCGACCTCTTGCAAGTCAGGCAAGCGCTCTCCCAGCTGAGCTAATCCTCCATACCAACAAGGTGCTTCGGTGATAATTAAATAAATGGTGACCCGTACGGGGTTCGAACCCGTGAATGCCTGCGTGAAAGGCAGGTGTGTTAACCGTTTCACCAACGGGCCAAATTTCAAGTACCGAAATATAATAACACAAATCCTCCTATAGGTCAATTCTTTTTTTAAAATGATTTGCGTTTTCATTTTATTTTTTTCATGAAAAAATGACCATGCGAGAGGGAGTATCTGAGCTCACCTTCACATGGTCATGAATACTTACTGCACTTCAATTTCTTCGACAACTAATTCTTCCGCTTCCTCAGTTAATGGGATGTGTTTCTTAACTGATTTAAGTTGGTTTTTTAGTTCATAAAATTTCTTCTCAACTTCTTCTTTCGGCTTATTCCAATCAAAATTTTTGATGTCTTCTTTGATTTCGACTAACTTCATTTGGATCGCGTCTTTTACTTCAGAAACTTCAATGTCTTTGATTTTCACTTTTAGCGAATCAACCTTTTCAAGCAAGTCCTCTTTTAATTCAGGTCCTTTTTTTGCAACAAAGATTGCTGCTCCAATGGCTGCAAGGGCTGCGAGTGCTGTAATAACGACTGTTTTCTTCTTCATACATGTTAGAAAATAAATGCGACATTTATTTTCCATTCACCTCCGTTTATTTGATATGGTTTGTTTATTATATCACATTTTTAACCGTTTATCCAATGTTTTTTTGTGAAAATTTGATAATACTTACAATTTTTATGTTAGATCAAGCGAAGCAGTGTTTAAATCAACAAATGAACGAGCTGTTCAATGAATTCTGCTCTTTTTTCAGTAAAATCAATGCCAACTTTGCTTAAGAGGTTTTCGGATTTCGGGGTAGGTGTTGATGTGATGAGCTTGCAAAAAGCTTCAAAAGGGTAGACTTCGTATCGCTCAATTTCTTTTCGAAGGGCGGTGAATTCAAAACAAGCCAAGATAAAATCGGCATAAGTGAAATTCCGATCTAGGGCTAAATATTCCGCCAGCTCTGGAATCAACTTTTCAAATAACGCACGCCTTCTAGAAACCAATGAACTTTTCAAAAAAGGAATCTCGGTCAATGCTTCTTCGGTGATCAAGAAGAGTTTCTCGGTCGTTAGGGTTGTGTCAACGTCTCTTAAATAATAGTAGCTGCCGGAAAGCCCGTTGATCGCACGCATCCCGTCGCAATAGCCGCGTTTGATGTTTTGCTTGGCGATGCCCGAATCGAAGGAGAGAAAATGACCGAATAGCGTTTCATCAGGTTCAATGAGCGTCACGTTTGCGCTTTTGTCGTAGCGCCTGAACACACCGAAGCCTTTTGTCCGAATGGCCAGAATTTCATCGTAGCCTTGATCGATGAGCATGTTAATCGGGCAGCTGTTGATCACACCCCCATCGACGAAGCGGTTTTCATCGACGTGGTGCGGCGCCAAAAAAGGCAGCTTGGCACTGGCGAGTAAATAATCAATGAGCTTACCATCCGGAATTTCATTCAAAAAAACCTCGTAAGGCTTTCGCTCACTCAAAGAAAAAGTCACCAAACCAAAATCAATGCCCGAGGCTCTGATCTTCGCTTCGTCAATATAGGAATCTAGAAAATGCCTGATTTTTGAATGATCGACCCCTCGGTCAATGATTAACTTTTTTAGCGCTGTTGTTATATTTCCTGGGAAATTACTGTCGAGCTTTAGTGCATCAAGCAATTCCTGGTCAAACAGATGATCCATGCTAATGGTCTCCCACACCGACATGGCGGTATCAAATTCTCCCATCGCCATCATCGCTGCATTGATCGCCCCAATCGAAGTCCCGACAACACCATGGAATTCATAACCCGCTTCCATGTACGCTTTGCAAACCCCCATGTGATAAGACCCTCGCGCACCGCCCCCCTCTAATGCAATGCCACGCTTAAGTCTAACTTCTGACATTTCCAACACCTCCTAGTATAATAAAGTCAATTGCGAAACAGTTGTAGACTGCACCTTTTTGCTTGCATAGAAACCATTGAGGTGCAGAGTTGCACCCTTTTGCTGTATAGAAGTGCATTAAGGTGCACACCTGCACCCTTTCATTTAGATTTGATGCATTAAGGTGCAATTCACTAGCTTTACCACTAATTAAATTTCGCAATTGCCTATAATAAAATCAATAGATGCCTACGCGTTAACCTAACGGGATTTTCCCTTCTGTATCGAATTCTTTGCAATAGTCCGTGCCCCAATGGTACATCGCTTCCAGAACCGGGATTAAACTTTGGCCGCGCTCCGTCAGTGAATACTCGACCCGTGGCGGCACTTCAGGATAGATTTTGCGATGTACTAAGTGGTCGTCTTCTAAATCACGCAACTGTTTCGTTAAAATTTTTTGCGTGACACCTGCTACCGATTCTTTCAATTCGTTGAATCGTTTTGTGCCTTCTTTTCCTAATCGCCATAAAATCAACATTTTCCATTTCCCACCGATTAAGGCGAGCGTTAATTCTTTTCGGCAATGAAAATCTTTATCTAATGTTCTTGCCATGCTCTTAAGTCTCCTATTTTGTCTCAAACCAGCTCTGACCGCTGCTAATATCAGCACGCAACGGCACTGATAATTTCGTGGCATTTTCCATGGCTGTTTTGATCATCTTTTTCATCGTTTCCACTTCGTCTTTCGGCACATCGAACAAGAGTTCATCGTGCACTTGTAAAACCATTTTCGATTTGACTCCTTGTGCTTTCATTAATTTATCCACTTCAATCATGGCGACTTTAATAATGTCCGCCGCTGATCCTTGGATCGGCGCGTTGATCGCGGTGCGCTCGGCCATCGACCTGACCATGAAATTCTTATGCGTGATCTCAGGTACATAGCGCCTGCGCAAGAACAGCGTCTCGACGTAACCGGTCACTTTGGCTTCTTTAATGGTATGCGCCATGTAGTCTTTAATACCACCATACGTTTCTAAATAATTTTCAATGTAGCGTTTCGCCTCAGCAGGGGAAATGTTCAGATTTTCTGACAACCCGAACGCCGACATCCCATAGACGATACCAAAGTTGATCGCTTTGGCTGCTCGACGGTCGTCTTCGGTGACAGCGTTAATATCTAGCCCGAACACTTCGGCGGCGGTTTTGGCATGAATGTCCTCGTCGTTATTGAAGGCTTCGATCAAACTTTCCGTTTGGCAAACGTGCGCGAGGATGCGCAGTTCGATCTGTGAATAATCCGCTCCGATTAAGACGTTATCACTTGATTCTGGCACGAAAGCCTTGCGGATTAAGCGCCCTTCTTCCAAGCGAATCGGAATGTTTTGGACGTTTGGTTCCGTGGACGACAGACGACCGGTTTGCGTCAGTGCTTGATTAAAAATCGTGTGGACTTTTCCGTTGTCAAATCGGACTTTCTGCAGGCCTTCGATGTAGGTTGAATCAAGTTTTGTTAACGTGCGGTATGCGAGAATCTTTTCGATGATCGGGTGTTCGTGCTTCAATTTCTCTAACACATCGGCACTCGTCGAATACGAACCGGTCTTGGTTTTCTTCCCTGGCAGGCCGATGTCTTCAAATAGCACTACCCCTAGCTGCTTCGGACTGCCGATATTAAAGGTCGTGTCTGCTAATTCATAAATGTCAGCCGCCAACTTTTCGATGCGCGCGTTCAAATCCACGCCCATCGCCTTTAGCACCTCCGCATCCACCGCAATGCCGTTAAACTCCATCTCAGCGAGAATGAATGTGAGCGGCAGCTCGATTTCTTGGTATAAAATCCACTGATCAGCCTCTTTTAATGCGTGGGAAAGTTCTTGTGTCAACCCGTGAATCCCGGCTACTATGCTTAAACAATGGTTCGCCATGACCGTGATTTCCGGGACTGCCCGTTTTGCACCTTTGCCGTAGACTTGCTCGTTATACTGGATGCCGTCGGTCCCGTAATGAAGGGCGACTTTTGCGAATTCAGGATCGGCGGTTGTGGGGTTTAAGACGTAGGCTTTGAGGAGTAAGTCGCCCGCGACACCTGCCAGTTCTAGCCCGGCCCACTTTAATGCTACGACAGCCCGCTTCGCATCGAACATCTCTTTCTTAATGGCAGGTGACGCTAAGAAAGACGCGAACGGGTCCGACTGCTTTGCGATCTCAAAGGGAACGTAATAAGCGTCTTTCTTATTCATTACTGCGAAGCCGATCACCGTCCCGCGATGGTAATTCGCTTCGAATATTTCGACGTGCAAGGCACAATCGGTGAAATCTTTTCCGTTCAATACCGCGACATCGGTCACAACCTCCACCTCAACCGGTGGGACAGGCTCTGCCGTAGAGGTTGTCACGGCAAGGTTTTTCAAAAATGAATTGAACTCCATCTCGGTGAAAAGGTCCTTTAGCCCCTCCAGATCAGGGTCCGCCGGCACCAGCGTCGCGATACTTGGCAAATCGGTCATCTTCGTATCCAGCGTCGCCATCTCCTTACAAAGTAGCGCCAGTTCCTTGTTATTCTCCACGTTTTCTTTCTGCTTCCCCTTCAGCTCATCCGTGCGCGCAAGCAGCTCCTCAAGTGAGCCAAATTGCTTAATCAACTTAATCGCCGTCTTTTCACCAATCCCCGGCACACCTGGCAAATTATCCGACGAATCGCCCATCAGCCCCTTCAAATCCGGAATGAGGTCCGGCGTGGTCTCGTACTTTTCCCTAATCGCATCCGGCGTAAAACTGTGCAGCTCCGTCACACCTTTCACTGTAAAATGCACCGTCACACAATCGTTCACCAACTGCAGCAAATCCTTGTCGCCGCTAATCACGTCAATCGTTTCAAACTTCTCATCACAGCCAATTTGTGCCATCGACCCAATAATATCATCGGCTTCATAATTTGTAACCTCATGGCGATGAATCCCCATCAAATCCAAGTACTGTTTAATATAAGGAATCTGGGCCTTAAACTCATCCGGCGTCGCCGCGCGCCCGTCTTTGTAACTGTCAAGCAAGTCATGACGAAACGTTTTTCTCCCCGCATCAAACGCGACTAGCACGTGCGTATAATCAAAGTCCTTTTGAATCTTATTCATCATATTGATAAAGCCGTGCAACGCATTCGTGACAAACCCCGCTTTCGTCTGCATCAAGCGTCCGCTATAAGCCGTTGAAAAATAAGCCCGATACATGATGCTGTTCCCGTCGATTAATAGTAATTTACTCATCGTTATCCCTCGTTTCATAACACGCTGAAATTGAGCGTGAATTCCTTTAGATTAGTATACCACAATCGTGAAAGTTATGATACATTAGTCAGGGTTCAATAAAACTTTAGTCAGGGTGAATGGTCACTTTCTGTGGAGTGGTGCATGGTTAAGCATTGACCACACCCATTCTATAAAATCCATTCGCCGTACAACTTATCATTGATAATATCAACTTTCGCACGATTTTTTTAAAAAAGTTGACATTATTAATGCGATCAGACCGATTAGCAGTTACATTGGCTTTAAATTTGTAAGAAGTCGTTGATAAAACAAGAAAAAGCTAGATGTAAAAATGATCGAAGTGGCACAGCATACTATTGTCGATTTAGGCATTGGTCACATTAATAAAGATTTAACGCGCATTTACCATTCAAGTAGATAGGGAGACTCGCATCGCTATCTTATCAAACAAGCTTGATGATGCTCAAACCCATAAGTTAGCACGTGAGATTCGTGAGAAAATTGCGGCTGAACCTAATTACCCAATTAACATTAAAATCACTGTTATTAGAGAAATACGAGTTGTTGAAATAGCAAAGCAGCCATACGATTGTTTGATATTTTATTGTAATAAAACGCACAAAAATATTTAAAAGTTGTAAATTGTTTTTTTATTGCAAAAATACTTGATTTTTGATGGTTAGTATGATATACTTACTATATAACTAACGGAGCTTCTGCAATAAAGTAGAACTCCTAAAAAAGAGAGGTTTCATTATGAAACGATTAAAGAAAATGGTTTTAGGATTCATTGTAGCAACCATGTTGTTTGCAGGTGGTCTTTGGGTTACGAATATCGTAGAAGCAGCATCAGCTCCAGTGCCACAGCCAAGAGCAGTATTTGTATCATTGCCTCTTTACAGGCCAAGAGTAGGAGGGGCCCCTTTTTCAAATACAATTGGGGGTGCAAATCGCGGAACTATCCCAACAGGCACAGATTTAGCTAGAATTGGAACAAGCGGTAGCTACAGGCAAGTCAGAAGAGTTAGAGCTGGTGACAATGTATGGGTCAGGCATTATCATATAGTAGCTATGGGGTGGAATATAGAAATTATTTGGTAATAGGAACGTATGATTCTAAATCTGTGGAAAGAAAGTTGAGTAAACTTTCTTTTTTGGTATTCACTTAAAAGTAAGCGGTAGAATGATGTTTTAGGAGGATGTTATGAAATATACAAAGCGAGCACTTAAAAGTATTTCGAGACGGCTAAGAGAGACACTGCTCCTATTTGCTTTAGTCTTTACCTTAGTCATGATCGTTTCGGGAACAATTTCTATTCGAAGAGCTATACAAAGTACAGAAGCTAATCTAGTTAATCAATTACCGGTTGTGACAACAACTTTTTGGGATTGGGACGAAGCGCCTTTTGGTATGTCAGAATTAGATTATCAGTTGACCGCGGAAGTGATTAGAGAGGTGGGTGCACTTTCATATGTAGAATCTTATGATTTTTCAATGTGGGTTCGATTGTACAGCAGAGATTTATCAGCATACGCTGATAAAACTCCGCCAGAAGAATGGGGGATTCTCCCAGAAGAAAGGTTTTTTGTTGCTAGTTTATCTCAGCTTTTTAATGCCTATGGGTTAGAGGTTTTCATCGTAGAGGGTGTTAATAATACTATACCTATTATTTTTCAAGAAGATATCCTTGGCCTAATTGGTGGTCGAACATTCACTGAACAGGAAATTGAGCAAGGAGGTCACGTTGTATTAATTTCGGATCGCTTTGCAGAGTATAACGATTTAACAGTGGGTTCGACTTTTATTTTAGAATCAATGCTGTTTGATGAATTTGGTGCAAATTTATACATGCGAACAGTTGATGAAATAATAGATAACTTATATGCTTCTAAGGAATTTGAGGTAGAGGTTATTGGCATTTTTGAGATTAATACTCAAATCAACCCCATGAGTGATCAAGCTGATTGGCAAAGATATCAATGGACGAACTACATGTTAAATCAAATTTTTGCTCCATTAGTTTTCACAGAATCTGCACATGACTTTATTGCAGATGCCCAAGAAGAGTTCTTTTCTGAGGAAAGCTGGCCTATTATTCAACATTTTGAACCAGATTTTATTTTGCATGATCCACGCGATTTGCAATCTTTTGCAACTAGTGCAAATCAAATTCTTCCAGGAATGTGGTCGATTGAGGATTTATCAGGTAGCTTTGATGGATTTATTTTAACAATGGAAACTATGACTTGGATTGCAGATCAAATTCTTATTGTCGGAATTGGCGCAACAATTGTCATTTTAGGGTTGATGATTACATTATTTTTGCGAAATAGACGTCATGAGATCGGAACTTATCTAGCTTTGGGCGAAAGGAAGTCAAGAGTAATTGCACAATTTCTAATAGAGTTTTTAACTATATCAATAATAGCAATCACTTTTGCTGTTGGAGCTGGGAATATAATGGCAAATACTTTTTCTCGCATGATGATCGAAAATCATTTAGTTGCACACACTTACAATGCTATGCAAGAAGCAGGATCAGGAATTGCATTGAGCCTTGCTTGGCATAATCCCAGCGTTCAGGATTTACTGGAAATGTATGATACATCTTTAACTGTTGGAACAATTGCAATTTTGTATGCTGTAGGAACAGTAGTTATCTTGATTTCCACGATTATCCCTGTTATTTACATTACTCGTCTCAATCCAAAGGAGATTTTAATGGAATTTTGAAAAAGTATGGGAGAAATTCTAGTATATTATAATTCGAGCGTCGAAAAAGCTGAACAAGGGTTTTGCGGTTATTGTAGGGTGAAAAACCGTAAATTAGCAATTATAATATATTAGATTTTGTGTTGTGCTCCTTAATGTGTGGTAAGATATATGTATAATAAAAGGTTTCAGAATATGAAACGAATATTTATATCAGCTTTAGCGATTTTTGGAGTGCTTGCAATGGTGCTGAGTCCAATGCAGGTAGAGGCAACAGATTATATTGAGATTGCGCCACTGTGTATAATTAATGATGGAAGCTTATCAAATTGCATTAACAGTATCAGAAGCTACAATTTTTGTGGGTGTAAGTGCAGTAACTATTTTATTCTCGGCCTCCGCACCAATCCTTCATATTTTGAAAATGAACCCGAAAGATATTTTAATGAAAGGCAATATTGGATGATTTTTACTAATCAACTTTCTACTACGAATTTTAGCACATCATCATTCAACCGTTCAAAATGTTTATTTATAGATTAATCTTCGCATAACTAATACCATAATCGCGAAAGTTATGTTACAATATAAGCACTATGAAAAAATTACTTACACTGACTGCCGCACTTGGCATTTTAGCGATTGGCTTTTATTTTTATTTTATTAACGTGGGACGAATCCGACCGAATGAGAACGAAACGTTCGTTATCTCTTCGGAAATTCCTCCTGCTTTTAACGGTGTTCGGATTGTTCATATTAGTGATTTGCTTATCCGCAACGAGGCGAGTCTCGCATTGCTTGAAAATGTGGTTGCCGCCATCAATGAACTGGATCCTGATCTTGTTGCTTTTACGGGGAATTTATTTTTACCAGAGGGATTAATGTTTGAGGAACAAGTGATCGAGCTGTTATCCGGCATTGAGGCGAACTTGAGTCAGTTGGCTGTGTTTGGTTATCACGATGTGATCAGTGCGTCACATCAAGAGCGAACAAACGATGTGTTAGCAGCGGCTGGCTTTTTAGTGCTGAATAATGAATCGATTGAGATTTTTAATCAGGCGCCACAAGGGATTCAAGTAATGGGTGTCGCACCGACACTGACCCGTGATTCACTGTTTGCGTTTCTAGATGGGCACGTACGAGAAGACCGATTTAATTTGTTGTTGATGAGCGTGCCAACTTTTTCAGCGGTCAGTGTGGAACAGCCCGTCCATTTGCAATTATCAGGGCATTGTTTAGGGGAGCGAGACACCGCTGATCTTAGGCAACCGTGTGCGCAATTTTACAACGGCATTTATCAATTTGCTGATGCATTGACCGTCAATGTGTCTGCGGGTGCTGCGCGATTTACCACTACGTTTGGCATGACGCAACGTCCGAGCATTGATTCTTTTTTGCTCATTCGTGAATAAGCCCCATAAACGTTTCACCTAATAGGTTTCATCATCATAAACTAATAGGGCAAAGTAAATATTAGGGAGGCAATGCATGATGATGAATCAAGTTCCGAATTTAAATCACTATCCGATAAACCCGCAAGATGAACGCTTTGGTTTTTTACCGTTTGTCGGTGGTTTAGCGGTGGGGGCATTAGCTGGCGGGTTTGGTGGGCCGCGACCGTGTGGGCCAATGTGTGGACCGATGTACGGGCCGCCGATGCCAATGCCGATGCAACCGCAAGTTATGCCAATTATACAACCCATGCCGATTCAGCAGCCCATTTTCATTGGACAGCCGCAGTTTCAGCAGATGGCACCCATGCCAATGCAAGGGCCAATTTTAGAATCAAACAAATATTTCATCAGATAATGAGCCTAAGGGCTCGTTTTTTGTGATAAATTCTAGTATAATAGAAACACTAATAGTTAAGGCAAATACTAATTGAGAATTAGTATAAGACAATTGCAAAAAAACGGAATTTGTGATACTCTTAAAGGCAGACATCCAAGAACGACTCAAAGCTATGAGTTTTGCAATTTTTTAACAGTAGAATTAGAAAGAGGTGTTTTTAAATGGCGATGGATGAAGAAACGCTAGCAAAATACGAAGCGTGGAAGAGAAAGAAAATTTTAAAGAGCGTTTCAAAACTAGCTCTTTTGTCTTTCATTGTGATTGGCGTTTTAGTGCTTGCTTTAGGTGGGTCAGCAGATGAAAGTGAAGTGCCTGTCAATGGAAAGGTAGATGGCAATGATCAGCGTGATGCTGAGACGAACACTGAGGATGAATACGAAGACGATGGTAGCACGACGATTAGCATTCAATTTGCTGGTGATGTGTTTTTACATGAGCAACCGATAGCCGTGGCGCGAACGGGTAATAACACGTATGACTTTAGGCTGTTTGTCACCCACATCGCCCCGTTTATTGACGGGGATTTAGCGATTGCCAATATGGAAACACCGGTCGATGCTTGGGGTGGGAATCAAGGTGTTTTAGGATTTCCACTTTTTAATGCCCCTTTTGAAATTTTAGAGGCGTTGCAGTACGCTGGATTTAATCACCTCATTAGTGCAAACAATCATGCATTCGATATGGGATTTGAAGGACTGATTAATACGGTCAATAATTTTGAACGAGCGGGGATTAGCCATACAGGTATGAACCGGTCGTGGGATGATTACAACACACCAACGATTATTGATGTGAACGGGATTCAAGTGGGAATTCTTGCTTATTCGGAACATTTTAATGGCGAGGAATGGCGCATACCAGAAGCATCTCGTGCTTATGCGGTTCGCCAGTTTAACTCAGCTAATTTGAATGACATTCCTCGCATTACCGGAGACATGGATACTTTGCGCGCCGCTGGTGCTGAGGTGGTTATTGTGGCGCTACATTGGGGATATGAATACGGCGATCACCCGTTACCCTCGCAGGAGGCGTTTGCCCACGCGTTAACGGCAGCCGGTGCGGATGTGATTATGGGGAAACATTCTCATACGGTGCATCCCATTGAATGGCACGAGCGAGAAGACGGGTCTCGTGCGCTTGTGATGTACTCATTAGGCAACTTTGTTGCGGATCAGACCCGGTTATTTCGATATGCCACGACACCAGCGGAAGTGTTGTATCTCGGCTGGAATGTTGATGGCAGCACTAACTTTGCTGGACGGACGCAATTTGGTATGCTGGTTACACTAGCAGTTACAAGAGCCGAAGATGGTACCATTACGTTAGGCACCGTAGATGTATTGCCAACGCTTTGTTTAAGAGACTTCACGGGTCAAACACTCGGTGCGGCAAATGATGTGACTGTGATGCCATTGATTAACGGTGAACTCCCAGATTTCGTCACGGATGAGGCGTTGCGTCACTGGGGGCAAGTGGCTTATGAGCATGTCACAAGCATTGTAGGCGAAGCGTTTATCAACGTCATGCGCGAATAAATTGTCTTTTTGTGCACGTTGTAGTATAATAATAGTCATATTTAGGCTAAGCCAGAGGAGTAACGGGATGATGCTGAAAAAAACTTTGACCACGCTTGTGGCATTGACGGCGACTTTATTACTAGTTGCATGCGGAACTAACGGTGATTATGAAGAAGATGTGATTGATTTAGGCGCATTTTTAGAAGAGAACCGAGAACGTTTGATTGATCAAATTGCACCAGATGGCGAAGAGGTTGACATCGCATTAAGCGAAGATGCGAATAAATTTGTTTTTACGATTGTGTTGGATACGATTGAGTTGACGGATGAAAATCGAACGGCTTATTCCATGGCATTCACTTCGAGTTTTGTGCACATGGAACCGTTGTTTGTGGGGCTCGCAGAAGAGATTAGGGAGGCGGTTGAGCGAGACTATTTTGCGCTACGGGTTATTTTTGTGGACGTTAACCGCGAGGAGATCGCTAGTCAAATTTTTAGCACACTGTTGCCTAGCCCGTTAGAGGCGTTAGAAGCAGTGACTGTGCCTGAGGAAACGGAAATAGGAACAGAAGCAGAGGCACCGACGGATGATGATGATGAATAAGAAGGAAAATAATACTAAAAAGGCTGCTTCACTAACGATTCATAGTGAAGCAGCCTTTTTAATTAATTCTCATCAACAGGTAACTCTTTAAACGAGAGTTCGCCTGTTTCGTAAGTGATGGTGTCGTGGCTAAACTCAATCAGCCACTCGATGAACGATTCCGTGTTTTGGACATCGACTAGGGCTTCTAGTTTGACGCGGTCGCTATACTCGATTTGTCCCACCGCGTAGCCTTGCTGCTTAATTTTACTTTGTAGTGTATCAAGTAGTGCGTAATCGCAGGTTAACCAAACGGAACGCATTTTAACGCGCTTCACAAGGCCGACTGCTTTTAGCCCTTCACTGACTGCGCTACCGTATGCGCGGATGAGCCCGCCGGCTCCGAGTTTGACACCACCAAAATAGCGGGTAACGATGACTAAGCAGTTTTTGATGCCTTGGCGTTGCAAGACTTCAAGCATAGGCGCTCCGGCTGTTCCACTAGGTTCGCCATCGTCGGCAGCCCGTCCGAATTCGTTGTTTTCGCCAATCAAATAAGCCACGCAATTGTGATTCGCTCGGTCGTGTAGCTCTCGGATTTCATTGATGTACGCGGTCGCCTCTTCAACCGTGTGCACGCGGTAAACGTGACAAATGAAGCGGGATCTGTCGATAATGATTTCATGCGAGCCGTTTCGAGCCGGTATTAAATAGCTAGACATAAACGCACCTACCTTATACTTAATCCCTGTTAGAAATCGCTTTAAGATTTCTAACAGGGATTAGTGTGATTTTAATAACAGATTAATCACGAGGCTCGCGAACGAGTGGCCCAGCTGCTAATGCCCTGGTTGCCAAAGACACAAACGTCTCCACTTCGATGTCAACGTTTGGAATGTCTGTTGAAAACCCGTCCTCATCAAACGAGAAGAGCGTTGGGTCTTGTCTAGCAATGAGCGCTTGTTCAACAAAACGGACTTGCGTGACCCATTCCGTGATTTCCTCGTTTGCAATCGTTGTCGGGTCGTACTTCAAAAAACCTTCGTCGTTAACGGCGTTCCAATGTACGGAGATAATGTTACCGTGTTGAATAAACAGGTTCACAAAGTGGCGATAGCCCTCGTTAGTATCGCCGATGCCTTGATACCACCCGTCAATGTAGTCGCCGATTTCAATCGGACCAGCGTTAATGGCCATCTCTGCTAAATCTGCAAAGTTAGCGGTAGGAAAGCTCACCACGTCATCGGCATAAGCCGCTCGGAGGATCGAAACAATTTCAGATCGCTCTAACCCGATCAGAACTAGTTGTAAATCATTAGCTTCTTCATAAAATTTGTTTGGGTACTCGTCGTCTTCATCGTAAAACGCCAGCAACGCCAGATCGCGACGCGTCGCCATGACAGTTTGCGAAATACCATTCAACTCAACGTTCGTGACGATGTCCTCAGCGTTGATTTCAATGGAAATAAAATCAAACCACCCCTCATCACTAACCTCTGTGCTCATCGCAAAGTAAACGTCCGTTGGCACGGATGTGTCTATTTCCGGTACGTCATTGTTATTGTTACAACCAGCCAGTGCTAAAAGTGCTAAAACAAATATAGTTAATTTAACCATATAAAATCCCTCCATCTTTTTATACCGTAGCCCATTATACCACATCTTTGCGGATTTGAAAAACTACGCGAGTAAAATCAAACGTACGAGGGATTACAGCGGACTGCGGTGGCTTTGTTGAGTGGCAATCTTATTTCTTTCGTGGGCGACTTCCAAGTTAAATCTCATACCATTCTATTGATATAAAAAGTTAATATTTGATATTTTTAATAAATAAAGTTTGACTTTACGGAACATAAGTGATATGATGCAAATATCGACATAGTTGTTTATTTACTGGCAGTGAATTGAATAGTATACGAATTAGTGACTAGAAAGTGAATTTTAAAATATGAATGAGGCACTGAAGTTAATGCCTAATCTTTAGCTTTACCAATATGCTTTGGGTGTTTTCGAAATTTTCCTTAGGGCTGAGTCGTTATCTTGTAGCGCGTTTATCAAGGAAAAATGATGAGTCTTTTTGAAGTCATAATATAAACTATAAAGCGCAAAAACGTGCGCATAAAGGAGATTTAATCTTACTTATGAAAAAGTTAAAAATTTTTTTAATAACCATGTTTACCATTGCCTTAATGCTAAATCCGAATATCATTTATGCAACTGATGGAACACTTGAGTGGACATCATCTCTACAAAACGATAGTATGGGGCTGAAAATTAATGAATGCTCTGAATATTTAAACCATTTGATGATCGAAGAAATGGGTTATGAATTTTTTTATAATCATATGAAAGCTTTGGACACGATCAATTTTTTGTATGAATTACTTCCTACTAATCGCTTAGGTGAAACCATGTATCCAGAAAACTTTGGTGGTATGTACATTGATGAGGATGGACATCTTGTATTTCTATTACTTGACAATATAGACAATGACATCACTTTATCAAGATTAAGTAATAATGTAATTGAGAAACCTGCTGATTTTTCTTACAACGAAATCATGCTGACACATGGATACCTAAGCTATTTATTTGAATATCACTATGAAAATCCAGTAATTGAAAATATCGGTGCTCTATGGACAGACATTGTAAATAATCGTGTTGTGATAGAACTTTTCGAATATAACACTGAAATGATTCATATTTTCAAAAACGAAATTTTAGATGTTGAACTACTCTATTTTACACCATTCGAAAAGGATATCACTGCCCTAGAGTTTCATAATGATGTAGAAGGCAAAACACTTGATAGCAGAGTAGAATCTGCAACTTTTTCGCCATTAAATACCATAACAATTACGCCAGGAGATACTATTCGGATGGGAAGCCCGAATGGAGGAACGTGTTCAGTCGGCTTTCGAGTCGCAGGTGGTTTCATGACAGCTGCTCATTGTGGAAATATTGGAACGAGAATATATAATAGTCGTGGTAGTTTTATTGGAACAATGCGTGGCAGAACAGCAAACATAGATGCTGGTTGGGTGAGTATTAACTCAAATGTTTCTGTTTCTGGAACTATTTCTTCTACTACTCATATAAGCCCCCAAGTTATTGCACCTGTTGTTGGAAGGTTTGTGACTTCAAGGGGAGCTATTAACGGTAGTCGCGGTGGAACAATTGACCGCGTTAATGTAGATTTTACCTTTAGTCAACCAACGAACGGAATAAGTAGAGTAATAGGTACAACAAGAGCTAATTTTAGATCTGACGGTGGCGATAGTGGTGGAATCGTAATTTCACATATTAGCGGGCAGTCTCATGGTGTTCAAGGAATTTCTATTGCACGCAGTGGAACTACAGTATCTTTTTACACACCAGCGAATCGGATTACCGCATGGAGACCGCAATAGTGTTAGGATATGAATCAAAACTAAGATTTAGCTACTTAGGCATTTTAACCACTCTATTTCTGTTGTTAGGTTGCTCTGTAAATTCTGAGATTAACTGTGAAGAATATTACGATGCTCAACGCGAGATTAAAACGTATTGCTTGGAAATTGTTGCTATTTTAGATGAACCACTAGATATTATTACCCACGGGGATTGGATAGTGTATGCTTGTCGGCTAGATGAAGAATGTCAAGGTTTAATCCAAACGGAAGGTCACGGGTATGGTATAGATGCTAGCATAGGAATTGATATGGATAATTTAGCAGATATAGGAATATACGAAGGTGCCATCGTTTTTATCATCGAAGATGCTACAGTCATACATCCATTACTTAGACCAGGTCCAATCACAATCATTAATTGGCAATTAGTGGATAATTCTTCCATAAGAGAATGAGTTAGCGATGTTTTCTTGTGAAATATAGGTAATATAGCAAAAACCGGGAGTATTTTCCCCGATTTTTGCTATACTATTAAATATGTCTAGTACAAAAATAGCTACGTCTAGTGATATCAAAACCATCAACTAATTTTACTGGATAAAATCAAACGTGCGAGGGATTTTAAGTGAATTAATCGCCAAAATAAACCGTGTGGAACATTGGGATACTGGTCGGTGCTGGTACTAGACCGTGAACGTTAGTTCTCGTTGCCATCATGACAGATCCCGATGCTAAGAAGACCATCGGTGCTTCTTCGTTAATGATTTCCTGCACTTCAAAGTAGGCAGCCATACGGACGTCTTCATCAAAAGAGTTTCTTGCTAAGTCTAACAGTTCATCCACGCGGTCATTCGCAAAGAAGGTACGGTTTCCTGGAGCACCGTGGTTAGAAGAATGGAATAAAGGGAATAACCCGTAATCACCGTCTCCGGTAACGGTTGTCCAAGCTAGGACAAAGAGGTCGAAATTGCCATTGGCTGTTTCTTCTAAGAAGATCGGGTTTTCATATTGCGTAATGTGCAAAGTAACGCCGACGTATGCCAAGTTAGCTTGTGCTGCCTGTGCCCATTCGAGGCGATCACCAAATTCGTTCGTCACCAACGTTAAAACAAGCGGGTTTTCTTCGTCATAGCCGGCTTCTGCTAGTAATTCACGCGCTAATGCTGGGTTAAAATCAAAGCCGTCCAAGTGAGGGTTATAACCGAAAATCTCAGGCGTTAATGGCCCGTTTAAAGGTGTGCCTTGGCTGTACAGGAGAACTTCGTGAATTTCTTCGGTGTTGATCGCATAATTGATGGCACGACGAACGCGAACATCCGGTACGTTATTTACGTTCATGCCGATGTAGAACGTTTGAAAGTTATCGCGGGTGACTAACTGCAGCTGATCGTTCGCAACGATAGCCGGAATGTTTGTACGACTAAGGATGGCAATGTCAATCTCACCCGTTTCCAGGGCAATCATACGTGAATTCGCCTCGACAAACGTTCTAATTAATAAACGATCAACCGCAACGGCTCCACCGTGGTAATCTTCAAAGGCTTCAAACTCAATCGAATCGCCGTGCACACGATCGACCATCATAAACGCACCGGTTCCCACGATGTCATTTTCAAAATCAACACCGGCTTCATAAGCGGCTTGACTTAATACTGAGGCAGCAGGGTGAGTCAACGTTTCCACAAGCGGTGCAAAATGTTGATGCGTCCCAATGCGCACGGTGTAACGATCGATCACTTCCACGTTATCCGGATCAAAGACCCCCATGATGGCAACAACAGCCGGTGAATTTGCGCCACGCTCAATCGAAAAGGCCACATCGTACGCGGTCATTTCTTCGCCGTTATGAAACAGCACACCCTCACGCAAATGGAAAACATACGAATAATCGTCTGCACGCTCCCACGAAGTTGCCAGTACTGGCACTAATTCACCGTCCGCATCGATCCGAACTAGCGTATCATAAGCTTGCGCAAAGACTTGCACGTTTGTCATGTTCAACGACATGTGCGGATCAAGATTAAAGGCATCGCCTTCAAAACCAACAATTAGCGTCACCGGCCCGTTTTCGCCGTCTCGATACCCATTCCCATTTCTCGTGTTAGCAGCTGTTTCGCCACACCCTGACAATACTAACGTCATCATTAAAATAATCGCCATCACCACACCCGTTTTCGTTTGTTTCATCATTCTTGTCTCGTTAACGCTCATCATATAAACTGCCTCCTTCTACTCATCGGGAAATTTTAGATACAAAAAAAGCGCCAGCTGAACCGTTTTGCTTGGTTCAACTAGCGCTCGTCTTTCATCTACCCGTTAACTTAATTAGCTTTAGAGGTTGACGAAAAGTCAGTGCTGGTGAACCAAGCGCTGATAATGACGATAATAATAATAATGACATTAAACGTAACGTTGACTAAGTTCATAATCCGGCACATCCTTTCGTTTTTTCTATTGCTCAAATAAGTATTGTGGAGTATCTTAGCAGAATAGAATGCTTGTGTCAATACTTTTATGAAAATTTTTTCATTTTTGTTTTACAACGCTAACTCATAGATGGCCTTTGCATCTTCAGCGGTAATTTTGACAAACCCACCGATTGCATCACGGTGTAGGAGCAGGTTCTTCACGAGCCCTTCTATATTATCAGTGGGTAAGTCGGCATCGCTAAAGCGGATCGGCATCCCGATATCTAAGTAAAATTGCTCCAAAGCGGCAATCCCTGCTAGGGCCGTTTCTTCCAAATCGTTCGTGTTGATCTCAATATCGAAGACACGGTTGGCGAACTTAGCAAAGAACGCAATGTCATTTTTATAGACGTGCTTCATCCATGCCGGAATAACGATACACAGACCAGCCCCGTGTGCGATGTCGTAAAACGCACTAATCTCATGCTCAATCTCATGACTTGACCAATCACCACCGCGGCCTAAACCGAGCCAACCGTTGTGCGCGACCATACCGGCTAACATTAATTCCGCCCGTAAGTCGTAGTTGTTCGGGTCTTTAAAGATTTTGCGTCCGAGCTCAACCGTTGATTTCATCGCCGCTTCGCACAAACGCCCTGAATAAACGTCGTGGCGAATCGGATCTGGTGTGAAATAACGCTCAACCACGTGCGCAAACATGTCTGAAATGCCACACGCCGTTTGATAATCCGGTAACGTATACGTCAATTCAGGGTTTAAAATCGAGAAGACTGGACGCAAATCGCCGTGCCCGTATCCGCGCTTTTCCGTTGTTTTTTCGTTTGTGATCACGGTAGACGTACTTGATTCGCTACCGGCAGCTGGAATGGTTAGTACCGTCGCTACTTTCAAGAATTTCTCTGGTGCACCGCCTTTTGTATAAAGGTCCCAGAAATCACCGTCGTAGTGAACACCTGCTGCGATCGCTTTGGCAGAATCAATCACTGAGCCCCCACCGACAGCTAAGATGAAATCAATCTCTTCTGTGCGACAAAGCTCAATCCCCTCGTATACCATCTCAGCACGCGGGTTTGGCTTCACACCGCCTAGTTCAACAAAGGCGATACCGGCTTCGTTTAATGATGCGACCACTTTATCGTATAAGCCAGTTGCCTTTGCTGAAGCACCACCATAGTGCAGCAACACTTTCTTTGTGTGTTGAGCAAGCTCAGCGCCAACTTGGCTTTCCGTGTCCTTCCCGAAAATAATTTTTGTTTCGTTGTGATAATTAAAATTTAACATGTGACAACCTCCAAAAATATGATATACAAACCATTTTACCATAGTTGCGCGTAAAAAAATAGCCTACGATCGGCTATTTTTTTGATTTTAGAACGAATCGTTGTAAATCATTTCAACAAACTTTTTATCGTAAGGAATTGGGGCGCAATCCATTAATCCCGCAAGTCCTGGCGTTTCAAAAGCTAGTTCAACAAGACGTGGAATGTCCGATTTCTCAAAACCGATGTCTCCCATTCTTTCCGTAATGCCAACGGTTGCTAGCCACGCGCGCATCCCCTCGCTTGCTTTTTCTGCCTCCGTTGCATCACCGGTTAAGCCTGGTACCATCGGAGATAAGAGGTCAGCTAAAATCGCTGCTGAGGTTGGGTAAATGGCTTTAATGATCGCTGGTAGTAACACAGATAGTCCCAACGCGTGAGCGAGCTCTGGTCTCATCCCACAAAGTGGGTGCTCTAAGGCATGCGTGAAATGCAACAGACCGTTATCAAAGCTTGTTCCGGCAATCATCGCCGCATACGTTAAATAATAACGCGCCGTTAAATCATTTGGGTCTTCAATGGCTTTTGGTAAGTATTCTGCAATTAAAGTCAGTACTTCTTTCCCAAGCGTCATTGCAAACGGGTTATTCAAAACCGTCGTCGACGCTTCGATCACGTGATTGACGGCATCAACGCTCACGTAGCTAGTTTGATTCGTCGGTAGCGTCGTCATTAAAGCTGGGTCATTAATCGAATACATCGGGTAAATGCAATCGTAAGCGATCGCTGGTTTGTAATCTTTTTCCGGGATGGTCACCACCGCAAAACGGTTGATTTCAGTTCCTGTACCGTGCGTTAAATTAATGGCAATAAACGGCACGGCTTTTTCAGGTGTGAACGTCATCTCGTAAAGGTTCTGGCAATTTTGCTCTGGATACTCCAGCAGAATGGCCGCACTCTTACCAGCATCCAGCGGGCTACCACCACCGATGGCAATCACGGCTTTCGCACCAGCCGCACGCGCCGCTTCGACAGCTTCATCCACTTGTTGCGTTTCTGGATTAGGCTGTACTTTGTTATAAAGCAAATAGCTAATGCCATGCGTCTCTAAGGCTTTTGTAACAGGTCCCCACGCGCCAGACTTTTCGTAAGATGATTTCCCGGTCATGACAATGACGCTGTCAATCCCTTTTTTCTTAAGCTCCTCCGCAACGAAGTCCATTTTTTCAATGGCTCCGACACCTAAAAATACCTTTGAAGCAGCGATAATGGTACTTACATTGTGAATATCAATCTTTTGTTCCCAAGACATGAAAATTCCTCCTTTTAATTTGTAATCTATTTGAAATTATAGCAGTTTTTTAAAGAGATCACAAGAAAATTGTTAATATTTTTACAAATTTCTGCGCTCACCGAGATTTAAAAACGGGTTGATTGTACGAAATTATACTTTTTTATACGAAATAGTTCGTTTGTTTGGGCATTTGTTGGGCTATAGGTAAAATAAGATTCCCGCTTGACAAACTGATTGCAATCCGCTATAATAAATCTCGTTATTAGCACTCGTTCTAAAAGAGTGCCAAAGAAAAAGAGGTGGAAAAAATGAAACAATTTCAAACAGAATCAAAACGCATTCTTGACCTAATGATCAATTCGGTCTATAAAAACCGTGAAATCTTCTTGCGCGAGCTCATCTCAAACGCAAGCGATGCGATTGATAAAATGTATTACAAATCATTAACGGATGAAGATTTAACGTTTAACGCGGACGATTATTTTATTAAAATCACGCCAGACGCGGAGGCGCGAACGATTACAATCGAAGACACTGGGATCGGGATGAACGCCGAGGACATGGAGAACAACCTCGGGATCATTGCCAACAGCGGGTCGTTGAGATTCAAAACCGAAGCGCAAATCGAAGACGATCATGAGATTATCGGACAATTTGGTGTCGGCTTTTACTCGGCGTTTTTAGTCGCGAGCAAAGTGGAAGTCTATTCGCGTTTAGCGGGTGACGCGACGGGGCATAAATGGACTTCCGAGGGAGCAGAAGGCTATACCCTTGCCGAAGCGGATACGGACATCACGGGCACGAAGATCGTTCTTACTTTAAAAGAAAACACCGAGGACGACAATTACGACGAGTTTTTGGAGACTCATACTTTGCGTCGCATCATCAAAAAATACTCGGACTTTATTCGCTATCCGATTAAGATTGACGTGACGACGAATCAGCTGAAGGAAGGCAGCGAGGACGAGTACGAAGAGGTGACCAGCGAGGAGACGATCAACTCGCAAATCCCGATTTGGAAGAAAAACAAAAGTGAGCTCACGGACGAGGATTACGTGAATTTCTACCACGAGAAGCATTTTGGGTTTGATCAACCCTTCGCCCACACACACGTTTCGGTCGATGGGAATGTGTCGTACAACGCCATCCTATACGTCCCAGGCAGCACGCCGTTCGATTTTTACACGCCGGACTACAAGAAGGGGTTAGAGTTGTACTCAAGCGGCGTGTTGATCATGGATAAATGCGAGGATTTATTACCGGACTTCTTTAATTTTGTAAAGGGGATCGTTGATTCGGAAGATTTGTCTTTGAATATTTCGCGTGAGGTGTTGCAGAATGATCGCCAGTTGACGCTGATCGCAAAGAACCTGCAGACGAAAATCAAAAACGAGCTCGGGAAGTTGATGAAAAACGATTTCGAGAAGTACACGGAATTCTTTGAGGCGTTTGGTCGCACCTTAAAATACGGGGTTTATTCGGATTTTGGTGCGCATAAAGAAGTGTTGCAGGACTTGTTGATTTTTGAGTCGTCATTTGAAGATACTTACACGTCTTTAGCGGATTATGTGGAACGCATGGTGGTGGATCAGGAGGCGATTTATTACGCGTCGGGGGATTCGTTGGAGCGCATTAAGAAATCGCCGCAGACCGAGGCATTACTGGATGCGGGCTATGAGGTGCTGTATTTCACGGATGACGTGGATGAGTTTGCGATTAAGATGTTGCGCACGTATAGCGAGAAGGAATTTAAGCCGGCTGCTGAGTTTAAGGCAGAGGGGGATTCGGCAGCGGACAAGGAAGCGAACGAGACGTTTAAGGATGTCTTTGAAGCGATGGGGACGCAGCTCGAGGGGAAAGTTGCGTCGGTTGTTGCGTCGAGTCGTTTAAAGAGCCATCCGGTGGCTTTGGCGAGTCGCGGTGAGATTTCGATTGAGATGGAGAAAGTGATGAACGCGATGCCAGCTGGGGGCGCTGTGCAAGCTGAGAAAGTGCTGGAAGTGAACACGAGCCACGCTGTGTTTGATGCTTTGAAGGCGGCGCAGACGGGCGATGAGTCGCGCTTTGCATTGATGACGGATGTGCTGTATAACCAAGCGCGCTTAGTCGAAGGGTTAGACATTGAAGACCCGGTTGCCTTTGCGCAAAATATAAGTGAGTTAATCGTCTAGCCTGAGTTGTGCGACGTTGCCAAGCTGAGATTCCCGCTGCGGAGTCTCAGTTTTTTTATCTGAGCTCATGGACGCAGCATGCTTTTCCCTATGATACCCGTATATCGGGGTAGTGTAGGGAAAAATTTCCCTAGATGGCTCATATATCAGGGGGGTGTAGGGAAAAATTTCCCTACTTTGCTCTGTAGCAGGGCATTCTAGGGAATCACCGCACCGCCTATGGGAAAAACGGCAAGAAAAAACAGCCATCGCTGGCTGCTTTCCCGACTCGGCCTACAATTAAGCCTTGTCAATTGATCCGAAGATTTCCATTTTTTCTTTTACCGTTGCTTTCATCGCTTCAAATCCTGGCTTTAGAATGTTACGTGGATCGAACCCTTTTCCTTCTAAGTCTTTCTTAGCTTCAAAGTACTCGCGCGTCGCCGCTTGGAATGCCCACTGTAATTCCGTGTTCACGTTGATTTTAGAAACACCGAGCGAAATGGCTTTCTTGATTTGATCAGCTGCAATACCTGTTCCACCGTGCAACACTAATGGCGTATCACCAGTTGCTTCGTTGATCTGCGCTAACACGTCAAACTCTAATCCTTCCCAATTGTCTGGGTAAGCACCGTGAATGTTCCCGATACCAGCCGCTAGAATGTCTACGCCGAGCTCTGCAATTTGCACACACTCTTCAACGCTAGCGATCTCACCTGTACCAACGACACCGTCTTCCTCGCCACCGATCGACCCAACTTCAGCTTCGATTGAAATACCTTTTCCGTGAGCAAGTGCCACCATTTCTTTCGTCTTTGCAAGGTTTTCTTCGATTGGGTAATGCGAACCGTCAAACATGATTGAAGAGAACCCAGCTTCCATCGCTGCTTTTCCACCGTCGTAAGAACCGTGATCCAAATGCGTTGCAACTGGAATCGTGATCCCTAAGTCTTTGATCATGCCGTCGACCATGCCAACAATGGTGTTGTAGCCACCCATGTACTTCGCTGCACCTTCTGATACACCAAGAATAACCGGTGAATTATTTTCCTGTGCCGTTAGTAAAATAGCTTTCGTCCACTCCAAGTTGTTGATATTGAATTGACCAACCGCGTATTTTTCTGCATAAGCTTTTTTTAACATATCTGTAACTGGTACTAACATCTTATTACCTCCACGAAATTGAAATTATTATTTTCACAATCACTATTATAGCCAAAACAGCTCGAAAAGAAAAGTGGAAAGCGTACTTTTTCGACAACATTTTTAAACGGCACCGTTTTCTTGCCGTAAGACGCTGCAATAGGGTTATGTCAAATGGTTTAAAAACATATCTTCTTTATAGAGAGATCAGTACAAACGAGGATGTGTTTAAAATGTTAGCAACTTACAAAGCAGGTGTGTTCGTAACGAAATTCGAGTCGTCTTATGCGACGGTGGACCAGCGGTATAAATGTGTGATGCAGGGGCGGATTTACAACGCGTCGGAGATTACAGCGAAGTTGAAGAAAGCCGGTATTTATTTGAAGACGGAAGCCCCGGCCGAGATGCTCATGGAATTATATCGTTTTAGCGGGGCGGCGGCTTGGAACGAATTGCGAGGTGATTTTGCGATTGTGATGATCGACCAAAAGGCCCAGAAACTGGTGGCGGTTCGGGATGGCTTTGGTACTCAGCCGCTCTATTATAAGTTGGATGCTGACGGCGTAAGCGTGGCCTCGCGGATCAGCAAGTTAGAAGTGCATCGCTGCTTGACGGAAAAAGAGCTAGACATCGACGCGCTGAATCACTATTTCACGTTTCAATACATTCCCGAAGAACAGACTTATCTGAAAAACGTGAAGCACCTCACCGCCGGGTGCGTCTTAACATATGACGCGAAAAACGGGGTGGAGATTAATCCTTATCAAACCATGAAAGTCATTGAAGGAAGCGATGTGTCAACCTTAACGCCAGAGCTTGTCCGGGAAACCATCTCCGAATCCATCCACACCCGGTTGCAGGGCGATCTCTGCATCGGCACCTTTTTATCCGGGGGCATTGACTCCACGATCGTCGCCAAAATCGCCAAACAGTTTCACTCCAATATCAAGGCCTTCTCGATCGGTTACGATTTGCCGGCGTATAGCGAGCTCGGTGATGCGGAACGGTCTGCCGAAGCGATGGGCATTGAGCTGATCAGCCGCGTGGTGAACGCTAGGGAATACTGGCAAGCGACAAAAGCCGCGATTGTTCACTTGGAATCCCCCCTTGCTGATCCCTCTGCGCCTGTTTTGTATTTACTGGCCGAGCTGGCAGCGGGGAAAGTCGACGCTGTGTTATCAGGGGAAGGCGCAGACGAGCTGTTTGGTGGGTACCCGATCTATCAAGAAGTGGACGGGCTAAAATTATTCACACATGTACCGGATCGGCTGAGGTCACATTTGCGAAACGTCTCGAAGTCTTTGCCTGACGTGAAAGGAAAAGGGTACGTCGTGCGCGGTACGACACCGTTGAAAGAGCGTTACGTGGGCAATGCCTTCATTTTTAGCGAGGAAGAAAAAGCGGAACTGCTCACCTTCACAGGCGCCCCGTGGCAACGTGTGACGGATCCGATTTATGAAAAGATTAGTGACTTAGCTCCGCTGGAACAAATGCAAACCATTGATTTGCATACGTGGGTGAAAGGGGATATTTTACTTAAGGCGCAGCGGTTGACACAGGCACATGGTTTGGAAGTCCGAATGCCGTTTTTAGACGATAACGTGTTAGGCGTGGCGAATGAGCTGACGAAGACTGAGAAAATTTTGGGAAAGACGTCCAAGGCGTTGCTGCGTGAAGCATTTAAACATGACTTGCCGGCGCACATGTATCAGATGAAAAAACGAGGGTTCCCGGTGCCACTTGCCGTTTGGCTGCGAGGGGAGCTGTATGACGAGGTGCATGCGGTGTTGTGTTGTCCTCACGCACGCCAGTTTATCAATCAGGAGATGGCGCTTGAAATGTTGGCGGTTCATTTGAAGGGGAAGCGGGATTTGAGTCGGCCTTTGTGGACGTTGATTGTTTTTGTTTTGTGGTTGCGGGAGAAGTGTTTGGTGGGGTGAGATGGGTTTGGTTTTTCGGTGATCAGTTTCGTGTGCTTTTTAGTTTTGTTTAGGGTTAGCGCCCTTTCGGTGACGAGGTTGTGAACGACTTTTGAATTTGTTTTGGTGATTGCGATTGTTTTTTGCTTTTTAGCTACCGCGCCTTTTGGCTTACTGGGGTAGTGATGAGGTGTTAGCTGCTTCCAGCTAACACCTCATCACTACCTTATATTTTGGGTTTTGTGTGAATGATTGAGCTGGCTTAGTGCGCATGAGAATTTTAAGCTACTACCTTATACTTTTTTATTTTTTTGGAGGTAAGATGTTTGGGGTATGAGTGAAAGCCTAAGTTGATTTTTGTAGCGTTTTCTGGTATGATACGAGGGAGGAAAATTAGAATTTGAAAAGAGTAAGGTGAGCGCGATGGGAATGGTATATAAGGTAACAAGGTTGACGGTGAGTGGGCAGGATTTTTTTGATACGGTGATGGAGGGGGTTGTGGATGATATTCACAAGGCCACGACGAAGAAGGTGCCGCCGCATGCGATTGCTGCGGGGTATACGTATAAGAAGGACATTGTGAACCGGTCGCGGAATAAGGAAACGGTCCAAGTGAAGATCACGAAGCTTGAGCCGGGTGTGCTTTATGAGGCGGAGATTGACACAGCGATGGGTGTGCATACGACGTCGTTTGAGATTAAGGATCTGGGGAATGATCAGTGTGTGGTGACTGCTGGTCAAGGGACGGCTTTGAAGAGTCAAGAAGGTCAGGATACCAGATTCCATCGACAAAATCCGATTGTGAGCGCGTTGATTAAAAGTAGTCAGCGTAAGCAGTTAAAGGAGATGGAGAAGTACATTAAGAATAAGAAATTTGAAGCTTCTCGTGCTTCGAAGGATGAAGAGAACTAGGTAAGAGGTGATGCACATGTCGTACGGCGTAGCAGTTGGAAAAGGGGACGTAGCTGAAATTTCAAAATATTTGACGGAGGGGCTTGAAGGGCTTCATACTTCGTCGGTTTATAAAAATGTGAGCAAGATCGGTGACGAGGACGTTGTTTTGCAAATTTTTGAACGTTACTATCATCGCAATAAAGAACGCGCATCACTGACGGTTTTAATTAGCGGAAAAGACGATGAAGTGAGGGTTGAGGTCGCGGCATCGGGTGGCGGCGGTGGCATGCTGTTTCGGATTAGCCTAGGCGCACACGATGACTTTGCTTCTCGCGCAGGCGAGCTTCTACAAGCCCGTGATTTTAAGATCATTTCATCATCAAGTCGGAATTAAGTGGTAGGACGAGGGTTGTTTAACGTTCGTCCTGCCACTTTTTTTGCGAAAAACGTGTTTTAGTGGCAGGAATTGACATCTGGTGAGTGTTTATGGCTGTTAAACCACGTTGGAAATGAAATTATTTCCATATTCAGCAGAAATAGCTGGTCGTTCTGCCCCTTTTCACGTGAAAAACGCATTTGAGTGGCAGAAACAAAAACGAACCTGCTAGTAAGCACTATAACATGAAAAATTCTAATAAAGGCTTCGAAAATACAACATTTAGTAGTGCACAACGGGCACGCTTGTGCTATAATTTATGGAACTGCGTTTTATTTTAGGTGATAAGAATGTTATTTAAAAAGAAATCAAAATTAAAGAACAAGACGGCGTCAACCACGCCAACTACGACTAGCTTGGACAAGGCGCACATTCGGACGCAACCGATCCCGCGTCACGTCGCTATCATTTTAGACGGCAACGGGCGCTGGGCACAGGAGCGAGGCAAGCCCCGGATGTTTGGTCATCAAGAAGGGATGATCAACGTCAAACACGTCGCAGCGGTCGCCTCGAAGATGGGGATCGAAGCCATGACGTTGTACGCTTTTTCAACGGAGAACTGGAAACGAGCGGCTGATGAAGTGGCCTTTTTGATGAAGCTACCGATTCGCTTTTTTGACGAATTTGCCCCGGTTTTGATGGAACTCAATATTAAGATGGAAATCATCGGAAAAAAATCCGAGCTCCCAAAAGAACTGCAAAAAGCGATCATGCGTATCGAAGAGATGACCGGTGGGAATACTGGTATGAGGTTGATGATCGCACTCAACTACGGTTCGCAAGATGAGATCATCAGCATGGTTGCGCAAGTAGCGACGAAAGTTAAAACCGGCCAGATGAACATCGACGACATCACCTCGACTGTGATTGAAGATCATTTATTAACCGCTGGGTTACCACCGGTCGATTTGATGATCCGGACAAGTGGTGAAAGGCGGATTAGCAACTTCTTACTGTGGCAGATTGCCTATTCGGAACTGTATTTTACGGATACCGCTTGGCCAGATTTTAAAGAAGATGCGCTATACGAAGCCGTTGCTGAATTTCAGCGCAGAGATCGCCGATTTGGTGGCATAAAATAGGAGGCCAACAGAATGAAAGAACGAATCATCACAGCCATCTGTTTATTGGCGGTTGTTATCCCCATCGTGTTCATCGGTGGAAATTGGTTTTTAGGGCTGATGCTAATTGCCGCTACTGTTGCTGCATGTGAAATGATGGTCATGCACGATAAAGAAGAGAAAACCCACAATTGGATCAAAGGGATGATACTAGTTCACGTTATATTGATCGTTTTTATACCATTTGGAACCGAAGCTGCACTTAGTGGATTCGTCTTTTTAATGATTGTTCGCCACGGGTTTAAGTTAATTAATACGCACACGACGTCCTTCTATTTTATTGTTCTGCTATACGTGGGGCTGTCATTTAGAGCTTTGCTAGAAATTAGAAATCACAGCCTCACCCTCTTTTTCTTCCTGATCGCAACGGTGATTTTAACTGACACAATGGCCTACTTTACTGGCATGTTCATCGGGAAGAATAAGTTAGCTCCGAAAATTAGCCCCAAAAAAACGATCGAGGGAGCAGTTGGCGGGTGGTTGTCTGGTGCGATGTTTGCGTTCATGTTCGGGTGGTCGCAGCAATTGTTTACAGACATGTGGATGCTGATCGTTTTGGCGGTTGGCCTTCCGGTGCTTTCACAAATTGGTGATTTGGTCGCGTCGGCGTTTAAGCGGAAATACGACATCAAGGATTACGGGAAAATTTTTCCGGGGCACGGCGGCGTGATGGATCGCATTGATTCACAGATGCTCGCGGCGCTTCTGATTTACGTGATTATTCTCATAGGCGGTGTTATGTAATGAAACAAATCATCCTACTCGGCGCAACGGGCTCAATCGGCACACAAACGCTGGACATTATTAGAAACCACGCAGATCGTTTCAAACTGGTTGCGTTTTCTTACGGGAACAATACAGAACTAGCAACCGAAATCATTCAAGAATTTAAACCATCTTTTGTCTCAACCCGCAGCGCAGAAGACGCAGAAAAATTGCAAGCAACCTTTACGGATATGGGGATTGCTTCCGGTGATGACGGGCTAGTCGAAACAGCCACTTACAAAGTGGATGACGAGCATCCCGTTTTAGTCATCAACGCGTTAATGGGCGGTGTCGGGCTCAGACCAACCCTCGCGGCAATAGAGTCCGGTCGCGATGTGGCACTGGCAAACAAAGAAACGCTCGTCATGGCGGGTCAGATCGTAACCGCAAAGGCTCGCGAACACGGCATCAAGTTGATGCCAGTAGACAGTGAGCACTCGGCATTATGGCAATGTCTAAACGGCGAAGACCCGGAAAAAATCAGCAAAATGATTATCACGGCAAGCGGGGGATCGTTCCGGGATTTGACGCGCGAAGACTTACAGCATGTGACCAAAGAGCAAGCTTTGCATCACCCGAACTGGTCGATGGGTGAGAAGATCACCATTGATTCAGCGACGATGATGAATAAGGGATTAGAAGTGATTGAGGCGCATTATTTATTTCATTTAGCATACGATGATATTGAAACCATTTTGCACCCTCAGAGTATCGTGCATTCGATGGTTGAATTTACAGATACTTCTATCATTGCCCATTTAGGGACGGCGGATATGAAGATTCCCATTGCTTATGCGATGAATTATCCGGACCGAGCGCCCATTGGGAACACGTCGGCGCTTGATTTGGCGAAATTGGGCCGCTTGGATTTTAAGGCAATGGATTTTGAACGGTTTCCGTGTTTGGCGATGGCTTATGAGGCCGGGCGAAAAGGGGCGACGTATCCGATGGTGCTGAATGCGGCGAACGAGGAAGCGGTGGCGTTATTTTTAGCGGGGAAGATTTCGTTTTTAGCGATTGAGGAGATTGTACGCGCGGCGCTGGATGAGCATGTTGGGGTTGAGGGTGCGGGGGTTGAGGAGATTTTGCAGATTAATGATGCGGTGCGGGTTGGGGTTCGTGAGCGGTGGGGGTGAGCCATTCGGGGTGCTCTTTAGTTTTGTTGGGGGTTAGCGCCCTTTCGGTGATCATGATGTGAAAGTATCGATATGCACCTCAAAGCATTCAAATGCTATCAAAAGGGTGCAACGTTGCACCTTAATGTGCCCTTATACAAAAAAAGGGTGCAACACTGCACCTTAATGGTTCTTATAGCAACAAAAGGGTGCAGTCAATGAGTGTTTCGTAATTGTACGTTGGTATATTGTTATATAAATAGGCAAAAAGGATGATAGACGATTATGGATAATACATGGGTATTAGGGATTATAGGATTTATCTTTGTCATGGGCTTGGCGGTTTTGGTTCATGAGATCGGGCATTTTGTGGCGGCGCGGAAGTTTGGCGTGCGGTGTCATGAGTTTGCGATTGGGATGGGACCGGCGCTTTGGAAGAAGCGCAAGGGGGAGACGTTATATAAGATCTGTGCGATTCCGATCGGTGGTTATGTCATGATGGGAATGGACGAGAGTGAGCGCGACATTATTAAGGAAAAAACGGAGATTGGTTTGACGCTTGATCCTGAGGGTCACGTAGTCAAAATTCACGTTCAGCCTGAGGAGGGTCAAATTGCGGGGACTTTAATTTCAAACACGCTTGATGTGGCGAATGATTTAGAGATCGCCGTTGAGGTTGCGGGGGAGCGTCAGGTGTACCCGGTCTCGCGTGAGGCGTGGTACGCGGATTCAAAAACGGATCGTGAACAGCAAATCGTGCCAAGTGATAAAAGGCTTGAGCGAAAGCCGA
>WRAJ01000010.1 GCA_009780245.1 Turicibacter sp.
CTTCAACAAGAACAGCCTTGTCATTGCTTTCTATTACCGCTTGTGCACGGTCGAGCGCAGTTTGTAAATCAGCCCACGTTGCCACTGTAAAGTCCGCTTCAGTGAGAGCCATCGCCTCGTTGATTAAGGCTTGCAACGCTAAGCGAGCCATTTCCGTTTCAGGATCCGTTGGCATAAAGGTTGCACTAACAATGACTTCTTCATTTGGCACTAACACGGTTAGCGTTGATGAATGAAGCGTTCCTTCAACTACCGTCACGCCTTCCGGCAGTACCCACTCGTCAAAGCGATAGCCCGGCAACACGCGGGCGACCAGTTCAACTGCCGTACCCGGTGCGAAAATCCCGCTGCCATAACCGTTTCTAACATGAATCGCGCGGTAATGCGACGGCACAACCGGCACATCCACCGGCGTCCAATAGTTCCCTGAAGCGACAATCATCGAGAGCACTTTGAAATAGTCAGCGTAGAAATTATTAGCTTGACTTTGTCTTCTCGTATGGCTCCAAGCCAAATTGAACCAGTCTTGATCGATCCCAATGTCGTCGTACATCGCGCCTGGTACAATGAACGGTGACCAGAAGCCAACACCTGTTCCTGAAGCCGGGCTTGCACCGACACCGTCAAGCGTCATCGAACGAATCCCAGTAAAATTCGGCCATGTTGCGTTCACGTGTTGATGGAGGTTGCCTAAAATCAGGTTATCAATCGCGTTTCGATTACTTGTCATTAAATCCGTACCAAAACGCCAAGGGACGCGAAGGTTATTCCAGCTATACGTCCCGTCGCTGTTTCCTTCTAGCCAGCCACCGTCAGTCGTTGGCGCTGGGTGCCAAGTGCCTGCGTCACGATCTAAGTAAGAAAAGTCAGGTAGGATCCCGTTAACATCCGGATAGCGCAGTAATGCTAGTTGTCGTTGCGCTTCGTACGTTGCTTCGATCACTTGCCCCCAATCGTTAACTGGGTCTAAATAGTCAAACGTGCGTAAATGATGGAAGATGTGATCGGACGCTCTTGTGGCGTTTGACATCCAAACACCAAGATCATTGAAATAAGCGTCTTCGTGAATCGACCAGTTACCAACACGTAAGTGATAATTTCCTTCCCAGCCCATGTCTAAATGCGCTTGCTCAGTCCGGTCCACCACGGTGTACCAGAAATCCTGCATCATCCCTAAAGACCAGTAAAGGTAACCGACGTTTTCCCCAGCTGATACTTGGTTGAAATCAAAATCAATTCCGCCCGTTCCCCCGCCGCCCCACTGGTAATGGGCGAAAATAAGCCCCATAATAATGTCCATGTTGCCATCAGTCGCAATACTATGGCTTTGATTAATGTTTCGTGCATCGTAAAACGGCTGCCCGTAACTCAAAAACCAGTTAAAGGACGCATTCGCATTCCCAATCGGATTGCCCGTCGTGGTGCCCGGTCCAGTACGGAACCCGTCGATCCAGCTGGCAACACTAATATCGCCTGGGCTGTGAATACCTGGAATGCCTGTTGATAATTCCCAAGACATCAGGTAAGTTCTGCGACCAACACCACCTTCATGCGGCAGTTCTGATTGCCTCGGATAAGGCACCGTTCCGTCCTCTAAAATCTCAAAACTCGGAAATTGCCTCACCGTTCGAAACATCGCATCGAAATAAAACTGCAAATCAACCGCGTCCGTCTCTGGTCCATAGCGCTCTCTCAGTGCCTCTTGTAATCCCTCCGGGAGGTTATTGAAAAGGTTTTGACCTAACGTAACCGTTCTTTCTGGAAAAGCATTTGCCCCTGTCCCAGAGCCACCGCGACTTACCCGGATATCTGGCACTAGTTCATTTTCAGATCCCGCCATTAACGGGAGCATTAACATCCCAAACCCCTGTGATTCACAAACCATGATCCCCATGTGCCTAACACCCGCCATGTTCCCATGGACAGGGTCATACGAGCCAGCTGGATTAATCGTCACCCAGCTGTGCCTCGGCATTGCTAGTACCATGCGGAAGTTATCCGGATCGTACCTTGTTTCTGGATCTGGATCCACGACAAACGCAAATAAAATGTTGTTAAATCGCGTTAACGTATCAAAATCCATCTGCTCTTGCGCAGTGAATTCCGGCTGAATGCCAAAGTTGTCACCCGGTGCGCGATCAAAATCAGTCGGTAATCGGCGTTGTCTTGGCAACGGGTTATCCCCTGACTGCGGAAACGGACGGTTGACGTTGTCTAACGGTAACGTGCTTGTCTCTTCATCGACTAGATCAAAAACGTCGTCCACCATCTCAACAAATTCATCTAACCGATCAAGTGCCAGTTCTGCCAACTCGTCCTCATCAAGATCCATGTTACCCACGTAATCGCTGAACGCCTCAAATTCCCCTACTTCTGTTGGCTGCTCAACCTCTGTCTCTGGCTGATCAATAAAAGCAACGTTAAATGAAAGTGTTTGAATCGCAAGTAAACTAGCAATGATTATTTTTAAACCTTTATCCATTTGTGCTCTACCTCCTTTTGTTTCTGTGGTGCTTGCATCCATGAAGCTGTTCTACCAGCATGACCTCCTTCTCCTTTAACCCTCACCCAGGGTCGTTCGCGCTTACAAAAATAAGTTTATAACCAACATTATATCAGTAAGAATCGTGAATTACAACCATTAACAACGTTTGATCTCACTGCTAAAAGCAAAAGAAAATCGAGCATGATTTCCATTCACACTCGAAGTTCACTTTTATTAGGTGCTATCCCTACTTTTCAATTGCTTCAGAATTCCCATACTTCGGATAAGCAAAGTTCGTCGGCTTCGCCCAGTGGATCGCATTTCGAATGACTAACTGAACTTCCGGGTGGTGATAAGTCGGACACGTTTCGTGGCCTGGTCTGAAATAGAAAATCTTTCCATTCCCACGCTTAAACGTACAACCACTTCTAAACACTTCTCCACCCTTAAACCAGCTAATAAAAACAAGCTCATCCGGTGTCGGAATATCAAAATGCTCCCCGTACATCTCCTCTTGCTCAATGTCGATATACTCACCTAGACCTTCCGCAATCGGGTGCGTCGGATCCACGACCCAAATGCGCTCGTTATCATCCTCTTCGCGCCATTTCAAATCACAACCTGTCCCCATCAACTTCTTAAAGATTTTCGAGAAATGCCCCGAATGAAGCACAATCAAACCCATCCCCTTCAAAACGCGTGCATGAACTTTATCAACCACTTCGTCACTAACTTCCCGATGCGCCAAATGCCCCCACCAAATCAGGACATCAGTCGCATCCAGAACGGCATCGGTTAATCCATGCTCTGGCGCATCAAGCGTCGCTGTTTTAATCTCGAACTCATCCGTTCCTAATGCGTTCGCAATCGTGATATGAATCCCATCTGGGTAAATAGCTCTCACATTCTCATCTTTTAACTCATGGCGATACTCATTCCAAATCGTTACTTTTATCATTGTGCATTCCTCCTACTCAAAATAGACTGGCTTGCCCGTGTTAGCCGACTCGTAAATGGCTTCCAGAATTTGTGTGACAACCAACGCCTGTTCTGGCTTGACCACTGGTTCAGTATCGTTAATAATACAATCAATAAACGCTCGTGCTTCTACAATTGCCTCGCTTTCGCCTTTACCGTCATAAAACGCAACGCCTTTAGCATCTGTCATCACTTTCTGATCATATAAACGGCTATACTTTTCACCGTTTAAGCGCAACCCACCACGCATATCAGCCCCACCTTCAGTTCCGCATAATGTCGTAATCGCTTCCCCTTCTTCCATCACATTAAGTGCCCAACTTGACTCCAAGAAAATTGTTGCCCCGTTTTCCATCGTAATAAAGCCAAACGCAGAATCTTCAACCGTCACCTTTTCAGGATCCCACGAACCCCACGCATTAGCCGCGTTTTCTTTTTTTGCTAACTCGTGATACGTATTCCCCACCACGTATTTCGGCTTATAATTATCCATCAACCACAACGTCAAATCAAGCGCATGGGTTCCGATATCAATTAACGGCCCTCCACCTTGCTCCTCTTCGTTTAAGAAAACACCCCAAGTCGGCATCGCCCTTCTTCTGATCGCGTGAGCCTTCGCGAAATAAATGTGTCCCAAATCACCATTCTGGCAAGCTTTTGATAAATGTAAAGCATCTACTCTGAAACGATTTTGATAACCAATCGTCAATTTTTTACCCGTGCGTACCGCAGCATCAACCATCGCTTGCGCCTCTTTCGTCGTCTTTGCCATCGGCTTCTCACACATGACGTGCTTACCTGATTCAAGAGCATCAATCGTGATAAACGAATGCGACTTATTCGGCGTACACACATAAACAGCAGCAAGCTCCTCAGTAAGCAAATCCTTATAATTCGTATAGACACGCGCATCTTCAGTTCCAAACTCTTCTTTCACACGCATCGCTCTACTTTGGTCGATGTCACAAAATGCCACAACCTCCACGTGATCAAACGTTGCTAAACTAGGCAGATGCTTCCCAATCGCAATCCCACCGCAACCAATGATTCCAACTTTTAACATGTTAACTTCTCCTCCTCATTTTTAAATAGATTAGGCAATTGCGAAATTGCTGTTAGGAAATAAATTTCCCTATAACCCTTGCTATTTCGCGAAAGTAGGGAAAAAATCCCTATAACCCTCGCTATTTCGTGGAAGTAGGGAAAAATTTCCCTACAGCCCTTGCTATATTGTAAAAGTAGGGGAATTTCGCTGCTGCCTATTCAAATAGAAAGCGGTTCTCATTCATCGAGTCTTTGAGAAATG
The DNA here is from genome assembly GCA_009780245.1 of Turicibacter sp. Classification (GTDB taxonomy): domain Bacteria; phylum Bacillota_I; class Bacilli_A; order MOL361; family Turicibacteraceae; genus WRKJ01. The sequence continues at coordinate 4,770 of WRAJ01000010.1, forward strand.
TTACGATCGCCCAGTAGACTCAAAGACTTCAACTGTTTGGCAATTTCAACATTCAAATCAGCGCTATCCAGACGGTATTGCCAATTCCCGTCCGCCGTTCCTGGTGTATTCATTCTAGCTGTTTTTCCCTGTCTTAGTACATCTTGCATCGGTACAATCGCCATTTGTGCCACAGATAGAAAAGCCAAACGAATCATATCCCATGCCACATCCTCACCACTTACGTTGAGATAACGGCGAAATTGATCTTGAACTTCTGTTGATGAATCATCGTACCAACCAATCGTTGTGTCGTTATCGTGCGTTCCCGTATATACGACGGCATGACTAGTATCAAAGTTATGCGGCAGATGCTCATTGCCCTGACACGCATCGAAGCCAAACTGGATCACCTTCATTCCTGGTAGACCGAAGTCATTTCGCAAGGCTTCTACTTCAGGCGTAATAACGCCTAAATTTTCAGCAATAATCGGTAAGTCACCCATTTTTTCCTTGATGACTTCAAACAAGTCACGACCAGGCCCTGGCATCCACATGCCATTGCGCGCAGTCGCCTCGCCATAAGGTACTCGCCAATACGCTTCAAACCCTCTAAAATGATCAATGCGAACAACGTCGCAAAACGCTAATGATTTTTTGATGCGTTCGATCCACCACGCATAGCCAGTCTTTTTCATTTCCGTCCACTCGTACAACGGGTTGCCCCACAATTGTCCCTCTTCACTAAAATAATCTGGCGGAACTCCCGCTACTCCCGTTGGATTTCCATTTTCATCGAGCATAAACAATGACGTATTTGCCCAACAATCAGACGAGTCCAGAGCAACGAAAATCGGAATATCGCCGATAATTTTAATGTCATTTTCATTTGCATACGCCTTAAGACTTGAAAACTGCTTTGCGAAAATAAACTGTAAAAATTGATAATATTCAATTTCATTTGCGAGCTTTTCGCGCCACTTATTGATTGCTGTGGTGTCGCGTTTTGAAATAGCCTCTGGCCAACTTTGCCACACTGCTCCGTAATAATAATCAGCCAGTTGTTCTTCATTCAAATACTTCTTATTAAGACGTACAAATGCTGGATAATCCTTTGTATTTTCTGGCTTACTGCGCGCATTAATAAAGTGAAATTTCAACGCCATAAAGAGGGCGTAATCATCTAACCAGACTTTATTAAGACCAACAAACGCCTCATAAGGTGCTTTTAAAGGATGCCGTGTTAATGCCGCAAAATTTGTATAAGCCTTTTTAAAAAGCTCATTTTTGAAGTTAATCACTTCGCCATAATCAATGTTATCCGTCGGAAATTCTGGTGCAGATAACAAATCAGCACTGGTGAGTAAATCCCACTTTTTCAACTCCTCAGGACAAATAAGTAACGGATTACCAGCAAACGTTGAAAAGCTCTGGTAAGGTGAATCTTTAAACCCCGTGGGATTCAAAGGTAAGATTTGCCACAACCTTTGCCCCCCCTCACGCAGGAAATCAACAAAATCATAAGCGCTTTCCCCCAAATCGCCAATTCCGTACCCCGAAGGTAAGCTTGTAATATGAAGTAAGATACCACTTTCTCGGCTCGTCATCTTTCTTCCCTCCTCCTCCTCTTTTTTAATAAACCAAACGCAACCAAATTCTAACCCTTACTCGCTCCTGCCGTCACACCTTCTATGAGGTATTTCTGCATCGCAACGTATAAAATCGTAATCGGAATCGCAACAAGAACAGCACCGGCTGCAAACATCGTGTAATTATTCATGTCAGTTCCCGTAATCATATCAAACAACCCGACAGCCAACGTCCAATTCGCATTTGAACTAAGGATTAATCTTGGGAAGATAAAATCCATCCACGGTGTCATAAACGCTGTCACCGCCACAAAAGAAATAATCGGCTTCATCAACGGAAAGATAATTTTTGAAAATGTCTGTAGTTTCGATGCACCATCTAACATCGCCGATTCGTCAAGCTCTTTTGGAATCGAAGTCAAATACCCTTTTATAACCCACGTATTCACAGGAATCTGACCTGCTGCATAAATGAGAATCAACGCCCAATGCGTATCCAATAGTCCAAAGGTTAAAAACAGGACGTACAGTGCCACCATGGCCATGAAACTCGGAAACATCTGCAAAATCAACATCGTAATTAAAGCAGCTTTCTTGCCTTTAAAGACGAAGCGAGAGAAAACGTAACCCGTGCTCGTTGACAAGAAAACCGAGAAAATCGTATGAATCACCGCAATTTTAAACGTATTGAAGTACCAGTTTAAATAATTCGTATCGCGAAACAAATCAATATAATGCCGAAGCGTTGGGTTGTCTGGAAACATTTGCGCGCTCGCAAGTGTCGTCCCCGGATTAAACGATGATCCGATAACCCAAATAATTGGAATAAGAACGATGAAACAAACTAAGATAATCTGTGAGTAAAGAAGAATCGTAACCATAGTGTTTTTAGCTTTAGCCTTTTTATTTTGAGAAAGATGTACTTTAGCTTCCATATTACAATTCCTCCTTAAACGCTTTTGTTCTAGCGAAGTTCCAAGCTGATAGCGAACCAATGATGATGAAGATGATAATCGACATCGCTGATGCCAAGTTATACATCATCTCATCCATAGTCAAGCTAAAGATCCACGAGATTAAAATATCCGTCTGCCCCGCATGAATAAAGTTTACATTAATTGGTCCACCCTCTGTCAAAAAGTAAATCAAGCCAAAATTATTAAAGTTAAAAGCGAATGACATAACGAGTAACGGTGCCGCCATGGCGATCACCATCGGCAAAGTAATTTTCCAAAATTGTTGCCCTTCACTCGCACCATCAATCTCAGCTGCCTCATAAACATCTTTTGAAATTGATGTCATCAGCCCCGACATCAACGCCATCCAATACGGAAAACCGAGCCAAAAACCAATAACCAAAATCGTTCCGCGCGGTAACCACGGATTACGTGGGTCAGATAGCCATTCAATTGGTGAATAAGGATCCATCAGACCAATATTCATGAAAAATCGATTAAACGGTCCAAAACGTCCGTTGAATATCTGCCGGAAGTTTAACTGTGAGATAATTGCTGGCATCGCCCACGGTAAGATTAAAATACTCCGCCACAACTTCTTAAACTTAATCCGCTTATTATTTAAAATAACCGCTTGGAACAACCCTAAGAAAAATGGCACAATGGTCGACACGACTGCAAAAATAATGGTCCAAATAAAAATGTTAGTAAACGTGTGTAACCACATGTCGCCACCTGGAATATCACCAATTGAGAATAAAAATCTAAAATTACGAAGACCCACCCACTCAATCAAATTCGCTGGTGGCATGTTGTGCAGATTATGGTTTGTAAACGCAATTACCACAGCAAAAATAATTGGCATAGCCACAAAGAACACTAACATTAGACCCGCCGGCACCATCATAATATACTCGAAAGACTTCTCCCATGTGTCTTTCAACCATTTCTTGCTTGAAAGAACCATCCCTGTCTCATTAAAATTCTTTGCAGTTTGATAAGCATCTTTAACATTTCCAAACCAAATAGCAGCAACTAACAGTAAAATGATGACAGCAATAATACCTTGAAGCAACAACATGACTGAGTGGTCTCCAGGTGTCATACCTTGATAGGTTAGCTCTGATAACTGTGTACCAAGGGTGATCATTCCCCAAATTCCGGAAACGAAAAAGCCAGCTTCTCTAAATTCAAACGCTCCGGAGAAATAATTTCCTCCTAGCATTTCCACAGCAATCAAAGTCATTTGAATGGCAAAAAAAGCAAGTCCCTTTGCAAGTTGCTTATTGTATATCTGGCCACTTCCCCAGACCAATGCTGACATGGCGGCGGCTAAGGTCGGTTTCTTCATGGCGATTCACTCTCCTTCAAATTGGTGTTGTACAATCCTGGCATCACATATTTCTTATAAACCACGTAAGCCCACAACGGCACGCCCATGTAAAACAGCATCGCGGTTAGAGCTGGTACAAAAAATCCAATCGGAATCACAACCGCAATCGGCAACAATGAGGCAAAAATCATGATGTTCAGCATTTCTTTAAACGTGATAAACATCGTATGACCAAATTTCAATAACATCGCCAGCGCCGAAATAACAAAAATATACACCAGATACGAGAAAATCGCCGTCTGGTAAGTCCCCAAAACAAAAGGCACAATCATGATGCCTCGCAAACCATCTGCCATCCGATTAAACAAAAGGTCATATCCGTTATCAAGTGACTGTAAATAGCCAAAATCAAACCCCTCCAATGACGCATAAGGCAATACATAACTTTGCTGTGAAGCGACAAAAATGACATACTCATTCATAAAAACAAGTCCCTGGTACAGTTGCTCACTTGGTTCGTTAATATAAACCCAAACATTTTCGCCTACAGCAAAATGATCTATAACCTGACAATGAAACCTTCCATTTGCAATATAACAACCTTCCGGCAGACCTTGTATCAGTTCGGTTTGTGCTTGCTCATCCAATTGCCACATGCTAAGATCAAACCGATAGGTCCCAACCGCAAAAAAGCGAATAGTGAAAGGTGTCATATGAAGAATGCCAAAAAAGAGTGCCGCAATAATCGTCACAAAAAATGGCGTTTTTCTTAATTCATAGACAGCTTCAGCGCTCCCTATTGCCCGAAGAATTTTTTTAATTCTCATTGCGACGACTCCTCTTTGTATTCATAACTTCTTTTTATAAAACGGCCTCTATCACTAGAAGCCGTTTACGACTAAATATTCATTTTTTATTATTAATTATCAGCTAAAGCTCTCGATGCTTCAAACTCAGCCATCGCATGTTCTGCTGCTTCTTGTGGCGACAAAAGTCCTTCCCATACTGCCGTGTACATATCCGGTCCTGATGCCCAGAAGTGGCTTAGTTCAGGAATGATTGGCATTGGATGAGAATGATTAGCTTGCGCTTCAATCCCTAATAATAATGGGTCCTCCGTCACACCGTCAATCATTGATACATCCATTAATGCTGGTAAGGCACCTACATGATCATACATAATTTGTAATCCTTCATCAGACATCATGAATGCTAAAACCGCACGCGCTAGCTCTGGATAATTAGTATGAGAACTAATGGCAGCAATGTGGCTACCACCGAATGTAATTGGCTGAACACCGTTGATGGTTGGAATCGTTGTAATACCCCACTCAAAATCACCGTTGTCACGAATGTCAGAAATTGACCATGGGCCCGTGATGATGTAAGGAACCTCACCTGCTACAAACGCACCATGAACCGTATCCCAAGTTAAGTCTTCCGCAGCAACTGGTAAAATATCTCTTAGACTTGCTAAGAATTCAAGACCAGCAATTGCCTCAGGCGTATCAAAGTTAACTAAGTCTGGATCGTTGTGATCAGGACCAAATAATTGGAAGCCGTGTGCGGTTAAAATGAAGTGGCTATGGAACGCGTCTCCAGCATGCCAGCGAATCAAGAAATCACCATTTGCAACATCATTGAAATCAGCTGCTTGCTCAATTAGCTCTTCCCAAGAACTGACAAGCGCTAGATCATTTTCTGCTAGTAAATCCGCATTATAAAATAAAGCCAGTGACTCTCTTCTTAGTGGAACACCTAAATAATTGCCACCAGAAACAATGGTTCCAATCGAATCTTCTGGAATTCTTCCGTGCATCGTATTTGCAAAATCAGGTCCTAAAGGAAGCAAGAGATTTTGAGCAGACGCACGTGCAATATGATCATGTGGGAACAAAATAATATCTCCAGCACCTTCAGTTCCAGCTGGTCCATCAAGAGCTAAGCGATCAACTGTGTATGATCCGCCAACGACTTCCAGCAAAAACGTTGAATCAGGGAATTGCTCATTTAATGCGTCAATTAACGCTTCCCCATATCCCTCTTGATCGATCCATAAGACAATCGTCTCGCCACCAAACTCATTCTCAACGACATCTTCCTCTTCATCGCCATTCTCTTCTGCGTCACCATTTTCTTCTACATCCGGCTCTGCCCCGGGGTCATCGTCGTTGCCACACGCAACTAAAATGCCTAATGCTAAGAAAAACACCAATCCAAATACTAAACATTTTTTCATACTTTTCATAACCTTTACCTCCAGTTTTTATTTTAAAAGTGAAACGTTTACATTTTACTATATTAGTAGTATACCTTTTACAGGGGCATTTTGCAAGGGTTTCTCTGCAATGTGTGATCGGTTACAGATGCAAAGAGCGAAATAAATTGCCGGTTCCTAACGTTTTATTGCGTTGGCATTTTGCCAGCATCTTCAGTTGCCTTTTTCCTTGTTTTTTGTCATTTGAACTGATATAATGATAGTAGCGCTTAATGAAAGGGGTTGCTTAATTATGGCAAACATTAAAGACGTTGCAAAAAAAGCAAATGTTTCTGTAGCAACCGTTTCACGTGTTATTAACAACAAAGGTTATGTGAATCACCATACAAGAAGCCTAGTCGAAGCTGCGATCAAGGAATTGAATTATGTGCCTAATGAAGTGGCACGTTCGCTTTTTCGTAAATCTTCAAAAACCATTGGTATTGTGCTCTATGACTTGAAAAACGAATTTTTTAATGAGATGATTTCGCAAATGGAAGCATTGATTTTTAAACATGGCTATCAAACTACGATTTGCACGATTGGCGATGATACAGAACGTGAAAAGACTTACTTGCGCATGTTTAAGACGAACAAAATCGCAGGGTTGATCATTTGCGCCGATATTTCGCCATCTGGCATTAACGAACTTCCTGATATCCCACTCGTTTCTCTTGAGCGGTTGGTTAAAGATTCAAATCCATCTATTGACTGTGATAATGTGATGGGTGGTGAACTCGCTGCGAAAAAGTTAGCAGCTTCTCACTGCAAACATATTTTGCAATTTACGGGTCCTTTGAACTTGGCTTGTTCTGAAGAGAGATCAGTTGGATTCTTAAATGTTTTAGCAGACTTCCCAGATGTTTTCGTCCATAGTTTAGAATTGGACTTTAATACCTTTACCGAAGCAGAAATTTCTGATTTTATCGTTAAATATCCCGAGGTTGACGGTGTGTTTGCTGCCAGTGATCGCATCGCTGCCGTTGCTCTTAAGTGCTTAAAAAAAGCGGGTAAACGGATTCCGGAAGATGTTAAGGTGATTGGCTTTGACAATATCAGTATCGCACAGATGACCGATCCGACGCTCACCACAATTTCCCAACCCATTCACGCCATGAGCGAACTTGCTACCAATACCTTGTTTAAACTAATTAACAAAGAAGAAATTGATCAGTTACATCAGATCATTCCCGTTGAATTGATTGAACGGGAATCTACTTAACCTTAACCACTTCGTATCCCTAGCGAGGTGGTTTTTCATCTAAAAAATGCGCCCCACCGAAGTAGTGAGCGCATTTTAAAATTTATTCATTATTCTGCTCTTAATGCCGCAACCGGATCTTTTTTCGCAGCAAGTCGTGCCGGAATGAACCCACCGAGTAGCGTCAACACTAAACTCAACGTTAATAACCCTAACGCTTGTAGTGGATCAAGCACAGACACGTTTTGCAATTCAGTGATCGTATAAATCACAGTGTTAATCGGGATCGTCAACAAATAAGAAACGGTGATTGCCAGCGCACCCGAACACATCCCAATGATAAACGTTTCGGCATTAAAGACGCGGGTAATGTCTTTCTTACGTGCGCCCAAGGCTCTTAAAATACCAATTTCTTTCGTTCGCTCCATGACCGAGATATACGTAATGATCGCAATCATAATCAACGACACCACTAACGAAATCGCCGCAAACCCGATCAACACATTCGTGACGGCACTTAATAAACCGCCCGTCATGCCGACAATAAACTCCGCTTGGTTCATGTAAACAATGCGATACTCATCGTCTGCAATGAGATGATCGTTGTAATAATTAATGTGCGCAATTAGCTCGTCTTGTGCCTCAAAGCTACGTGGGAAAATCAGCATCGCAAACGGCTCGGCGTTACCACCTAAAAACGTTAGCATCCCCGCACGTTCTTCTTCGGTGATCGGCTCTAGCGTCATCACGTTAACGTCCGAATCGCGTTGCGCCACCACAATATCAGACGTCATTTCACGATCAATCACACTTTGCGTGAGCGCATCGCTATACACAACCCCAGGGCTCATCAACGGAATCGCCACGTCTTCGTTAATTCTAAACACACCTGAAATCGTCAACGTGATCGCTTCATCCGATGCGTAGACCGCATCCAAGTCCATGTTGGGCATGAAATTACCGAACTCTGTTTCTAAATAGAACACATTATTTGGGATCAACCGTATTTCCGTGCCAACGACCTCCTCAAAGGTAATGGTTTCCAGGTCAGACGTGTCAAACCCCAAAGAAGTCAGTACGGAGAGGTTGATGCGGTTAAACTCGTCCACGATGATCACCACATCCGTCGCGTCTTCTGGATAGCTGCCGGCTAGTAACGTGTAATTGCGAGCTAAATGGGATTCGTTATCTTCGCCAAGCGTTTCAGGAAACGACGGTAAGCCTGCGCCGCCTGCATCCATACCACCCATGTCCATCATCGCCCCCATCATGCCAACGGCACCTGATTCTAAGTTTACCGGTACAACGTTGCCGTCTACTTCGCGTAATAGATTCATGCCAATGAAACGCAAGTAACCGATACTACTGACAATTTCAGGGTCAACGCTTTGCATGTGTGTCAAAAATTCGTCTGTAAAAATGTTGGTGTGGAAAATGTTACTTAAGTCTGGTTCAAATAAGTAGATGTGTTGCGCCTCCGTGAAACGCTGTGCGTCGAGTGCTTCTGCGCGATCTTGCATATCACCAATCGTTTCTTCGCTCATATCAAACGCATCTCGTATGATCATAATCGGAAATTCTGCTAGTGAGTCTTCTTGGAAATTATCAATGTGCGCTTGTAAACCGTTTGATAAACTCATGATTAAGGCAATGCCGATGATGCCGATTGATGAGGCAAAGGCGGTTAAAGCGGTGCGCCATTTTTTTGTGGCGATGTTTTTTCCTGAAAGCTTTAATGCGGTAAAGAAGCTCATGCTGGTTCGCTTAAAGCTATAACTGCCTTGCGTGATGTTACCTGTATAAGGGTTTGAATCGCTAATGACTTCTCCGTCTTTAAATTCAACGATGCGATCCGCGTACTTTTTCGCTAGCTCTGGGTTATGCGTGACCATAATAACAAGCTTATCTTCGGCGATTTCTTTGATCAAATCCATGATTTGGCCGCTGGTCGTTGTATCAAGGGCACCCGTTGGCTCATCCGCTAAAATAATATCCGGGTCATTAGCCAAAGCGCGCGCAATCGCCACACGCTGCATCTGACCACCTGAAAGTTGCGTTGGTTTTTTATTGATGTGATCTTTTAAACCGACTTTTTCTAATGTGCTTAAGGCTTTCGCTCGTTTATCAGCAGCCGAAACGCCCGAGAGGGTCATTCCCATTTCCACGTTATTTAAAATGCTTAAATGCGGAATCAGGTTATAGCTCTGGAAAACAAAGCCGACGCTGTTATTTCGATAAGCGTCCCAGTCACGATCGTTAAAATCTTTTGTTGACCTTCCGTTAATGATTAAGTCGCCGCTGTCGTACTGATCTAGCCCGCCGATGATGTTTAATGACGTTGTCTTCCCTGAACCAGAGTGACCCAAAATCGCCACAAACTCTTGGTCGCGAAAACTCAAGTCAATGCCGTTAAGCGCGACTTGCGTAAAATCTCCGGTTGTATAGCTTTTTTTAATGCTTTTTAAATGTAACACTACAATCACTCCTAAATAAAAGTGGAATGCACGCACGAGAGCCATTCCACTTTACGTTATGTTTAGGATACCCCAATTTTGTAAATTGATTGTAAACTTTTATTCATATTTCAAACTTTCATCATTTCATCCACCGAAGCAACACCGCATCGAGTGTATCCACCAGCAAAAAAAGGAGGAAGGCAACAAGGCTTAAAATGACGATCCCAGCATACATGTCAATGTAGTTGATCCGGTTGAAGGCATCCATAATGTAGAACCCCATACCGTGTCGGGTTCCGTGCGTTTCGGTTATAAATAAAATGGCAGTTGCTGTTCCTAAAGCAACGCGGGTCGATGAGAGAATTTGACTGAGCGCAGCCGGAAACGTGACGTCTTTGAACAGAGACCACTTATTAGCACCGAGTGTGATGAGCGTGTGATAGTTTTCCACCGGGATGCTGTTGATGCCGTCGCGCACGTTGACCGCAATTTGAAACACCACGATGAGCACAATCATGGCGATTGTGGTCGGCGTTCCTAACCCAAAAGTTAGCATGACAACCGGCAGAAAGGCCATTTTCGGGATGGGATAAAGGAAGTACATGAGCGGGTTAAGCAGTTTTGAGAAGAGCTTTGATCGTGACATTAACAGGCCGAAGAATAAGCCGAGGGCAACCGAGATCGCGAGTCCGAAAAAGAGGCGCCATAAGCTGTAACCGATGTGCTCAAGCATGCTGGTCAGGAAGTCGCTGTCCATCCTGGCATAAACGGTGAAAGGCGATGGGATCAGGCGATCGTCAACGAAATACGTCCCGTATAACCACAGTAGATGCACGAGAATGAAACCATATAGGAAATTTTTGATTTTATTGAGCATCAGCGCGGACTCCTTTCATCGCTTTGCGGATTTGCGAGCACAGTTTGATGAAGCTTTCTGAGGCGCGATCGGTGCTTGGGCTCTCTAAGATTTGGATCGGCTCATCAGGTAGCATCACAACAACTTTTTTGCCTAGAAACACGGCTTCTTCGATGTCGTGCGTGATAAAGAGCGTTGCCCCTTCTTTGCCTTGCCAAATGTCGAGGAAGAACTGTTGCATTTCTTCTTTGGTGAGCGAGTCAAGCGCTGAGAAAGGCTCGTCCATCAGGAGAACATCCGGTTCTAATACGAAGGCACGGGCGATGGCGACGCGCTGCCTTTGACCGCCGCTAAGTTTCCCCGGGAATTTCTTTTTGTGCGCGGTGAGGCTGACCCGTTTTAAGGCTTCGTGAATCACGGATTTACCGTTTTTTTCGAGTGGCAACCCCTTGATTTTCAGAGCGATTGCGATGTTTTGTTCGACGGTTTTCCACGGTAGGAGCCCGTAGCTTTGTGGGATGTACCCGATGGTGTGCTGTTTTGTGGAGATGGGTTGGTTGTTAAATAAAATCTCCCCTTTGAAGCCGTCTTCCAACAAACCCGCTACCGCTTTGAGTAGGGTTGATTTTCCGCAGCCAGATGGGCCAACGATCGTGCAGATTTCACCTTTTGCTACGTTGAGATTCAGTTGGTTGAGCACGGTTTGTTCACCATAGCTCGCCGATAAATTTTTAATTTCTAACATCTTCGTTCACGACCTTTGTTAAGCAATCTTGAAGATTATAGCATGTTTTATGCGGAATGAAAAGCAAGGCTTTCACGAACCTTGCTTTAATTGGTGTTTGTGGCTATAAGGTTGAGAATGTCATTACGTTTTTAAAATAATATTTTCAATGATAGACTTCAGACGGTCTTGCTTATTTGATTTCAGATCAAACTCAAAAGTATAGATCAGGTTTTTAAAAGGAATTAATCCGTGATTCAGATAAACTTCCATTTTCTCATTCATTGCTGTTTCATATCCTTCTAAGTGTAAAGCGCCGAAATGCTCCCAAATAATAATTTCTCCCGTGTACGGATTTTTAATTGTAAAGTCAGGGTATTTAACGACATCTCCAAATCTCATGCCAGCGTCATAACGATACGGGATGCCATACTCTTCTAGCTTATTAGCGATCATAAGTTCTGATTTTGAACGGACCATGGTGCCGCCGTTTGATCTAAAGCGCAACTCATCTGTCTTATAAGTATTTTTCACATATTGAGCTTCCACCCACTCTTGCACCGAAGAATGATAAAAGTAAGAAGGTGGCAAATCTTGATAAGCTTTCGGGAGCGACTTGATTAATTCGATTGGGGAAAGAATCGTAGCTTTTGCGGTTGCTTGCTCAAGTGCTTTGGTAGCTTGAGCAAACTGCTTTTTATTACTCAAAAGAAGTTTTTGACGCGCAAGTTCACGAATACGCGGTTCGTTTTTTGTAATGCCTGTTTCTGACCTGCTAGAATCCGACTTGACTAACTGATAATAGAAGTTATTTCTCTTGACGAGAAGACCAAGGGGCAAGTCTTTTAACTCCTCGTCAATCTTCTTGAGCTTATTGTTATATGCTTTTAATTTAGTTTCAATATCATTCATCTCAAAACCTCCAGCTATCTTTTTGTTACTATTATAGCAGTTCTTGCAATCGAATCAAGCAAAATGTCAACTTTTTTTAATTTCAGAGCAAAAAGTTGATATTATCAGTGCTCTAAAATCGAATAATGTCAACTTTTTATTGATTTATCTGAAAAAGTTGATAGTTTTTACCGCTATTGCCTTCAATAATATCAACTTTTTTGTCTTTTCGCTTTAAAAGTTGATATTACATTAATTTTGAGACCTTAAAATATCAACTATTTTGTGTTTCAACCCTAAAAGTTGACATTCTATCATTTTCACGGCTTTGGAATGTCAACTATTTTCACTTTAATCACGAAAAGTTGATAGTTTCGACTAATCGCTCATTTCTCATAGCTAAGAGCAGACTTAGTATCCCTGATACAAGATAAAATCCCATAAATCTAGCTTTACGCCGAATTCACAGGATTCACATTCTCAATTTTATTTTTCATGTCGTAGCATCGTCCACATGCCGATGTCAACGAAGCCGCTGCGTTTGTAGATGTTCCCGGCTTTTGGGTTGTCGTAGAATAAGCACGCCGATTCTTTTTCCTCAAATAAATCTTGTAGCAGCACGGACATCAAGGCCGTTGTGTAGCCACGCAGGCGATATTCTGGCGCGGTGCAGACACCGACTAGCATGGCGGATTTTGAATTTTCAGCGGCCGTTGCAACAATGGAAACCACGCCTGCCTCGTCTTCTTCAATGAAGTAATAGCGACCAGCCTTATCCTCAATGGCTTTGGCCGTACGCTTTGCGTATTCCGCCACATCTTGTACGGCGAACTCTTCGATCGCGTACATCAGTTCCGCTAATTTCCGTGCCTGCTCGGGTTTGGCTATTTCAATGCGGTCTTGTACATTTGGATTCTCCGTCAACATCAGTGTTTCTTTGCGGCATTCTGCGAAGTACGTTGCGACGTTTTTATAGTTAGCTTTGAGATGGGGTTGCAAAACACTTAAAATCTCTTGTTCACCGGAGATAATGTCGCGCTTTTCGTAGCTTTCGATGATCTCGGCGAACCCTTTTGCGTCGTAACCGTCCAAGCCATAAACGATAAAAGAATCGTAGTAGCGTAAGAGAATGCCACGCAAATTATCCGCATCGTCAAAGTTGCCCCATAATTCTTGGAAGTCTGCATCGTAGCCGTACATTTCGATATCGCCGATGATAAATAAGTTGATCGACGCCTCGGGCATGACCAACGCCATGACTTGTTCGTTGTCTTTTTCTGTTAATTTACGTATCATTTCTTAACACCACCTGTTTCTAATATTAGGCAGTATTATAATCATTCAGGCCTCGCTTGTCAACCGCTTATTCCACAACAATGCGGCCGTTCGTGGTACGCAAGGTCACTTCGTAGCGACCGTCTCCGAATTGCTGAGTGGTGTTCTGATTGCCAAAAATTTCTGTGCGCCCATTTGTCGTGCTTAAACTGAACGCCACGTTTTCTGGTTCACCGGCTAGGTTGACTTCGATTGCGCCGTTCGAGCTTTGCAATTCGACGTCGTGCGCGATCGTTTCATTGTCTAATGTAATGCGACCGTTGCTTGTTTGCACATCAAGTTCCATCGCCACTTCAGATAACTCCACTGCGCCATTATTGGTTCTAATGCGGGCACTTACCCCCGTTATATCAGAAGCCACGATACGACCGTTGCTTGTGTCAAGTTGCAAATCCACGATTTCGAAATCAGAAATGTCGATGCGACCATTGGTTGTATAAACGGTTATTTGTTCGTATAAGCCTTCTGGCAAATAGACAGTTAAGGTTGGTGGGTCTGCGAGTTGTCTGATGCCACCAAAAATGTTCACCCCAATTTGAATGCTACGCGGCACATGCACATCAACCGTTAAAACAGTGCCCTCGACTGATACGTTCAAAGTCGCATTGTTAGGCAATCCCGATGCTACGATCTCAGCTTCATTACCTGAGATTGGGATGACGTTGACGTGTTGATTTCTCGTGCTAATGTGCACCTGATCAACGCCTGATACGTTGATCGCATCTTCTAGTGTCTGAGCATTCACAACGCCGCTGTTTCTAAATACCCACATCCCCCCAAAACCAATGATCATTAGAACTAGCGCTATTAAGGCCAGCCATTTAAAACTTCTCGTTGTGTTGTCTGTGTTTCTCATTAATTTCTTCCTCCTCTTACTAAGCGTAAGTTCATCGCTAAATAGCTCGTTGTTAATTTAATGGCCCATCTTGTCAGGTAATAAGTAGCAATGGTCAGAAAAACACCAACGCCGCTCATCGCGATTGACGTGAAAAACTCTAGCCAAGTAAACGTTTGCAATCCCACCGCACTAAAAACCAATAATAAGATCGGACTTGCGACAAATGCGACACCTGATACACCGATAGCAAAGATAACCGATCCAACGGCTAGTGCTGGTGCTAATACAAAGATTAAGTTAAAAAATCCTAGCGCCCCGACTGCGAACACGGCTCTAAAGACGCTTGAAACGTCACTGGTTTCACGTGCAAATTCGATGTGATGCTCCGCCGCCACTTCTTTGGCGATTTTTTCTGGACTTCCAAGCGATGCCATCACTTCTGCATCCGACCTACCCGCTTCTTGCGCACTTTCAAAATGCTCTTCGTAATCACGTAAGATTTCGACTCTATCTTCCTCTGGAAGCTTAGCCAGTCGTCTTTCTAATTCATTCAAAAAGTTATATTTTGTCATCTCACATACCGCCTAATCTGTTTTTTCGAGTGCTTCTAGCACTTCAATTTTTGCGTTTGACGTGACGAGCTTCACTTGATGCGTTCCCGCTCCAAAGACGTCGTAATTGCGATTTGTACCAAATAGTAACGTGCTCGCATGCGTCGTTGATAACTCAAACTTCGCGTCTTCCGGCTTGTTCATTAATTTCACTTCAATTTTTGCGTTTGATGTTTTCAAATTAGCATCTTGCGCAATCGCATCGCTGTGCCATTCAATTTTACCATTGCTTGTCACAGCATCAATCTTACCTGTAATGCCTTGCAATTCAATCTTGCCATTGCTTGTTACAGCATCAACGTCACCCGTAATCCCTTTAAGCTCAACCTTCGCATTACTCGTTCTAGCACTAACATTTCCAGCAACCTCTCTCAATTCAATTTTGCCGTGCAACGTTTCAGCTTTGATCTCACCGGTCGCATTTTTCACTTCTACTTTACCGTTCGTTGTTTTAAGCTTTAACGCTTTCGCTTCAAGCGTCGCCACCTCTAACTTACCATTACTACTTTTTAAATCTAGCAATTCGGTGTTGAAATTCTCAATTTCAATTTTCGCATTGCTTGTTTTCGCTTGAATCAAATCATAAATCGCTTCTGGTAATTCCACCTTCAGCTCTGGGAATTCAATTTTCAACGATAGTGAAATGAACCCCACTTTCCTACGCACCTCACGCGCATCAATGTACAGCGTATCACCCTCAACTTTTACCGCCAAAATCCCTTTCGTCAACCTCACACGCGCCGTCGGATACGTTGTCTTTTTAATGTCAACCTTTTGATTCTCTGCGTTAATGATTATTTTTGTAACCCCCGTCACATCGACAATCTCACTGGTCAATGTGCCGCTTTCCACCGCATTCTCAAACGTCGCTTTTGAAACCACACCTGAAATCGTGTCTGACACTTCATCAACGAGAACACCAGCTTGGTCAACAATTGCACCCATTAAAGAGCCCGCTGAATCCAGCAACGATTCAGCTGGTTTCTTTTCTTGTTGGGCATCGATCTTTTCTTCTAAAGCCTCCGCTTGTTCTTCGAGTTTCTTTGCTTGCTCAGCTAACTTCTCTTCTAGCGCTTTCGCTTGCGCTTCTAATTCTTTTGCCTGAGCTTCCAATGCTTCTTTGTTAGCCTGGCTATGTAAGCTCATTGGCTTTTCTTCGATTTTACTGCCTAATAAGTCAGCTGCAATTTCTTTTGGCGTTCCGACTAATGCCAACACCTCTTCGTCTGACTTATCCGCTCGCTTCGCAAAAGCAAAGTGCTCCTCGTAATCTTCTAAAATTTCCTTGCGCTCTTTTGCCTCTAACTCACTTAATAACTGATCTAACTCATATAAAAAACTGTATTTTGTCATGTTAACTGCCTCCTAATAATTGGTTTACCCCGTTTGAAAATTCCGTCCATTGGCTTTTCATTTCACCTAAATAGTCTTTCCCTTTATCGGTTAAATGATAATACTTCCGCGAGGGCCCTTCCGTTGATTCAACTAGGTAAGTGGTAAAATATTCTTCCTTTGTTAGCCGCCTCAGCAAAGTATAAATACTACCTTCTGAAATGCCGATGTGTTGCGAAATTTTCTCTGTTAATTCGTAACCGTAGCAATCTTTGTCATTTACGATCGCTAACACACACAACTCCAATGCGCCTTTTTTAAACTGTATATTCAATTAGAACACCTACTTTCAATATTAATTTTTCATCAGTACTTGTCATTGAGTAGTAGTGATTAATGATAGTATAGCACAAACTATTGTTTAATGCAAGGTAGTAAGTAATGATTCATGCATAAAAATTAAGCCTCTAATACGAAAAAAACGGCATTCTAGTGTTTTGACCAGCGTTTTCACTAAAAATCTTGCAGGTGAAAAAATTTTTTTTGCGTATTTAAAGGGTGGACACTTTTTGTGATCTTTATAGGTGGTGAAAATTTATGAAAAAACAAGTATTCATTTTAGTGGGGATTGTGATGTTTGCCATTGGATTTTTCTTTTTATCCAGCATCCCAAGATCTAATTCTGGTACCTTATTTGAGCATGATAGGTTTGAAGAGGGTGATTTCAGTGAGGAAACAGAAGTTGTCGCTCTTGAAGGCAGCACATTTGTGCATAGCGAAACCGTCTTTATTGATGTGCAAGGCGAGGTGAACAATCCCGGGGTTTTTGAGGTGAGTGGCGATGTGCGGGTGGGATATTTGATTGAATTAGCAGGCGGTTTGACCGATGAGGCTAATGTGCGCGGCTTCAATCAAGCTGCGCGGGTTTACGATGAGATGATGATTTTTGTGCCACATGTGGATGATGAGAACGAAGTCGTGAATGTCGCAGTTGTTGCTAACGGGTCTAGCTTAATCTCACTAAGCGCAGCAAGCGCAACAGAATTGCAAACTTTACCCGGGATTGGTCCTGTCACATCTGCTAACATCGTCGCACATCGTGAAGCAAATGGCGCCTTTGCATCGATTGATGAGTTGGTAAACGTAGAAGGCATCGGTGCTAGAACGTTGGAGAATATTCGTGAACTTGTTCAACCTTGACTCCCTTAAAAAAACGCGGCAACATGTCATTTATGCAGTGTTTGCCATTGTCCTCGGCATTCTCATCTACGAAGGGCTGTGGCTGCTATTACCTTTACTTGCTTGCTTTTATTCCAGATTTCCAAAGCATTACTGGCTTTTTCTTCTCGTCTTTACCCTAAGCATTGCCCACCTCCACTTTGCACAGCAAGCACCGCTCATGCCCTACTTAGATGGCCAGCAAACCACTTATACTGCAGAGATCATCCATGTTCGTCGCCGAACCGAAGATCGTCAAACCGCCGTCGTTTCCATCGACAACACCCGTGTGTTTATGACTTTCCGCCACGCCTACCCCCGCCTGATCCCAGGACAAAGGGTTGAGATAACAGGCACTTTAACCCAGCCTTCTGAGCCTACTGTGCCGCATCGGTTTAATTTCAGAACGTTTTTGCGTCATCAGAACATCCAGTTAACCGTTCACACAAGCGAGCTCGCCATCCTCGAAACTAATTTCTCCCCGTGGCGGTTTCAACACGATTTAGCAGACTGGGTGCGCGATCGTTTCCCGATACGCACAGCTTCCTACTTGCAAGCCTTCTTTTTGGGCGTGCGCGATGACATGGCGGAGGAAACGCTAAGCCTCTACAGCGATCTTGGCATGCTCCATGTGCTTGCTATTTCTGGTGTTCACGTTACATTGCTAACCGGCTACCTTCGCAACGCATTAAAACGCATCGGTTTGATGGACGTTCTGATTGATGGTCTGCTTGTCCTTTTTTGCCTCGTCTTCATCTTCGCAACCGGAGGCTCTGTGTCGATCATCCGGGCCTGTACGATGGCCATGCTCGCGATGATAAACCGACGAGCCAAGCTAGGATTATCCTCCTTTGACATCTTCGCCATGGTCTTTATCGTCAACTTCGTTTTCAATCCACTCATCGTCTATCAGCGTGGCTTTCAATTCTCCTACTGGATTTCTTTCGTCCTCATTTGCACGCGCCCTATCTTGCGCAACCAAACCCCACTACAAGCACGCATCACCATCGTCTTTCTCGCTCGCATGGCTGCCATTCCAATCTCTGTGGCCTCTGGTTATGAAATAAACGTCACTTCTTACCTTTCAAACCTGATCCTCGTCCCACTTTTGATGCAAATCATCTTCCCAGCTTTGCTTGTGACGTTATTCCTGCCTTTTTTTGCGCCACTGACCGACCACATGCTTCAACTGTTCGAAACGCTCACTCACTTTTTTCAACCTTTCCTAAATGTCAACGTCATCGTTGGTTCAATCGAACTGCCAGTCGTTGTTCTTCTTATGTCAGCCCTGCTTGCAAGTTGCTATTTTTATGAAAAGCATCAAAAGTTATGGCTACGACTTGCTCTGATCGGGCTCTACGTGTTCGTCTTAGAGACCAATCGCCTCTGGCAACCCGATACTGTCATCACGTTTCTTGACGTTGGTCAAGGTGATTCGGTCGTGATTAGGAGCCCTCATCAAAGCTGCACGGTTATTATTGATACTGGCGGTGATGTCAGTCGCATTCACAGTGAGAATCCCGCCATTTTTTCTCAAACGCTCGAACCTTATCTATTAGGATCGGGTGTGCGAAACATCGATTTCCTTATTCTAACACACGAACATTATGATCACATTGCCGAAGCCATACCGCTTATGCAGCGTTTTAATGTGCGACATCTCATCATCAGTGAGGCTGAGCAAGGCGTTCACATGCAAGAGATCGTAGCCGTTGCTGAAGGACTAGGGATGGCCATTCATGTGGCACGACCGCTTGATGTGTTTTATTGTGGCAATCAGGTCTATACCTTTATTCACGATGAGGTCCATCACCTAGACGTTAACGAAGATTCCCTCGTGATGACGGTTGAAGCAAATGGTTTTAATGTGTTATTAACGGGTGACATTGGACACGTCACTGAGCCTGCTATTTTAGCGAATAATCATCTGCCCTACTTTCACATTTACCAGGTCGCGCATCACGGTTCTCGCCATTCCAATTCGTTGGCGTTTGTGGAAGCGCTAAACATTCACTATGCCGTTGTCCAAGTCGGTCGGCGTAATCTTTATGGTCATCCCCACGAAGCCTTGTTTGATGTGGTCGATCTTCTTGGCATTCCGCTCCTTAGTAATGCCGAACATGGTACCGTTTCGTTTCGGATTCAACAAGAAAGTTATCAAATTTACGTCTGGCCATTTGATTAAATCTTCGTTTTAGGTTATAATATAACCCATCTAGAGGTGATGAATATGAATGAAGTTTTTGATATGGACATGAACGACTTACTTGGTGAAGAGTCTGAGTTTATTGAAAGTTTAGTGCTGAATCTGATTCATCTTGGGGTTGACATCAATGCAGAGGATCTTGCCGTCATCTTGCATGAGTATGAAATGACTAAAATGGAGTTTCTGAAAAATTACATCATGAACCTGCTTGAAGCGCGTGGTACTAGTTTAAGCGAGCTTGAAGATGGCCCACTCAAAGTGGTGATCTCCAATAGTGGCTTGGATTTTGAATCGGTCATCCCAGACGAAGAAGAAAAAAATGAAAAGATTGATAGTGATATTGTTTCGTAAATAGGACGTGCAACTCGTACGTGCTATTTTTTCTTTTTTATCTGCATGATTCGGCAAATGAATCACTGTTATAAACCTAGGAAATCGCCCTTTTTTGTGGTATAATAGCGTTAGAAAACGATTACCACAAAAGAGGTGTTAACATGTCAAAGTTTAAAGAGATTGTTTTAAAAAACAGATCTTATCGTGGGTATGATAACGATGTGACTCAAACTAAGGAAGACTTACTGGACTTAGTTGACCATGCACGTTTGATGCCTGCAGCAAAAAACGCTCAACCGCTAAAATACTTTCTTGCGTATGAGAAAGAAGTGGTTGCCCAAATTCAAGCACACACTAAATGGGCAGGGTTATTAGCAGAACTTAATCTACCATTTGAAGGAACGAAGCCAACCTCGTTTATTGTGATTCTGCAAGACACAGACATTGAGCCTGTGCTAGCTCAATTCCAAACTGACGCCGGTATTGCTGCGGCAACCATCACATTAGCTGCAGCTGAAAAAGGATTGGGGTGTTGCATGATTGGTGCTTATAGCGCCGCGGGTGTCAAAGCCGTGATGCAATTACCAGAGAATTTATCCCCAGTGCTCGTCATTGCGATCGGGAAACCAGCTGAAAAAATTGTTCTGACGGATGTGGAAGACAATAAAGTGGCCTATTATCGCGACGAGGATAACGTTCATTACGTGCCAAAGCGTAAACTAGCGGATATTGTTGTTAATTAAAAAAGAGTATCGAAAACAAAGGGACGGTGGGAATGAGGATAATCCTCATTAATCTATTATAAAGAGAGGTTTTATTTCATGATTACATTTTTTGTTTGTCTCACAATCCTCATCGTTGGTTACTTCACTTACGGTAAAGTTGTAGATAAAATCTTAGCACCTAACGATGAGCACCTAACGCCTGCTAAACGATTAGCTGATGGGATTGATTACGTTGAATTACCTTGGTGGAAAGTTCTTCTTACTCAGTTTTTAAACATTGCCGGATTAGGGCCAATCTTCGGTGCGATTCTAGGTGCGCTATTTGGGCCTATCGCCTTCATCTGGATTACGCTCGGTTGTTTGTTTGTCGGTTCTGTTGCAGATATGCTGGTTGGCTTTGTTTCGATGAAGCATGACGGTCTTTCCATCACTGAACTGGTCGGTCTTTACTTAGGTAGGCACACGCAGAAGTTTATGATCGTCTTCACGTTCATCTTATTAGTGCTAGTCGGCGTCACCTTCACGATGGCGCCTGCTGCTTGGTTAAATGGGCGCATGCCATTACCGTCTAGCCCAGGTGGCGTTCCATGGATGTGGGTGTTAATTATTATTGCTTATTACGTCTTTGCTACCATCGTACCAGTTGAAGCTTTGATTGCTAAACTATTCCCGCCATTATCTGTTGCCATGCTAGCTGCCTGTATTATCTTATTGATCGCTTTGTTCATGAATTTAGGTTCAGACGGGTTCACCATGATGGAGTTTTCATTTGAAAACCTTCAGCCACAAGGGCAAGCCTTCTTCCCCTTCATCTTCACCACCATTGCGTGTGGTGCTGTGTCCGGGTTCCATGCCACTAAGTCGCCAATGATGGCACGTTGTATCGGTAAAGAATCAGAAGCTAAGCGCGTCTTCTTTGGATCAATGATTATCGAAGGTGTCGTGGCTTTGATCTGGGCGGCCATTACCATGGCAGTTCTTGGCGATAGACTATTTGTTCTTCGTGAAAACGCAGCTGGTAACCTAGTATCCATGGTTGGTTATTTAGGTGGACAAGGTGGTACCGTAGATTACATGGCAAACGTCTTATTACCGACTGGGTTGGCTACGGTGTTAATCTTTACGGCTGTTATCATCTTCCCAATCACGAGTGCGGATACTGGATTTAGAAGTGTACGTCTCATGTTTGCTGATGCTTTCAAATGGGATCAATCAAAAGTGATTAACCGTGTGTTAGTTTCAATTCCAATCTTCGTCATTGCTTGGATCTTAACGTGGATTGACTTCGGTATTATTTGGCGTTACTTCGCTTGGTCTAACCTTTCAATCGCAGCGATTGCGTTATGGATGGGAGCGCGGTATTTAGCCTCTTTGAAGAAAAATTATTGGATTGCCGTCATCCCAGCCTCTATCTTGAGCTACGGATCGCTCTCTTACATCCTACAAGCACCAGAAGGGTTCCAGCTAGGCGTTCGTTTTGCTAATGGGGCGTTGATTTCTAATGTTATTGGGATTGTCTTTGCGTTGGTGTTGTTCGCGTTATTCATCACCTCAGCTAAGAGTGCACCTGAAAAATTAGCGCACGTGACAGAGAAGATTACAGTTGATTAATTGACACAATTCATTAAGTGTAAAAGCGCTCGTTCGCGGGTGCTTTTATTTAGTGAAAAAACTTTTGTATTGAAAAGGTTTTCCATATGATTAGATGATTGATTTTTAACTAAGGAAAGGGTATAATATTGAAGTGTAGCGATACTCAATTTATAGTCTTAATTATCAATTGCCCAATTGATATTATTTTTTCATGAATAAAACAAATTTTTAGGAGGCAACAACATGAATGCATGGCAAGAATTTAAAGGTAGCAAATGGCAAGAAAAAATCGATGTTCGTGATTTCATTCTTGAGAACATGACTGAGTACACAGGAGACGATTCTTTCTTAGAAGGTCCAACTGATGCGACTAATAAACTTTGGGATCAAGTTCTAGACCTTTCAAAGCAAGAGCGTGATGCTGGTGGTGTTCTAGACTTAGATACTAAAACAGTGTCAACCATCACTTCACACGATGCTGGGTATCTGAATAAGGAACTTGAAATGATCGTTGGGTTCCAAACTGATAAGCCATTCAAGCGCTCACTGATGGTATTCGGTGGTATCAAGATGGCCGAAACTGCAGGGAAATCTTTTGGTTTTGAGGTTGACCCAGAAGTTTCAAAAACATTTACTGATTATCGTAAGACTCATAACCAAGGTGTTTTTGATGCTTACACAAATGAGATGCGCAAAGTTAGAAAATCTGGCGTTATCACAGGACTTCCTGATGCTTATGGGCGCGGACGTATTATTGGTGATTATCGTCGTGTCGCACTTTACGGTATCGACTTCCTAATGGCACAAAAAAGAAAAGACTGGGATAACACTCGTCGCACAATGGATGAGGAAACAATCCGTCTACGAGAAGAAATCAGCGAGCAATATCGCGCTTTAAACGAAATTAAAGAAATGGCTGCAACTTATGGCTTTGATATCTCTAAGCCTGCAACAACAGCTAAAGAAGCAATCCAATGGTTATACTTCGGATATTTAGCAGCAATCAAAGAGCAAAACGGTGCTGCAATGTCTATTGGACGTATCTCGACATTCCTTGATATCTATATTGAGCGTGACCTGAAAAACGGTGTTGCAACTGAAAAAGAAATCCAAGAAATGATGGATCACTTCGTAATGAAGTTACGTCTTGTTAAATTCGCTAGAACACCAGATTACAACTCACTATTCTCGGGAGATCCAGTATGGGTAACTGAGGCAATCGGTGGTATGGCTTCTGACGGTCGTTCAATGGTAACAAAGAACTCATTCAGAATGATTCATTCATTGGATAATTTAGGACCAGCTCCAGAGCCAAACTTAACGGTTTTGTGGTCAACTGGACTTCCAAAAGCATTCAAAGATTACTGTTCAAAAATGTCAATCAAGACCTCTGCTATTCAGTATGAAAATGATGACATTATGCGCCCTACATTCGGTGATGACTACGGAATTGCATGTTGTGTATCTCCGATGAAAATTGGAAAGCAAGTACAATTCTTCGGCGCACGTGCTAACCTTGGTAAAGCATTATTGTATGCCATCAATGGTGGTGTCGATGAGCAGACAAAAGCGCAAGTTGGGCTACATTGGGCACCTATCACGGATGAAGTGTTAGACTATGACAAAGTTATGACGATCTTCGATGAAGTATTAGACTGGTTGGCGGATATGTATGTCAATACACTAAACGTTATCCACTACATGCATGACAAGTACTGCTATGAGCGTTCGCTAATGGCACTACATGATACGGATGCACAACGTATCTCTGCAACAGGAATCGCTGGGTTATCAGTTGTTGCCGACTCATTATCAGCAATTAAGTACGCAACTGTTAAGCCTATCCGTGATGAAGATGGCATCGCCGTTGACTTTGAAATCGAAGGTGATTATCCGAAATACGGAAATAACGATGACCGAGTAGATTCATTAGCTGTTGATCTTGTTGAACGTTTCATGAAGAAAACGCTACAATACAAGACTTATCGCGCTGAAATTCAATCTCAATCTGTTTTAACCATCACTTCAAACGTTGTTTACGGTAAGAAGACAGGTAATACGCCTGATGGACGTCGTGCTGGTGAACCATTTGCACCTGGTGCAAACCCAATGCACGGTCGTGATACTAGTGGTGCGATGGCTTCAGTATCATCTGTTGCTAAATTACCATTTGAATCAGCACAAGACGGAATTTCAAATACCTTCTCACTTGTACCTGATGCATTAGGTAAAACGGAAGATGAGCGTATCGCTAACCTATCTGCCGTATTAGATGGTTATGTTAAGAAAAAAGGTCATCACTTAAACATCAACGTGTTTAACCGTGAAACGTTACAAGATGCGATGGATCACCCAGAAAAGTACCCACAATTAACAATCCGTGTATCTGGGTACGCTGTAAACTTCATTAAATTAACGAAAGAACAACAAATGGATGTTATCAACCGTACGATGCATGCAGGAATGTAACCCATTTAAAGCAAAATAAAAGGGTGGGAATACCATTTCCCATCCTTTTACTTTGAAGATGAATAACCTTGTCTCTTATTGTCGAAACTATATTATTAAGTATTATGAGGTGTTTGTATGTCAGAAATTGGTTATGTCCATTCCATCGAATCCTTTGGCAATGTCGATGGTCCAGGAATCAGATTTATCTTGTTTTTGCAAGGCTGCACACTGCAGTGTAAATACTGTCACAATCGTGACTCATGGAAATTAAAGCAAGGCAAAGAAATGACCGTTGATGAAGTGATGGTTGAAGTTTTAAAATACCGTGAATTCTTCGACGCATCGGGTGGCGGTATCACCGTAAGTGGTGGTGAACCGATGATCCAGCTTCCTTTTTTAATCCAACTATTTAAAGCTTGTAAAGCGCAGGGCATTCATACGAATATTGATACAAGCGGCGGTATTTCATTGACTGATCGAAACAAAGAATTGCTTGATGAGCTTCTCTTGTACACAGACTTAATGATGCTTGACGTTAAACTGATGGATCCAGCTGGGCACAAGGAATTGATCGGCGTTCCGAATGATCACATTCTCGATTTTGGTCGCCATGTGGCTCAGTCTAACACGCCGTTATGGATTAGACGCGTTCTTGTTCCGGGATTGTCGGATTCTGAGGATGATTTAAAGGCGACAGCCGCCTACATTAAAGAGCTGAACCAGATCGGGACGGTTGAAAGAATTGAAGTTTTACCTTATCACCCAATGGGTGAATCAAAGTGGGAAGAATTGGGATATGAATATCCGCTGAAGGGGCAGCGTGTCCCGACAAAAGAAGAAGTCACACGTGCTGAAGAAATTTTAAAAACGGGACTTTCATAATAAAAACTCGCGATTTGCGAGTTTTTTAATTTCACTTTCTTATTCATCCTCTATTGCTCAAATTCACTACTCAGAATTTCCTCCAAAAACAAACCGAAGCCATACAAAGCATGCTCTACTCTTCCGGGATGATTTTCCATGAGGAAATCTAAACAATCATCTGCGGTATGAAGCACATCACCGACAAAAACAAAGGGGTATTCCACTGGGTGCGAAGCGTAAAACACCATTACCGGAATCCCAAATGGGATGAACGCTAGTTGATCCGTCGAGAGCGTAAATGCGTGTGGTCTGCTGATGAGGTCAGTGCGACCACTAGCGTTAAGCACCTGCGCGATACTTTCCACTTGTTCAGTTAAAGCATTCTGTGAAAATTCAGGATCGTCCCACATGATTTCCTCCGGGAATTCTGGCATCTCATCCCTATACGCAATCGCATAAATCAATTCCGGACCATCCATCATGACATCGGCGTTAATCATCAAAATCAGGTTGTCAATTTCTTCATCCGTCATGTTATCAACAAAATAAAAGGCACCAATTAGTCCAACCTCTTCGGCACCGAAAAACACGTACTGAAGCGTATAATAGTGATCAATATTTCTCATGCGATAGGCGTTTTCTAAAAGTAGCACGATTCCGCTTGCGTTGTCGCTAATCCCTGGGTATCCGACCCCGTCATAATGTGCACCGATGATCATCGTTTCTTCGCTCTGACCTGGTACCGTTAAAATAACATTCTGACTGTAGTAAATCCATTCCAGCCCGTCGTAATAGCCCATCTCTTCAAACCATTCGATGTGCCATGTCGGTTCTCCCCACCACGAAGAAGTCGGCGCATCGTAACGAAACGTTTGCACTTCAATCTGGCTTTCATCGAATCCAATCTCTAATAACGTCTCCACAAGCCATTCTGCTGTTTCTAATTCACGATCCGAAAAAGCCAAGCGATTTGGCAAGACGTCGTTCAGATGCGCAAGCCATTGCACGCCTAAATAGCCATGTTCTCCCGGAGCAACATCAAACACACGCGGTTCTCCTCTTTCAGGCTGTGTGGCTTCTTCCACGACAGGCGGCTCAGTAGTCTCTGGCACATCGTAAGCACCGTTGGCATCCTCCCCATTTGCGCCACACCCTTGTAAAACTAGCAGAACTAGCAACACCCCTAGTGATAGTAATTTCTTCATCTTCAAATCCTCCAATAACACTAACTACTGATTCTTTTCGTACACATTCAGACAATTATTTTTGCAACATCACTATTCTATCACATAAGTAATCCCAAATCAACGCGCGAGAAAGCCACAAAAAAAGCCACAAGTTAAACTGTGGCTTTTTTCAAATCTTATTAGTTATCTTCTTTCTTTAAAGCTTTCACAGCTATACCTGTGGCAACCGCAGCTAAACCTACCAATGCGACTGACCCAGCAATGGCACCTGTATCTGGTAACCTTGGTGGTGTTGATGGTGCTACCGTCGATGGTCCCGTTGGACAATCAGGGTCTGTTGGGCACTCGACGTCAGGGCATGGCACCGTCGGACACACTGGCTCCTCTGGGCACTGCGTTGGTGCTTCTGTCGGAGCTTCCGTTGGTGGCTCTGTTGGTGTTGGTTGAGTCCCAACGTTCGGTGTTGCGTTGTAAACCGCCCAGAAGGCATCTTTTGCTTGTAAACTACCATCAAACAGCAACGGTTGTCCCCATGCGCGCCAGCTTTGGCTATCAGCTAGACCCCAAATTGATACGCGGTTCATGTACTCAGCGAATTCCAAGTAGTAACCCATCACACGTGCGTAAGCGTCTGCTAATCGTTGCTGATCAGCTGCTGGTAATGGCATTGGTAATGGATTCGCTTGCGTTCCAATCGTAATGTCAAGCTCGGTAACGCTGATTCTTGCCCCTGTTTCTATGAAGCGAATCATCGCAGGTCTAATGTTATCGAAGTTCGTTGCCCATTGATCTAAATGATGATGAGACTGCATCCCGATAACCTCGATGAGCAAACGACCGTCGTAGCTTGGGTGGTTTTCCCAGCGCTCGTTGATCTCAACAACCATTTGTGCAATGGCCATGCTCTTACCTGGTTGCTCTTCATTGAAATCGTTGTAGTAAAGAAGCGCCGTTGGGTCTGCTTGTCTTGCAAAGTAAAACGCATAGAAAATGAAGTCAGAACCACATTCATCGCCCGTTGCACCGTTAGCAAAAGCGTCGTACCAACGTAAATAGTTAGGGTTGTTTAATCCCACACCTTCACGGCGTAAATGTGCACGCCAGTTTGGATTGGCTTCCCAAGCGGTTGTGCCAACACTATCCGTGAAAACTTCATTCAATACGTCCCACGAAAACATACGACCAGCATAGCGACCAGCGTAAATGCTAATGAAGTCTTCCATGTTTTGCATCGCTTGTGCACGCGTCACTAATGGCAACGTGGCATGCCCTTCACGACCTGTCATCCATAACGGTGATTGCGAATGCCAAACCAAAGTATGTCCAATCATCGCTAAGTCGTTTGCTTCTGCCCAGTCAACAATGGCATCCGCTGTTGCAAAATTCCACGTTGCAGGATCTGGGCTAGGTGCAATGTGATCTGGCTTATGATGATTTTCTGCGGTTACCGCATTAAACTGATTCAAGAAGAAAGCCTCTGTGTTTGGCTCACCCATGATCGATGGGTTGCTCCAAATGTTTCCGAATAAGAAATAATTAGCAAAGCGGTCCGCTAATGACGGTAAGTCTAAATCAAATTCAGGAACAATGATGTCAACGTCTCCCGCTTCGTTTGCAGGGATCACTTGCATGTTAATGGCAGCTGGGCTTGCCGTAAATGGATTTGTACCATCTTCAAAGTCCGCACGCCAAACTACTTCTCCGGCAGCGTTCGTGATAGTAAAATTATCAATAAAGAAGATCACCATTGAACCGTCGTTAATGCCACCAGAACCAGTTCCTCGTTTTACAAGCTGGATTTCCGTCCAGTCGTACGATAAAATATTAACTGGGTTTAAAATGTTCGGTCTTCCTTCAAAATCTAACGCTGAGTTGAAACGCGTCCACTGTCCGCTTGCATCTGGTGCGAAATTCGGCGTAATGAGAAGGTGTGCCCAGCGTGGCCCGTTGGTTTGTAACATTAAACCAACCCCTTCAGGGCTTTGTGGCGTAAATAAATCAACCGAAAACTCGTAAACACCGTCTGCTGTTAAATACGGTGCAATAGCAGCACGACTTAACCTTAAACCGTCCCACTGATTCCCGGCAGGAACGTCTACTCTTAAGACATTATTACCCAAATAGCTGCTATCAAGAACAGGGAAATCATGGTCAATGAAGTCATAATCCGGAACGTCCCCTGCTTCAGCGTCGTCATGACGATACACCGCTAACACAGAAACCGTAATGTCTGAAGACGCACCAGCCTCGTTACTCGTCACCCTGAAATTATCAGATCCTGTCGCTGTCGCTTCAGGAACAACAAGTTCATAGCTAAACGTGCCGTCAGCAGCAACGTTAATGCCAAAGGTGTCCCAAGTATGAGGAAATTGAATCCACACTTGCATGCCATCAGCAACAGGTGTCGGGACATTTCCTTCAATGATCAGACGATCACCTGGGAATGATTCCATGAGAACTTCCATCCCGTTCCATTGTGCATCACGATTGGTGATTAAAACCGCACCGTTATCTTGAGCGATCAGTGTAGAACCAGCATTTCGCACATCCCCCCACCCTAGCGTTTCACCTGCTTCATAACCTTGTTCCTCAAGCCAAGAAGCTAAGGAAAAGTAAAGGCTATACCCATCGCTTTCTGCTGCTGAGACTAAAGGCCTTGCATTTACAACATGACCCAAAAGCAGGGCAATGGCAACAAAACTAAGGAGTAATTTTGTTGAATTTTCTTTGATCTTATTATACATAGGTCGATACCTCCAAGATAGTATGATTATTTTCTAAAACGTCGGATAATGCTTACAAAACAACCTCACTAATATTCTATCATACCTATTTTCGTTTGTCCAGTGTACAAACAAAGTTTTATCTATATTTGCATAATTTTCGCTCTTCTTCGAGGTCAGAAAAAGTTTTGCTTTGAAAAACAAAAAAAAATGCTACAAAAATGTAGCTTTGTCTTCGCCGTTTTAGACGACTCCCTACTGGAAGTCGTAGGGCGTTTTTCCTTCCATGCCCGTTTCGTCAATCCCATCAAAGGGGATCTCATGAAGGATAAAATAGTCCGCATGTGGGTTTAGGGCCACGGCGTCAGCGTTTGCTTCAGGTGTTAGGGTTGTAACAACACTAACTTCCGTTTCTAATAGACGGGCTTTTAGCATCGTTTGCCTGATGGCACCTTCGTTGCTCGCTGCGTGTTTCAGTGCCTCGTGATCACCGATCAAAATCAGCGACTTCGATGCGCGTGTCATGCCCGTGTAAATCAACTTTCGCTGTAACATGATCCAGTAAGCGCGCGTGATCGGCATGATCACCACCGGGTATTCCGAGCCCTGCGATTTATGAATGCTCATCGCATACGCGTGCGTCAATGACAGCAAATCCTCTCGCGCATATGCGACCTCTACGTCATCAAAATCGACCAATACCTCCGACTTGCCCCCCGCATCAATGACCCGCACAATCTCACCAACGTCCCCGTTCATCACGCCCTCATCCGGATGATTGACCAGTTGCAACACTTTATCGCCTTCTCTAAAAATTTTTTGTCCGACAACCACTTCAATTTTGTCATCCGCTTTTGGATTAAAAAGTTCCTGCAGCGATAAGTTCACAGCGTCAATACCAAGCGGTCCGCGGTACATGGGGATAAGCACCTGCACATCCTTCGCGGTATAGCCCTTCTCAATCGCACCTTTCGTGACTTGCTTGAGAAGTCTTAAAATATCCTCGTTTTGGGCGGGTACAAATAAGCGATCCGATTTTTTCTGGGTGAGATCATCAGGTAGCTTGCCTTGATTGACCTCGTGCGCCAATGTGATCACCGACGACCCTTCCGCTTGACGGTGAATCTCGGTTAAACGAGTGATCGCAACGGTGTCGCTCTCAATGAGGTCTTTTAACACTTGCCCAGGACCGACCGATGGGAGCTGATTGTCGTCACCGACTAAGATCAACTGTGTGTCTGGCATTAAACTCGTGAATAACTGATGAGCGAGGTACGTGTCAAGCATGGAAACCTCATCGATGATGACCAGATCGGCCTCGAGTGGCTCATCCTCGTTCACAGCAAAAATGCCATCACGATCGTAACCAAGTAAGCGGTGAATCGTTGAGGCCTCACGCTGCGTTGTTTCAGCCATTCGCTTTGCCGCACGTCCCGTCGGTGAGGCCAACTTGATGATCCGCGGCTTTTTCGCTTTGTCGTGTAGCTTGTCATAGACGTGTAAGATGCCGTTAACCACCGTCGTCTTCCCCGTACCAGGGCCCCCAGTAATGATGCTCACAGGTGATGTTAGACTCGTCAAAATCGCCTCTTCTTGCAGGGCTCCGTATTCGATCGCTAGTTTTTCTTTGACTTGCTTTAGCATGTTGCTAAGTTTTTCTTTGTCAACTTCTGGCTCACTGTCCTTCAAACGCTTTACCGTGTTAGCAATGCGAACTTCCGCATTCATCAGCACAGGCAGAAATAACCGATTCTCTTCTTCCGTTAGTTGCTCGTTTGCAATCAACGTTAAAATCTCTTTTTCAACCCTTTCTACATCGACGTTCGCATCCTTGTTCAAAAACGATAAGGCAGTGTCGATGAGTTGGTTTCGGAGAATATACGTATGGCCCTCTTGCGACGTCACGCGTGTCATCACATGAATCAGCGCCGCCCCGATGCGCCGTGGATCGTTCATTTCAATGCCAATCGTGCGCGCAATCTCGTCCGCTTTTAAAAAGCCAATCCCTTCGATATCCGTGATAAGCTTGTAAGGGTTATTCTGGATAATGGATAAGGCCTGTTTTTCATAGATTTTTAGGATTTTCACGACAAACTTCGGTGAAATCCCATAACTATACAGTGGCCCTAGAATTAACTCATCGCCTTGTCGTTCTTGTAACGTGTTGAAGAGAATCTCTTGTTGCTTTTTTGACACGCCTTTAATACCTTCTAGCTTGGAACGGTCGTTTAAAATGATCTCAATGGCATTCGCACCCAGCTTAGCCACAACCGCTTCGGCTGTTTTCTTGCCGATTCCTTTAAACGTGTCGCTGCTTAAATAAGCAATGCTGGACGCGTGAGATTGGACCGCAATCTGGTTACTCTTAAAACTTGCGACTTGGAATTGCCAGCCATATCGCTGATGCTCGGTCCACTTTCCGGTAAATTCGTACGACCGCGTTTCATCGAGCTTTGGAAAATACCCCGAAATCGTGATCGCCCCGTAATCATCGCCGTCAAATCCAGCTGGTATATCCGATTCATAAACGGGCTTCGTCGCGCCATTCAAAATCGCCTCACTGGCATTATGCCCTGTGAGGAGTAGGCTACATATCGCAAAATCGTTATCGCTGTTACGAAAAATCTCCCGTAGCAACATGCCTTCAACAAACATCTGTGCCATTGTGCATCACCTAACTAATTCTTTCAACAACGTCTTTTTATCGTGTTTATTTTTTATAACAACCAACCTACAATCGCTATTCCGATTAGTAAGAGCTTCTTCCATCATCGGAACCTGCGCCTTTTCAAAATCCCACACGTATTTCAAAAATTCAAAAAACTCACGGTCGAATTTATCCACAAACCCCTCTGCGATATCGGATCGTACTTCTAACCCGAGCTTCACTCGGACACTCCGTCGAATAACCCGATACATCGTCACACGCTTTGGTATCTGAAACCAAATAACCAAATTAGCATACCTCAAACGCACCTCAAGTGTACTAGCGTAATTACCATCGACAATAAAGCGTTGATGACTTTCCATAAAATTCTTCTGAATATCAGCTAAAGCTTGGCGATCAGTCTGATCAAACCCTTCTGCATGAAAAACACGATCTAGATGGAGCACTGGTAGTTCAAGGTGACGCACTAGCTCGCGCGTCAGCGTTGACTTCCCACTACCAGGACAGCCGATCATTAATATTCTATCATCGCTCATCGTAACCCTCCTCATGTCCAAGTCTGTCCTGCCCCAACCCAACTGAAACAAAGCCCTAATACAGTCGCTTATCGCCATCCATAAACACTTCATTGACAAATCCGCCACCTAGGCAAACTTCGCCATCGTAAAACACAGCCGCTTGTCCGGGAGTGATCGCCCTTGTTGGCTCCAAGCAGCTCACTTTTAGGGTAGTGTCATTCATCCATTCAATTTCGACTGGTACATCTTTTTGGCGGTACCTGAATTTTGCTGTGCAAGTATAAACGTCACGAGACTTCACACTCGGAATCCAGTTCACATCCGTCACGATTGCCTCGTTCGCATACACGTAATCATGCTCAAAGCCTTGCCCGACCAACAAAACGTTCTCATTCACCTTCTTTCCCATCACAAACCAGGCATCGCCAGCTCCACCAATGCCAAGCCCTTTGCGTTGCCCAATCGTATAGTACATGAGCCCAATGTGCTCCCCCACTTCGCGCCCGTCTAATGTCATCATCTTCCCTGGCTGAGCAGGCAAATAATTTTGCAGGAAATCAGTGAAATTCCGCTCACCAATAAAGCAAATGCCCGTTGAATCCTTCTTCTTTGCCGTCGCTAAGCCAAGTCTTTCGGCAATGGCTCTTACTTCAGACTTTTCTAGATGACCCAAAGGAAAGAGCGTTCGAGCCAACTGCTCACGTGTCAACTGTGATAAAAAATAACTCTGATCCTTATTCGCATCTCGTCCACGCAACATGCGAGTTTCCCCATTATGATCCAATCTAGTGTAGTGCCCCGTAGCGATCAGATCCGCCCCCAAACCTAAAGCATGGTCTAAAAACGCCTTGAATTTAATCTCCTTGTTACACATAATATCCGGGTTCGGCGTTCTGCCCGCTTTATATTCATCCAAGAAATACGTAAACACCCGATCCCAGTATTCCTGCACAAAATCCACACGGTGAATCGGAATGCCTAGCTGGTTAGCAACGCGCACGGCATCGGCATAATCAACTTCCTGTGGACAAATTTCATCATCGATCGTTTTATTTCCCAGGAAATCATTGTTTGTCGCACTATCCCAGTTGCGCATGAAAAGCCCTTCGACCTCATACCCCACTTCTACAAGCAAATGCGCCGCCACCGAAGAATCAACCCCACCACTTAATCCAATTATCACTTTTTTCTTTTCCATATCCGAACGCCTCATCATTCTTTAAAATAATAGGTAATGGCAAAAGTTAAGCTTCTCCTGCAACTTTAGCGCCCCTAAATTGCGGATCTCAGCTCTTTAGGGGCGGTGCTACTTTCCTTTTCGCAGTTACCTTTAAAATAAACGTCTCAATTCTTAATTATCTAGCTCTTGAGAACTAAAAAAATAAAAGACAAATGCTAGCTCCTATTCTATCACAAGTTAGTGAAAAATCAAACCGCTATGAGTTTATCATTTACAGATGTGACATTACCATTATCCGTATTTTCATAAGGTCGCTTATTTTTCATGATGGAATAAATGATATTGATAAGTCGGCGTTGCACATACTTAAGGGTTTGGCTCTTTGTCTTACCCTCGCTTAACTTCTTTTGATTAACCTTATCTTCACATTCCATCTTGATTTGTAAATATTCAAGTGTCAAAAAGAATAGACAAGTTTGGCACTTGAATATTTACAAACCGGCATGATAATGGTATAATTAGCATATAATAAAAAGTGAGCAAGTAGTTGGTTGCACAACAACTTGCTCTGACAGAACCGTTTAAGACGGTAGCGACATCAGTCGAATAAGTAATCCGCCGACTTGCTAAAGTATCGGGCGGATTACTTTTCTTTTCGACCCAACTTCATGATAGCTATTATCGTTGTGAGTAATCCAAAGATTACCGCAACTAATAAGCTACCAAACCTAAATATCAAGCTTAACGCTTCATACTCAGTCATTGTGGCTTCTCCTTTCGGAGTGAGCCAGTCAAAGTTAAAAAATAATTTTCCATAGCGACACCCCTTTTCAAAATTATTGGACAAAAGTTCTCCCTTCATTTTGATATCAATGTCAGCTACCGCCTTGCACTCTCTGCTTCTTTGATTATACTATTTTCTATCTAATGTTTCAAGGATTTTCGCGACCTTTTGACATTAGATTTTTTGTTCTTAAAGAAGCAAAAAGCAAGTTAAACAGTATGTCCGTTTCGTATAAGTAGAGCCAAAGCACCAACACGCCGCTGAAACCTTTCCGCAGAAAAATCAATACTTTTCAACCATCTTCCCACCAAAAAGCACCACACTAATTAACGCGACAAACACCAAGCCCCCGATAACCGGATAAGGCGCTGCTAAGGCCGTGCTTCCGACAATCCTCTCAATCAGACCAACAATCGGTGTCATCAAAAACACCGTCGCATTCAAAGCAACTAAAACCAATGACATAGCAAATTTTCTTGCCGATCCATCCGTCTTTTTCGAGATCATCATGAAAATGAAGGGGAATATCCACGCTGGAACCAAACTACTTAATAAAAATCCGGCTGCTAAAACGATAAAGTTTCCATTTGAAAAACCAACGAGTAACGATGCTGTTCCTAAACAAGCAAGTCCGATGTATAAAAGCTTTCTTCCTAAAGCTTGATGCAGTCTCCCAAAAAAGAATCCGGCACAAATACCAATCATCGGCTTCAAAAAGAAAAACACACTTGAATTGTACCCATCACCCATAATTTCAGCTGCTAAAGCTGGAAACCTAATGCCGATTGCTGCACCGTTTAAAACAACAATAATCGCAATCAAAATAATCGGATACACAAGCGGTGTCATCTTGCTTTTCGCATAAAGCGCAACGTCATTACCACTGCCATTCGGAGAATCAAGTTCCGGTACTAACGCAAAGAATGCAATCGCCAAAACAAGCGCAATCGCATAAACTAAAAAACTCAGATTCCAACTTAGCAGCGCCAAAACACCTACTGCCATTGACATCATGCTTTGTCCTAGCTGCTCAATCGCACTGCGATACCCCATTAATGTGGCGCGCTCTTTCTCGTCAAATAAAATATTAATCAGATCAATGGCAAGCGGGCTATAAAGACCTAATCCCATTCCTAAAATCGTTCTGCCAATTAAAACCACTGTAAAATCATTTGCAAAAACTGGTAATACCCCGCCAATACCTACCAAAATGAGACCCGCAACAATCATCTTCTTCATGCCAACCCTTTTCACAATGACACTCGATAACAAAATGACGATTAAAGAAGCAATACTTGGAATCGTTGTGATTAACTCACTTTGCGCTTGCGTAATCCCTAGTGAATCTCTAATCTCAGGTAAAATTCCATTAATAACCGGAGGGCTAAGCAGCATCACAGAGATTGATAAAACAACTAATTTTAACATTTTTTCACTTCCAATTTGTAAAATATTCCACACAAAGAATCTTCTCCGAAAATGAATCGGAGAAGATTTCTCAATCGACACTTTTGATACCTCTTATTATCTCACAATTTGCCCAGAAAATCAACTTCAAAGTTCATTCACTACGCTTCCTCTGTCTCATAACTGGGAACAATTTTCCTAAGCTTTTGCAGTTTGCGACGGCATCTTGTCAAAGCATTATCCACTACTTTCAAGCTTTCGCTTACTTCCACAGCAATTTCTTCATAAGCTTTCCCTTCCACGTATCCTTTAAAACATTTCTTTTCGAGTGGTGTTAGAATATGATCACTCTCAAGAACACCTTTTATTAATTTTTTATAAGCAAACAAGAGGGTTTCATCGGCTTCATCAGAAAATTCAGAATTCAGCGCTGAATAATTCCTTCGCGTCTCTCCCACATAAGAGAGTATTTGATTGCGAGATGTGTAGTCAACCTCCGTGGCCATGCTGCGATACTTTGACGCTAAGCCATTTCTAACACAAGATAACGCAAAGGCATAAAACGAATATTCTTCGCTCGCCTTATAGTTAACAACAGCATCTAAAAATAACATCGCACCAATTTGATAAAAATCATCTGGTTCATAGCCATGCCCAAAATATTTCCTAGTCAGCTTCTTTATTAGAAAATCATAGCGCTCTAATAGGCATTCAAATGCCGTTTCATTCCCCTCTTTGAACAATTTAACAAGGACGCCATCCGGCAATTGATCCATGAAAACTCACCTACTTGCTATCACTCAATAGGATTTCTCTGGTTAAATACTTCGTACATTAAAAGTGCCGCTGCAACCGAAGCATTCAAAGAAGTAATGCGCCCCACCATTGGCAAGTGCACAAGAAAATCACAAGTTTCTTTCATCAAGCGGCTCATTCCTCGCCCCTCGCTACCAATGACCACACAAACAGGCATCGTCACATCCACTGCACGATAATCCTTCGACTCATTAGCATCCGTTCCAACAAACCAGATGCCAGCTTTCTTCAAGCGTTCCACAGTCCGATTCAAATTGGTTACTTGCACAACTGGCACATACTCAATCGCACCTGCTGAAAGTCTCGCAACCGCTCCATTTAAACTGACTGTGCCATGTTTCGGGATAATGACAGCATCCACCCCAACCGCCTCAGCGCTTCTTAAAATAGCCCCTAAGTTATGCACATCCTCAAGACCATCGAGCATCAGAATAAACGCTGGTTTTTCTTGGTTTTCGCATTTTTTAATCAACTGGTCTAAATCTAAGTATTCATATTCATCAACAACGGCCACAACCCCTTGTAGCTGTCCCGATATCTGATACTTCTGGTGCGCCACTTGCTTCATTTTTTTTGTGTCGACAAGTTCATGTGACACCTTCAAATCATGAATGAACTTTCTCAATTCACCTTCTTTTTTCAACGTCTCACGACTCACAAGCAAATGATGAACCTTGCGACCTGCTCTTAATGCCTCAATCACCGCATTTTTTCCATATAAAACTTCCTTATCCATCTTGTTCATCCTCTTTTCTAATTTCAAACGAGCGTTCCACAACTTCATCAAGACGCTGAGTGTCTCCTTTTAAATATAAATACCCAATTAATGCTTCAAAAGCCGTGCTTTGTCGATACACAATCATATCCGTATTTTTCGGAATCGATTTGCTCTTTGCATTACGACCACGACGAACAACATCCAGTTCATCGTCTTGCAAAAATTCTTCATTAATCAATTGATGTAATATTTTTGATTGTGCATTAGCAGACACATAGAAAACGGCTAGTTTATGAAATCGGTTAGACTTGTTCACACCGCTTCGGATTAACCTTTCACGCACTTTCAAATCGTAATACGAGTCACCCACAAAAGCAAGCATCGAAGCGTTCATTTCTTCAATCTTCATTTTACCTATCCCTTCGTTGTAAAAAATGATTTTGTTGACCCTCAATGTTAGCTATTCGGACTGTGGCATCAATACAATCGAGGTCAAACAACACTGTCTATCATACACTAAGAGACTTTAAAAATAAAGTAAAAGAGGAACATCCACAAATAAAACATAAAGAACAACCACAGTCCGCCATAGCTATGAGCAATATCCGTCAGCTATCCACCAAAACCACTTCCATCACTCAACTACTATTGTACCTCATAAATTCATCTCATTTCACCAAAATAAGAAAAAAATAAAAACTTTCGTGAAAAGGCGCTAAATGACATGAAACGACACAAAAACGCAGCATCTCATACGCCCCTAGAAAAGGAATTTCATTAAAGTTAACTTTCCAACTGCATTTAAAATATGTTATAATAAACTTGAAAATTTCAAATCGGAGGCGCATACTATGAAAATTGCAATTGCAGGAGCAGGTGCTATGGGAGCAAGTTTTGGTTTTTTACTTGCTGAGGCGGGTCACAACGTTATTCTAATCGATGGCTGGGACAGACAAGTTGAGAAAATAAAAAGTGACGGCTTAACCTTTGAAATAAACGGCAAGGCCACGACGAAAAAAATGGACATCTATTACCCACATG
The DNA here is from genome assembly GCA_009780245.1 of Turicibacter sp. Classification (GTDB taxonomy): domain Bacteria; phylum Bacillota_I; class Bacilli_A; order MOL361; family Turicibacteraceae; genus WRKJ01. The sequence goes on from WRAJ01000010.1 coordinate 43,560, forward strand.
AGGTTAAACATCGTGTCAACGACATTGAATTAGTGATTCTATTTACCAAAGCCATGCAATTAGACAGCATGCTCAGTGATATCCAAGACGCTTTAACCGCTAATACCAAAGTGTTGTGCTTATTAAATGGGATGGGACACGAGGAAGTTGTCGCACGCTATGTGCCAAAAGAAAATTTCTTATTAGGCAACACACTTTGGTCCGCCGCACTCTTGGAACCTGGCAGTGTCAAGCTCTATCCAGGGGGAAACGTGAACCTTAAAAATAGGGATCCAAAAAGCAAAGATGACGCTATTAAAGTGGTTGACGTCCTAAGTGAAGCTGGACTTTCCGCCAATTATGCAGATGAAGTCATGGCTTCAATTTACAAAAAATTATGTGTCAATGCTTTTTGTAACGGTTTGTGCACCTTATTTGATGTGACCATTGCTGAATTTGGTAACACAAAATCAGAGTTAGAGGTGGTTAACCAAATCATCTCTGAAATCATAGCCATTGCAAAATTTGAAGGCATCGCGCTTGACCATCAAGAAATGATGACGTCGTTTGAAACGGTCTGCGATCCCGAAAAAATGGGCGGGCATTACCCTTCTATGCACCAAGATTTAGTTAAAAACGGCCGCCTCACAGAAGTCGATTATATCAACGGCGTCATTGCAAAAAAAGGTCAGCAATACGGTATTCCAACTCCTTATAACAAACTGATCACAGAAATGATCCACATAAAAGAAGAACTCTTGAATGCGAAGTAAACGCCTCGAGAGTTCTTTTTAGTCACTACCTAGTTTATCCGATAATCGTATCAACACGCGCTAACACGTCTTTCTTTATCGCACTAACACGCGCTGCTGTCTTTTCCTTATCATCCGTCACAACACTGATGTATACTTTCGCTTTCGGTTCCGTTCCAGAAGGGCGTAACACAAACCATGAACCGTCCTCCAAAATGTATTTCAACACATTGGCTGCCGGTAAATCAATCACACTCACCGCTTTCTCCGCAACGTCCATCTGTTCGCTTGTTTGATAGTCAAGAACTTTTATAACCTTAAGTCCTGCGACTTCCGTTGGGGGTGCCTGGCGAAAATCAGTTAAAATAGCCGATATTTTTTCCGCGCCTTCCTTTCCAGCCAAAGCAATGTTCGCTAAGTCTTCTTGATAGTACCCGAATTCCTCGTACAAATCGTTTAACACGTCACACAATGTTTTTCCTTGCTCTTTATAAAACGCTGCCGCTTCAGCTAAGATCAAAACCGCCTGTAACGCATCCTTATCGCGTACAAAATCGCCCACAAGCGAACCGTACGATTCCTCGTAACCGTAAACGTACTCGTATTCCGTGTCTTCCATTAAGCGTGCTTGCTCACCGATAAATTTAAAACCTGTTAACGTCGACATCGTCTCCATGCCGTAAGAACGCGCAATCTTTGCTGCCATCTCCGATGACACAATCGTATCAAACACACGCCCTTTCGCTGGCAATGTTCCGTTAGCCTTACGTTGCGATAAGATATAATGTACCATCACCGCACCCGTCTGATTCCCTGAAAGTAGCACATACTCGCCCGACTCGTCTTTCGCCGCCACACCCATACGATCCGCATCTGGATCCGTCGCTAAAAGCACATCTGCATCCACGTTCTTCCCGAGCGCAATCGCCATTTCAAACGCCGCTGGATCCTCAGGATTTGGATAACTCACCGTCGGAAAATCTGGATTTGGCAACTGCTGCTCTTCCACTAAGTGAACATTCGTATACCCACAATCTGCCAATAAGGTTGAAGTTAAAGCACCAGCTGTCCCATGCAAAGGTGAAAAGACCATCTGCAACCCACGCTTATCGACATCAGGATTGATTTCAAGCGCCTTCACACGTGTTAAATAAGCCTCGTCAATCTCAGAGCCAACGGTCATAATGAGCCCCGCCGCTCTCAATTTTTCCTCAGAATCAACCACAATCGCAAAAACATCGTCCACCGCATTAACACCAGCAATCACCTTGTCCCCTTCATCTGGTAAGGTCTGACACCCAGTCTCATCGTAAATTTTATACCCGTTGTACGCTGGCGGATTATGCGACGCTGTAATGACGATCCCACCGGCGCACCCTAAATGACGCACAGCAAAAGACAACTCTGGCGTTGGGCGCACATTTTCAAACACATAAGATTTAATCCCATGCGTTGCCAGTACTTTCGCTGATTCCATCGCAAACTCCGGTGAAAAATGACGATTATCGTACGCAATCACCACACCACGTTCTTTTGCATTCGCTACGTTCTCTAATAAATATTTCGCAAAGCCAACGTTTGCTTTACGAATCGTATAAACGTTCATGCGATTCGTTCCCGGACCAATAATACCACGCATCCCTGCTGTCCCGAATTCCAGATCGGTATAAAAGGCATCTTCTTTTTCTTTGTCCGTGATGTTCTCTAGCTGTTGCTTCAGATTTGCATCCAGATTTTCATTTGTTAACCAACTTTGGTACAGATTTTCAATGTTCATGTGTAAAACCTCCTAAATGTTATTTGCTTCTTTAAATATCATCGTAATGGCTTCTTTTACTGTATCAACACCAACGACCTCAATCCCAGTGGGTGCTTTCCAACCACCCAGGTTTTTCTTCGGCACAACGGCTCTTGTAAAGCCAAGTTTTTTAGCTTCTTTAATCCGATCCTCTATTTTGGAGATCCGCCGGATTTCACCGGTCAAACCTACTTCACCCATGTAAACGTCACGATTTGGCGTGGCTTGGTCTTTGTAACTCGAAACGATGCTAGCAACGATGGCCAAATCAACCGCCGGTTCGTCTACTTTGACCCCACCGGTAACTTTCACATAAGTGTCTTGATTTTGCATAAAGAATCCCATTCGCTTCTCAAGCACTGCTAAAATCAAAGACAAACGATTGTTATCAATACCAGATGACATCCGCTTTGGATTACCAAAAGACGTCGGTGTTAATAGCGATTGAATTTCGACTAAAATTGGGCGTGTCCCTTCAATCGCAGCCATGATCGAAGTCCCGGGCAAACCAACCGTTCGATCCTCTAAAAACACTTCTGATGCGTTGGCTACCTCTATTAAGCCTTCTTCTTTCATATCAAAGATACCAATTTCATTGGTTGAACCAAACCGATTCTTCACCGCGCGCAAAATCCGATACGTGTGATGCCGCTCCCCTTCAAAGTAAAGCACTGTGTCCACCATGTGTTCCAGTAAACGGGGACCTGCAATGTTGCCATCTTTCGTGACGTGACCGACAATAAAGATGGGAACACCGCCAATTTTAGCAATCTTCATGAGCCATGATGTACACTCACGAATTTGTGTCACACTCCCGGGAGCTGATGACACTTCGCTCAAATAAATCGTTTGAATGGAGTCAATAATGACAAAGTCAGGATTCATGGCTTTGATTTGCGATTCAATTAAGGAGAGGTTAGTTTCTGAATAAATATACAAGTGCTCACTTTTTGCACCGAGCCGTTCAGCACGCAAGCGAATCTGCTTGGATGATTCCTCGCCTGAGACGTATAGCACCTTGCTAGTTTGAAAAATATGATCATTGGCGACTTGGAGCAGTAACGTTGATTTTCCAATGCCGGGTTCCCCACCAAATAAGACCAGTGAGCCGTTTACGATCCCGCCACCCAGCACGCGATTTAACTCGCTAATCGAGGTTTTGATGCGATCTTCTTCGATCGTTTCAATTTCCGTGATCTTCTCTGGGCTAGACATTTGATTAGAAAACGTGCTTTGTGCAGCTTGTGGTGCTTTTTTATCAACTTTTAATTCTTCGATCATCGTGTTCCAAGCCCCACACCCTGGACATTTCCCAACCCATTTAGCCACTTCGTTCCCACAGTCTTTGCAGAAAAATATCGTTTTACTCTTCGCCATGGTTTAAACTCCTTTTCCCGCTTCTAATTCCCGCTTCGTTCTCGCTGTAAATCAAAGTATGCTTCGAGCACAAGGCGAGCAATGTCTTCTGAAATCGGACTTGAAAAATGTTGACCCTCAGGCATTTCACTTTGTGGCACAATCACAGCAATCGCCACTTCTGGTTCGTCCCACGGTGCGTAACCAATAAACGTTCGATTATGAGTGGTGATCGTTCTGCCGTTCTCAATGATGCGATGTCCGTTTGCATCATGAAGCACCGACTCTGCCGTTCCTGTCTTTCCTGCTGGATTAAAATCAAAGCTAGCTCTGTTAAAAGCGTTAAATCCTGTTCCTAGATTATGTTGCACCGCTTGACGGTGACCTTCGTGAATGTTACTCCATTGCCGATCAGTCAGCTCGATCTGGTTTAATAAATTTGGCTCAAAACCACGCACTAACTGACGCTCTTCGCCTTCGTCGCCTGGCATGTAAATGTTTTGAACAATCTGTAACTGCATCCGATTCCCACTAGTGGCAATAACACCAGCAAATTGCGCCAATTGCATCGCAGTGTAAGTATCGGCTTGCCCAATAGCAAAGAACAATAGTTCATGAAACGAACGCTCTTGTGCCACAAAGCCCGTCGCTTCATTTTGTAATTCAATGCCCGTTGAGGACCCAAGGCCTACTTGCGCAAAGAAGTCACGATAAATATTCCAAGCTGGGTTGTCATTGGTTGTCCACCCGTGAACCGGTCCGCCGTGCTCATAAATAACACCGGCAAGGTCCATCGTTTGGCGCCAAAAGTAAACGTTACTCGATCTACTCAATGCGGCAATATCACTTGGGCGCCCTAAATCACTCCACGAACTCATCGGTGCACTTCCTTGAAACTGCAAAATGCCATCGCGTCTAGTTTGATCAACATACGTCACACCGTGGTAATAGCCCGCCATTAACGTCGCACCCTTCACCGTTGAACCCACTACGAACGAGCGCTGAAACGAACCAAGTGGGTTAGCAATCACCTCATAGCCACCTTCACCGTCCGGTTCAATTTCAATCCCTACCATGGCCAAAACTTCACCCGTGTTTGGATTGGTTACCACCACATAAGCTTCACGAACAAAACGAGACGTCCGTTCGCCACGCGCTGCGATTAACGCATTGGCTACAATCTCTTCCACTTGTTCTTGAAATTCCGTATCAAGGGTTAACACAACTTGAAAGCCCGGTAAGCCTTCTGTCACTTGTGTTGGTGGTACACCGTCTTCAATAAAATACCGAGATTGGAAACCTGATAAATAACTCTGCATCGCCCACTCGATCTGTGAATTCCCTACTCTTGCATTCGCCGCATAACCACGCGATAAGAAATAAACTTGGCGCTCTCTTGGAATCCCAGTTTGATGCGTCGTGATCGTTCCCAAAATCGGGTTATTACCAAAATCACTCGGATGAGAGCGAGACCAATCCACGCCCACTTCAATGCCCGGCAGATTCAGCATGTTTTCAGTGACACGCGCGATTTCCTCATCCGTTGGGTTTTCCTTGATGATATTGGTTGTCATCCCTGCACCTTGGTACATCCGCGTAAAAATGTAATGCACCGCTCGTTGCTCATCGGTCAATTCTTCGATGTGCTCTTCTGTAATCCGCGCAATCATTTCTTGATGAAATTCTGCATTGTCAAGACCTGCTGCTACTTCACTAGGAACTAACGCGCGTGCCTCTTCGCCGTGTTCAATAATAAAAAGATCTTGCAAATCACGAAACGTTAAAGGACTATGATCGACTTCAATAAGCTCAGCAAGTTCCGTCGCCACTTCCCTAATCGCACCGGTATACGTATTAGGAATATGGCGATACGTAATCACAGGTACGGACGTGTTTCTTACTAAAGGCGTCATATGTCGATCATAGATGTGCCCTCTCGGCACTTCCCGATTCAAATAGGTGGTGGTGGTTAAGGCATTAAACGCAACGAAATCATCCGCATAAATGATGTGGACCATGTAAATGCTCACCAAAAGCAAAGCAAATAACGATGCCACAACGATCTTTAAAATTTGCACGCGAAAAACAAGCGAATTCAACTGTTTATGGATCCATTTCACCAATCGCCAAAGAACATTTTCCTCTTTCATTCTTTTTTGCCTTGTTTTTTCTTTTCGCATGCGCTGTCCACCTACCGTTTAAAGGATATTTTCTAGTAAAAATTATACCATATTGCTACCACAATAACCATCCTACACCGAAAATTTCTTAACCAAAATGTCATCTATTTTTAAGCAAGCATCCATGCTTAAAGTCAGATCTGGCGCTAATCGGTATTCAAAGTATGCGTTGTTGTAGCCAAGCATTTTTAATCGGACTAACCAGAGTAAGTATTTTTTCACTTGCATCCTTGTTCCTTTGCGCTCTTTGATGCCATATTCCATCTTTAAAATCCCCGTTACATCTTGCACACTAAAAACATCTCCTACCTTAAAAAACTTGATAATCCCCAGAAAAATGTAGGATTGCCAGACAAATAGGTGCTTCCTGATCCCATTTCCCGATACGGGCCAGCCCACTTCCACCGGCACTTGCGCTAAATTAAACCCGCGCAATAGACATTGCTCTACCAGCTTTTTCTCCGACTTCGAAGCAAAATACCAGCCGCGCCTTCGAAAATGACGCTTCACTTCTAACCATTGCTTCGTCACACCGGATTGCCCACTATTCCTACCTAGCACATCCTGCATACCATAGTTCTTCAGCTTCGCACACGTCACTTTACCATAAAGTTCTTTGCTCGAAACGTACACGGGATCTTCAAACAAGGTCACATGCGTTGTCTTCGTACAGAAATGGATCAACCTAGTAGCCGCGCGACCTTGCATGACTGGTGGCAGTCGATAAGAGCCTTCGTATTGTTTAAGTTCACCCAGAAAAACCCAGATCACCTCGATTCCCAGTTGCCGATAATCCGCATTCCGTTTATTAAACTCCGTCTCACTCATCACACTTCGTTGAACCTCAAAGACGTATCCCATTTCCTCATACTCAAAATACACATCTGCAATACGGTCAATGCTCGGAAATCGTCGCTCAACGCTTGCCTTTATGCCTTGTTCGTGTAACCATTTCGCCATCGTTTCTTTTGCTAATCTATGCACAGCACTTTCCGGATTTATGATTTTAATCCCGGATTGTACATGGGAAAAATGGGCTTTCTTCCGCGTGCCATGCTTAAAAACGAGCGGCTTGGAACACCTTTCACAAGTAAAATTTTGATGCCGATTTATTCTCATGATTTCAAAACGGGTTAATTTCGTTAAATCCACCAACGACTGACCTACTAACGCTCTTTGCATCTTTATCACCTGTTACCATTGTACCACGGTAAAAAGTGAATGTTCGTGTAACATTGAAAAAACCGCTGATTTTCATGAATTGCAATAAATGACACGATTTGTCAGCCACTCACCCCCTGTTTAAAAGGTGATTTTGACAAGATTTCACGAAAACTAAAAAAACAGATCGAAAATTTTCAACCTGTTCACGATTAAATTTGCAAGCTCATTTATAGGGTTAAGCAACAAGCTTTTTAGCGTTCATCATCAAAGAGAAACCAGTTGATTTCACCCATCGCTGTCTCTTCGTATGCGGCACTTCTCCCCCCGAATAAGCCGCCGACAAACCTAATGACGCGTGTACCAAAGCTATCTTGTAATTCTTCTGTTAACGCAATCTGTGCCGTGTTGGCAGTTGCCGTTTCGTCGTTTGGTGCCGTGCACACACCTGGGTTAATGAAGCACCACCAGTTTTCTCCGTTTGCATCACCAATTCTGACGATTAAACTCATATAATAACCCAGACTGTCCGCAAAATAATGGTGCTCCAAGCTTAGATCAATCTCCGTTTCAACGTGGATTTCAGCTAACACTTCATCAATCGCTAAGCGAATGCCGTCCATGTTTCGAACAATAAATTCCGGTGAATGACCGTTTTCGTGTTGATTGAGATACCCTTCAACCGCAAAGACAACAACCCTTTTTACAACCTGATCGAACGAATCATCCGAATGCGCAATGACGCGTAACCTCAAATCCTCACCGTCGTGCATTTCTTCCGCGCTTGCATCAATGGGCGTTCCGGCTGCTAACTGAATCATAAGCGCCACAATCATCGCGGCAAATACCCATCCTAATTTCATTTTATCCGTCATGTTCAACACTCCCCTGAGCTTTGCGTTTCTTTCTGATAACCCATTATGTTCAAAACGGAGGGATTTATACAGGCAAGGGGATTTTTATTTTTGAGGACGGGTTGGGATTGGGGGTTAGAGCGAAACCGAAATTGCTCAGTTTACTGGATCTGTATTTGGCAACGACGGCCGGCTTGTGAAAAAATTACCTATGAAGGTATTTTTTTTTATTTTGCGTATATATAGGGTGGGGCGTTTTGTAGGTAACGAGATAGATGGAATTGAAGGAAGGTGAAGTGCTTAGATCATTGATTTTCTCAATTAAAGAAACTGCTCGACTAATTCAACTAGTGAACGGCTCTTACAAGGCTTATTTGAGCAAGGAAAAGTCATGGAATCCTCAGTTTCGCTCATCCTGTGACTTTTCAGACCTATATTCAACCGTGAAAAGTCATGCAATCACCAGCTTCGCTCATTCCGTGGCTTTTCAGACCTATATTCAACCGTGAAAAGTCATGCAATCACCAGCTTCGCTCATTCCGTGGCTTTTCAGACCTATATTCAACCGCGAAAAGTCATGCAATCACCAGCTTCGCTCATCCCGTGACTTTTCAAAAACACAAGCACCACTATATCGAAAAGAGAGGTATCCTATCATGAATCTTACAGAAAGCAAAGTAGCAACGTATAAAAAATTACTCGAAAACTTAGAAAAAGAACGTGCATCACTCCCACCCGGACATTTGATTATCAGAGGAACACGCTATTACCAACGAATTGACGGTCATGACCGTGGCATCACTCGCCAACCAAAAAAAGTCCAGCAACTCGCCCGCGCTCGCTACATTGATACGCTCATCAAAATCATTAAAAACGTCCTCAACACGACACCTCACAAAATCAAAGACTTTAAATTCCCCACCCACCAAGAAATCATCAACAAACTCCCCAAAACCTTCAGCAAACTCCCAGACGACTACTTCAAACTCACTCACCTAAACGACTGGCTCAGCAAAAAACACTCCCAAAATCCACGCTACCGAGAAGACCTCGTCTACCCAACCAAATCAGGCATCCTCGTCCGTTCCAAAGAAGAAATCCTTATTTCCAACACTCTCACCGACCTCGGCATCCCCCACAAATACGAAGCGCCTTACCAACTCGCCGGCAAAACTATCTACCCCGACTTCACCCTCATCAACCCCTACACCACCAAAGAAACCCTTTGGGAACACCACGGCGCCTTCCACCTCGAAAACTACGGCCTACAATCCCACCAAAAACTCCTTGCCTACTGCCAAAGCGGCCTCATCCCCAACGACACCCTCATCATCACCTACCCCGATGACATCAAAATCCCCAACCGCCTCAAGAAAATCATCAAAAACACCCTCAAAAACACGTAAAAATCCCGCTACAACCCTAACACCAAGCACACGAAAATAACCAAGAAATGTAAATACAATACCACCCATCACCCCAACAAAAAAGGCCATGCTAAGCACAGCCCTTACTTCGTTTACACTACGGTATCGGGATCACAATTTCCCCTAAAATAACATCCCACATCTCAACATTTCCCCCACCAGCTTCGAACTCTTCCACACCGATGGTATTCTGCCATCTAAACTCCCAATCGTTTAATTGCCAATGCGTAATCGCCATATTCGCTGTCACAATAAGTTCCGTTGCGTCAGGATGAAGTTCTCCCATCCGAAGCCAGCCGCTCCCGCGACGCTCATCATGCTCTGAAGCACTCTCCCAACGGTCATAAACATTCCCTAAATCATCACGGATGCTAAACCACACATTTGCTTCTCGCCTTTCTGCTTCCTCTGGGTAAGCAAAGAAATCCCAACCGGTATACGTGTAATAACCAGGTGCTACCTCAAAGGAAAAATGTAGCGTGGCGCTAAGTGGTGAGAACATCGCATTCGTGATCGCTGCTTCAAAGCCATCGTAGGTAACAGTCGCCGCCTGCAGCACGGTCATTTCACCACCAACGCTCTCGATCGGAAACACAACGTGCCAGTGACCGAGCCTAAAATGCACCTCAGCGTTTTCAATCGGCTCATCAAAAGTTGGAAAATAAATCGAACCTACTGTCACATAAGTATGTTCAGAAATTCGTTCCAAAATACCCGGCGAAGCCCCCCATCCGCGATCACCATGCACTTCCACACCAGCCACTCGCAACCCAAGATCACGAATCGTAAAATAAAAATGTTCTTCTAACTCACGATCGCTTTCAATCGTATAAGCAAAATAAAGCACTTGCCCATCAAAAACAGCCTCTTCGATGGTCACATACATCCCCAAAGCTTCCCCAGAAATCGCGACCTCCTGAGCAAAATCTTGTAACCTAGTAAACTCAACCACGTGGTATTCACTATCACCAACTAAATCAAAAATCCCCCGAATAATCGGAATATGCTGCGCCAAAGATGGAAAAGCAAAACCAAACATTGGCAACCCAATCACAATAGCAGCCGCCACAGCTACCAACTGCTTCTTCCACGAACCAGAAGACCTCACACGCTCTGCCATCCCCAGCTCAACCGCACTCTCAATCACTCGCTGCTTCTTCACCTCATCTAATCGTTGCATAAAAACGCCTCCCGTACCAATTTTTGTGTGGCATAAAAACTCGCCTTGACCGTCGATTCAGGCACGTTGATGATCTGGGAAATGTTGCGAAACGTATAACCTTCAAATGCCTTTAATTTAAATATGTCACGACTATCTGCATCAAGCTGATCAACAAAATCACTGATTTCTCCGATCTCAACAATCTGCTCGACACGACCCCCAAGCGTACTTGCCAAATGATCAATCGCCTCATCGTCATGCTCTACCAAACGATCCAGCTGGTATTCCTTGCTGCGGTAATAATCAGCAATCCGTCTTTTCGTGATCTGGTAAAGCCATGTGCGAAACGAGGATTTCTTATGGTCATAGCGATCAATCGCTTGCAACGTGCTAACAAAAATTTCCTGCGTCACATCCATGGCAACCTCTTCATTGCTGGTTCGCTTAAACACATAACCATAGATCTCATCGAAATAATGCGCGATCAAAAAATTAGCGGCCCGCTTATCGGCGGAATGTACAATCCGCTTGATCCATTTCTTTACTTGCCTCTCCTTGTCCATAACAACCCTCCTCACCGGCCTACACTTTGTTATTCGGGAATTTTATTAAAAAAGTTATAAAAATTTTAATTTTTTTCATTA
>WRAJ01000011.1 GCA_009780245.1 Turicibacter sp.
ACACAATCACATCAAACAATTCTGGCGTGTAAAACAACTGCCAAACAATCACATGGTCACCATCGTTCAAAGTGGGATGCATCGAACGACCAGAAACCACCGTTGTATTAAAAACAAAACGGTGAATAAGAAAGACGATGACAAAAGCTTTGACAAGTCCTTTTGCTAAATCATATATCTCTTCAAAAATTGTTGGTTTTCTTTCTTCTTCCACCACTTAACACTCCCATCTAAAACAACTTCGTAATTTCTGCCCAACCGTCCATGATTTCTTGTCGTGAAAAATGACATAAGGCTAAATAGTCATCGGTGTAATCGTCCATCTTCATGTAGAAGTCTAACGCTACTCGCAGGTAATCATGATCCACTTGCGCATCGTTTTGCACCGCGTCAAAAAGAAGGTTCTCAGCTTCATTGATTTTCCCATCAGCCAGTAAATTCTCCAGACGCTGATTTAAATCGTTTGCCGCTTCGTTTCGATAAGGATCCGTCATCTCATAAGCTAGGCGGTCCTTCCCCATCGCATGCCCCACTGCATCCGCCATGATTTGCATTTGTTGTTCAATAAACCCTACTTTAAGCATGTCGAAATCCTCCTAGAATTTCTGTTAAGAACCTCCGCGGTAATTTACCGCGCTGCTGTTATCCCCCGACATCCCAGCAGACGTCGTACGACGAATTTTTCGCTTTAAACTATCCATCGGTCTCATGTTACGCACCGATGCCTTCGTGCTATTCTCATGCGTGTATCGCGCATTTCGATTACGATATTTCGAATAAGTTCCACCATAGAACGCACCAAATCCGAGTGCAAATCCAGCTAATGCACCAAGGATGAAGTCAAGATCAGCTACAAGAGCACCAAATCCAAGTAAAATCGCCACGACAATCCCTATGAATAAAGAGACTAGTGCCAATTTTTGATGATTAATCGGAACACTTCCCATGGTTTTTAACGATTGTCCGTTAACCGCTACGTAATGAATGTTCTTGTTCGGCTGTTGGTAACTATAAAGCCAAATCGGGAAATAGGCTGCTTTCCATTGCTTACCAATGACATCTAAGTTCTCGTTTTGCCAACGTACGCCACGATCGTAATTCCTAATCGTATCGCGAATTTGATGCCTGGCAACATCGGTCATCTTAACACCAACTAAATCACGCAGATCTTCAACGTTTGTATCACGCTTTTGTGCGGTGTAGCCCGTCATGAAGTTAGCATCCCAACGCATGCTTTGCTCTAAATCGAATGGCTTGATGGCGTTAATGACATTGTTTGTTCGATTCGAGCTGCTGTGCTGAAGCTTTTCTGAGTTAGACTCGATGGTTAGGCCTTCGACGGTCATATCAAAATCTCTTGAAATGTTATAACGGTCGGCATCGTAGTACCTCGTTGTGACTGTTCGCTTTTTATCACCGGATCCAACTGTGCGCGTTTCCGTCCATGTTCTAAGTAGCACTTCGCCCTCACCACTAAATTTCGCTTTTACGTTTGCGTCTACGACCATGTAAGGCATGTAAACGCCCATGATATTTTCAGTTGTAAATTCTTTTTTAAACGTCGGGTGAGCAAAAGATTTTCTAGCGTTAACGAATGTTTCGATTTCAGCGCGCGCTGCGTCTTTTTTAGTTGCAAACGGAATGACCTTGTCTGGTACAGCCCCGTTTGGCACTTGATTGTTAAGCGATAACGTGTTTCGACACCAGTGACAACGCGCTTGAGTTGATTCGGAGGTGTCGACAATGACCTCTGCAGCACAACTACTACATTTTAGTGTGATCGCATCGCTCTCATCAAAATTGGCATCACTGGCACCTGAACCGATGATCTGTCCTTGCAACTGCGTTAAATCAATCGCTTCTTTTTCAAATTTGGGTGGGTCTTGTTCATGACGACACCAGTGACAGCGTAGTTTACCTGTGTCAACATTTAGTGAGATTTCAGTTGAACCACACTTTTCACATTTGTTTTGTCCGTCTTCTAAGCCAGAACTTGTGTCGACAATGATTTCTTCCGTTTGCTCTAAATCTTTATCCATAGTTAATCACTCACTTTTTAATTGGTTATTACAATAAAGAAATCAATTTGAAGCAACACAAAAGTGATGTCACTTCAAATTGATTAATATGAATTAGATTCCTAAAACTCTTGATTTTGCTGCGTCAAATTCTTCTTGTGAAATCACGCCTGCATCAAGTAATTGCTTCATTTTTGTTAGTTTAGCAACTGGATCCTCAACCGGTGCCGCTGCTGGTTGTTCAGCTGGCGCTATCGGCTCAGAAACAGGTTGTACCGGTGCTTGCTCACCTAATGGCTGACCGGTTTGTGGGTCAAATGCTGGTTGTTGTGGCTGCAGAGGTTGACCTGTCATTGGATCAAAAGCTGGTTGCTGCTGTTGTAGGGGTTGTCCTGTCATCGGATCAAACAGCGGCTGTTGTTGCTGCAACGGTTGACCGGTCATTGGGTCAAACATTGGTTGTTGCCCGCCTTGCTGATTTTGCCCAACTGTAAAATTCGGTTGTGCGTTTTGGTTCATCATACCGCCCACCATATTACCAGCAGCACCAGCGCCCATGTTCATAAAGCCCATTCCCATTGCGCCGCCACCGTTTGGATTAGAACCCATCGCTTCGATACCACGCGCGGCAGACATCTGCATAAAAGTATTCGCTCGTGCACCACCCATCGCATCTGCTTCACGTACTTTTGCCATTAAAGCTTTTGTGCCTTCATCGTATTCAATCGCTTTAATCACAACGCGCTCAATTAAAAGACCGCGCCCACTTTGCCATTGGAAATTATCTTCGACAGCCTGTGCTAATGCTTGACCAAATCCAACTGAGTCACCTTGAATGCGCGACATGCGATTTCCTTTTTCAGGGTCATTCGTGTAGTTTGAGAAAGCCCCTGCAAGACTACCGACTACTTCACTGAATAGTTGTGCCCCTGCGTCGTTATCCATGTCTGCAAAATCAAAAATCGGTGCATTTGGCATCAAATATTTAGCTGGTACAAATTGCTTCACGAATAAAATTGGATCAACAATTTTCATCGTATAAGTACCGCGCGTTACCGCACCAACTTGTGTTCCGAAGAAAGCGTCATCCCAGAAAATCTCTGACTGTGTTCCAAAGCGGTTGTTTGGAATCTCACGCAAATTGATATAAAATACCGTTTGTTGTGTCGCAGGAATCCCACCAAATTTAAAACGCTCCCACGATGTTTTAATGGTTGACGATAAAATACCATCTCCGGCAAAGAAAGACTGTGAATTTTGCTCGTCTGTGCTATACGTATAACCACCTGCCTCAGCGATGAAGTTCGTTATCGCACCGTCTTGCATCGTGATAAGGGCCGTCCCTTCTGGTACGATGATGCGACTCCCGTTGCTGATCACGTTTTCGCTGCCGCGCTTATTTGCTCCACGTCCTGCGTTTTGTCCGTTGGCAACGCCTTCGAAAATGGCTGCCGTTGCTGGCACACCTGTTCTTGGGCCGATAAATTCTAACCACTGATCCGCAAACGTGCCACCGATTGCCCCTTTAAATGCTCTAATAAATCCCATGTTGTTATACCTCCACTTACTTTTAAAATTTCGTTACACTTCTAATTTATGATTATATCACATTTAGATAGTATGAGTATACACATTCTTTATAAATTAAAAATGAATTTATTGATTAAAAACACCTTAATCAACCACTTCACCTGGCCAACTAATGATACCACCGATATCGTAAACGTTTGTATAACCTAAATCAGCAAGGAGCTGCGAGGCAGTTTGGCTACGATTTCCGGATTGGCAAATGACTAAGATGATCGCCTCTTGATTCTTTGTAATATCCGTGATGCGTGCTTCGACTTCGTTGGCCGGGAGCGTGATGGAACCGGGAATGTGCCCTTGCGCAAACTCGCCTGCTGAGCGAACATCTATCAGGAAAACGTCTGGATTGCTTTGGAACAGCTCGTACGCCTCCTGACCAGACATGCGGCTAAATTCAGCGTCAGCTGACGAGCAGCCCGATAGGAGGGTTATCGCAAATAATATTGTGAGTAGAAATTTCATTTATATCACCTTCTCAAAGGCTAATCGTTTGCCTTCGCTTCCTAGGATAACCGTTCCGCAATATGTGAAGCCCGTTTTTTTGACTAATTTCTGCATGATGATATTATCCTCGTGTGTGTCGATTTTTATACTTCGGACAGCGCATTTTGTGCACAATTGCTCGGCTTGTTTGATGATTTCGGATGCGGCAGTTGTGCCACGCGCTTCGTTGCTGAGCGCCATGCGGTGGATGACTAGAAAATCCTCGTTAGTCAGCCACTTTCCGTTTGTGATATCATCGTACCACGGCTCGCCGTCAAACGATAGCGCGACGGTGCCTAGTATTTGGCCTTCTGCTTCGAGCACATAGCCATACCCGTCTACGATATCTTGTTTGATAATTTCTTCATTGGGATAACCGTTTTGCCACTGGTCAATGCCGTTTGATTTTAGATAGTTTTTCCCTTGTTCGATAATGGCCATGACTTGCGGGATATCTTGGTCCGTTGTTCTTCTAAGTATCATTTCTCCATCTCTCCTGTGGTATATCTAGTTTATTAGTTTTTCAAAATGCCCCTTTTCAACAGAAAAATGAAGTTCAGGGGCATTTCCATTCTCAACCTACTCGCCAAGCTCAAAATCCAACGTCCCACGCGCCACCCCGTTCACAATCAACGTCACCGCATGCACCCCCGGATAATGTTTGCGCGTCGTCAAATCAGCAAACGCGTGTTTTTTAGAAAATATTTTTTGCGACCCTTTCTTCAAAGTCGATTCAGAAATCTGAAAGACCTTTCGATTGCGCTTCCCGTTCGCTTTCATGAAATCAATGCCGTACTCTAACCTGACTTTCGTATCATCCACCGCACTTAGTTGAAACGAAAACGTCAGTGAATCCCCCATTGAAACCGAGTCAGTACTTAAAGCAAAATCCGCCACTTCAATCGTCGCCCCATCGTCGTAGCCAAAAATAGCCAATACCTCGCGGTTCCCTCTCTTAAGCAACGTCCGACAAGCGTGCTTCACAATCCAATTGGTCCACTCATTTTCCCCGTACCAATCCCTCGCAATCTTAGCCACCAAATCCGGATGCGTTTTCGAAATATCATTTAAATTATTCGCCACACTCTTTCGCACATACAACGACGGATCGGCTTTCAACTGCTCCAAAATCGGCAAGATCGGTGTCGGGTCTTTCTTATATTTCACCAACGCTTTCCCCCACGGCAAAGCCGGCCGACACCCTTCACTCGCAAGCCGGCGAACGTGCTCATTTTCATCCTTAGACCACTCATACATCATCGCCATCATTCGCTCTTCATGATTAACAATAAATGGCCTAACCGCAAATTCAGAAGTTGAATAAACCGTGTACCTCTTTAATGCCGCAATGGATAAATCCCAATCGGCATCACCCTGCCCGTAAACTTCAACGAAGTCCGGAAAAATCGTGCCAAAGAAAAGACTCGCATAATCTGCAACCACCAAATCAATCAGGTTTAGCGCTGCCTCGTAATCATCTGGCAAAAACGTTCCCAACATCGTACTGATTCGCCGTTCTCTCGCCAGTAACCCTAACCCCTCCCAGGTGTCATCCAAAACAGCTGACAAAAAAGCAGCGACTTGAAACGGCGGATAAACAGCCTGCATCTTCAAAGCAAATTCACGAACCGACTCGGGATTATAAACATCTTTCAATAATTCTGGCATTACTCTTGGCCTCCTACTCTTTCATCAGTAGATTCTACCACAACTAATTAGACATGATGTGTCATATTATAAAACTTTTCACCTAAGCCTTAAAATTATACAACGGCTTGATCACATCCATAATCTCCACCGTCTCCCCGATATTCGCCACAATCTCTTCCATCGGCTTATAAACAAACGGGGACTCGTCAATCGTACTTTTGTGCACAGAGGTCGTCCAAACGTCTCTCATCGATGCTTGAAAGTCCTCAAATTTCACCGTGTTTTTAGCTTTACTTCTTGACATCACGCGCCCTGCGCCATGGGGTGCGGAAAAATTCCAATCTAAATTCCCCTTGCCAACCGCGATAATCGAGCCGTCACGCATGTTAATGGGGATCAACAATCTCTCGCCTTTCTGCGCCGACGTGGCCCCTTTGCGCAGGATCATGTGCGGCGTATCGATAAAGTTATGGATGCTTTCCCACTCATCGGTGATGTCCCATCCCCTTTGCGTGGTGATTTCAGCAATCATCGCTTTTCGGTTCAAAGCTGCAAACTTTTGCGCGATGTTCATATCATTCAAATAATCGTCAAACCCTTGCCCTTCTAAATAAGCGAGGTGCTTATTAGCCGATCCCGATTTTTTCACCAATTCCTCATAAGCACGCTTCTGGTAATTCTCCGCAATCTGCTTCCCAAGGTTTCGCGAACCACTGTGAATCACAAGGTAAACCGCGCCATCTGAGCCTTTATTCACTTCGATAAAATGATTCCCACCACCCAACGTACCAATGCTCTTCTTCGCCCGCTCAACATCAACTTCTGTCACAATGGCCGACCAATCAATTTGCTTGGCATATGGGTGTGCCTTCTTCCGCACATTAAACCCGCTCGGGACATGCGTTCTAATTACTTTATCCAAAGCTTTAAAGTCAATCTTATGCGACTGGACGTTAAGCTTGGCAACCGACATGCCGCAGCCAACGTCTACCCCGACTAAATTCGGAACGATCTTGTCCGTGATCGTCATGGTCGTGCCAATCACTGACCCTTTCCCAACGTGTGTATCCGGCATAATCCGGATTTTCGACCCCACTGTAAACGCCTCGTTGCACAATTCAACGATCTGCGCGATCGTCTTATCATCGATGTTGTCGGTAAACACCTTTGCTTCATTATGCGCCCCTTTTAATTCCAACATAGTGATTCACTCCTATCCTCGCTAAACAACCGGTACCTCTTCATCTTCCTCGATTTCGCGATAAAAACGCTCTGCACAAGAACCCGCTGCAATGACTTGCAAAGTTGGGTTCTTCTTCTTAAGCATCTTTACAAATTCGATCGTCATCGGCATATCCGCATCAATCACACAGATCTGAATCCCAACTTTCTCCGAAATCGCGATCGCTTCATCCACTGTTTGGGGAATAAACATCTCCACTTCATCCCCATAGCTCGCAAAGCCCATTTTAGACTTCCGCAATAAATCTTCATCTTCACTTAAAACCAAAACATTAATTTTTTTCATTCCTCCGCACCACCTTTATATCGTTATAAGTCGCTTCTATCAGCTACAACAACTCAAAAACAGCCACCGCATCGCCCAAAAACGTGGCATCTGCCTTTACATCCACCGGATCGCGGTTCACCGTCAAAATCCGTGCCTCATTTCGCGCATACTGAATCAACCCCGCAAACGGATACACCTGAAAACTCGTCCCCACAATCACAATCGTATCCGCCGTAAACAAAGCCGCCAGCGAGCGATCAATGTTCCCGCCGTCAATCGGCTCATCGTATAACACCACATCCGGCCGCACAGTCCCGCCACACCCAGCGTGCGTATAATTCTCTATAAATGCCTCTGTTGTAACCCTAACGCCACAGCTTTCACAATAACAATCCGCGAGCGTCCCGTGAAATTCAACCACATTGGTACTACCAGCCTTACTGTGAAGCCCGTCAATATTCTGCGTAATGACCGTCACATTCTTGGAAGCTTCCAGCCGCGCCATGCTTTCATGAATCACATTCGGCAACGCCTCCGTTTGGCAAAGCTGCTTAATAAAACGATGAAAATCAGCGGTGTCTTTCAGTAACGCTCGCCTTGACAATAAATACTCGGGCCGTTTCATCCCGCTTTGCGTATACAAACCACTCACAGATCGGTAATCCGGAATACCACTTGGCGTGGACACACCAGCTCCCGTTAAAAACACGATGTTCTTGCCCTTACAAATCAATTCTGCCATTTCAGCTGCTGTTAACATTTTTCACTCACCTACTTTTTACTTTCTAAAATCAACGTAACCGGCCCATCGTTAATAAAATCAATGTCCATCATCGCACCAAAAACACCCGTTTCAACTTGTAGTCCATGTTCCGATCTTAATAGCTCATTAAACTGTTCATACATCGGTTCGGCCTGCTCGGGTCTTGCCGCTTCAATAAAGCTTGGCCGATTTCCTTTTTCACTATTCCCGTATAACGTAAATTGCGAAATCGAAAGAATCCCACCGCCCACATCTTTCACCGATAAATTCATCTTACCAGCTTCGTCTTCAAAAATGCGCAGCTTTGCCACTTTATTTGCACAGAACTTCGCATCTTCAATGGTATCGTCATGCGTCACCCCAACTAGAATCATCAACCCATGCTCAATTTCCCCAACCGTTTTTTCATCAACGATCACTTTTGCCTTTTTTGCGCGTTGCACAACAATTTTCATCTTCATCACCACTTTTTCTTATTACTGTAATTGTAGCAGAGTTCAAACTGAAATTCAAAAAGAAATCCCCAGTAAATTACGAAAAATCGCAATTTATCGGGGATTTCATTGTCTATTAGTACTTTTTATTACCCAATCGCAGCACGACAGTAAGGGCAGAAATTGCCATTCACCCCTGCTAAACTCGCTCTGCAGCCCGGACAATTCGTTGGCTGAGGGGCAGCTTGTGCTTGCTGATTCTCCGCTGGTGCAAATCCGCTACCACAATTCAAACAAAATTTCGCATTTTGCGGATTTCCCGCGTTACAGCTTGGACAAATCGTATTCATCGCCGGTTGTTGCGGTGGCTGCTGATTCATATTTTGTCCACCAAAACCTTGTCCCCTATTATTTCCCATTCGATTATCCATGGCATTATTAACCGCACGACTAACCACCGTTGCCACCGCTGCTTTTTTAGCCACACGGCCTAAACTCATGCCTCTATTTCTTCCTCTTCCACGTCCAATCATCCTTATACCTCCAATACTTACGTTAAAAACTCATTGCTAACACAACAGGGATTCCCTATTTTCTTGGTATAGCCTGTGATCTAGGTAGAAAACTACCTATTTTTTCGATATACCCTATCATCTAGGTAATACCGCTAACAAAGTCGCTGTTTCCTTTGATTCATAATTCTAGCGACTGTTCGCAATTGCACTACTTACCTTTAAATCCAAGAAAGACCCGCACCATCACGTACGAGCCAGTTCTCATTTAACGTTACTCTTTTACCGCGTTCATCGTTTCAGCAAACGTTGCTGTCAATGATGCCACGCTTTGTAATTCAGTTGGCAAAATTAATTTCGTTGCTTGCCCGTCTGCCACTTGCGCTAATGCCTCAAGTGACTTGATGGTTAAGACTTCTTTCGTCGGGTGCGAAGCGTTTAGTAAACGTAAACCTTCTGCGGTTGCACCTTGAACTTTCAAGATCGCTTCTGCTTCACCCTCTGCAAGGCGAATTTGAGCTTCTTTCTCTGCTTCTGCCGCTAGGATCGCTGCTTCCTTGTCTGCTTCTGCTTCAAGGACACGCGATTTTTTCATCCCTTCTGCACGTAAGACGACCGACGCTTTTTCTGCCTCTGCCTCTAAGATCGTTGCACGACGCTCACGCTCAGCACGCATCTGCTTTTCCATCGCTTCTTGAATGTTGTTAGGCGGTACAATACTCTTTAATTCAACACGGCTAACTTTAATCCCCCACGGATCCGTTGCTTCATCAAGCACGGCACGCATTTTTGTGTTGATCATATCACGCGACGTTAACGCCTCATCCAGTTCCATCTCACCAAAAACGTTACGTAAAGCCGTTGACGTTAAATTCTCAATCGCTAAAAACGGATTTTGAATTCCGTAAGTAAATGCGTAAGGGTCAGTGATTTGGAAAAACACCGCTGAGTCGACACCCATTTTTACGTTGTCTTTCGTAATAACCGCTTGTGGCTTAAAATCCAATACTTGCTCACGTAAGTTAACCACTTGAACAATGCGATCAACAAATGGCGCTTTTGCATGAAAACCCGCGTGCCAGGTGCGATGGTGTTTACCAAAGCGCTCTGTCACATAAGCCTTTGCTTGTGATACAATGCGAATACATGTGGCCGCATAAATAATTAATGATAATAAAATAACGGCAACCCCAATTCCAATTCCTGATAAGATGCCTAAATTCATTTTTAACAGCTCCTTTTCTGTCTCTGCTTATGGTGCAGCTACACTTATTCTACAATAATGGTATTCCCTTCGATCCGAAGTATCTTCGGACGATCCCCTTCGTGATACGCAGTTCCTGAGTCTGAACGTGAACGCCAGATTTTCCCTTGCAACTTAACCTCACCTAAATCCAAAGCTGGAATAGCTGAAACAACGACACACGGCATCTCCACTAACTCTTCAATGTTGTTTTTACGACCACTTGCGTTTCTGAATCGATGCATAGCGTAGCTTCGTAGCCATAACATCAACAAAAACGAAACGGCAATAAAAACAATCGCCTGAATGAGAACCGATGGAATGAAGATGGACGTAACAAGTGCCACAAAAGCACCAAATACAAACCAAACCGAGATCAAACCAAGCGTTTCAATTTCAATGACAATGAATATCAATGTCACCCAAAACCAAATCGCTGTTGCAGATCCAAATAAAAAATCTAAAACATTACTCATACAAGGACACCTCCTTATTAATTGTATGTGAGACTATTAATCTTTGAACAGATTATACAATTAAAATATGAATATAATGTTAATTATAGGGTAGTTATTGAAATTTCGCTACCATTTACCACCATCACGCTCTCGGGTGCGACTTTTCATACACCGCTTTTAAGCGATCTTTTGAAACGTGGGTGTAAATTTGCGTACTACTCAAATTGGCATGACCTAACAGTTCCTGCACCGAGCGCAAATCAGCACCGTTATTTAATAAGTGAGTGGCAAACGTGTGCCGAATCATATGCGGTGATAATTTAATATTCTCCGAAGTCTGCTCGGTTATGCGTACTAAAACATCCCGAACGCCACGATCTGTCAGTGCGGTGCCACGGTAATTCAAAAACGCAACGTCAGTTTCAACTTTAGCTTTTTTCATCAACTCCACCCGGGCCTCATTCAAATACGCTTCCATTGCAGAAACCGCAAATTCCCCCATGGGCACGTAGCGCGTTTTTCCACCCTTCCCGTGAACCAACAGTGTCCCGCTATCAAAATCGAAATCCGTCAGCTTTAAGGCACAGCATTCCGACACACGAATGCCCGTTGCGTACAATAACTCCAGCAAAGCAAAGTTCCGCTTACCCAGTGCATCAGACGTGTCAATCGCTGAAAATAACGCGGTCATTTCTTGTTCATATAGAAATTTCGGTAGCGTGTTGACCCCTCTACTTGCCTTAATCAACGTAATCGGGTTACTCACAATTATTCCTTCGCTAACTAAAAATCGGTAAAACATTTTGATCGCTGACATGGTACGACCGACGGAGGTACGGGCAAGTTTTTTGCGATGGCATTCTTGTAGAAATAGTCGTACCTCGCGATAAGTCACGTCAAAAACTGAAACGCCTCTGCTGTCTAAAAAGACGGTCCAATTCGCGATGTCCTTCTCGTAGCTCATGATCGTCAACTCGGAATATCGCTTTTCGTAGGTGAGATAATGAAGGTATTTTTTGATCGCTTCCATTAGATTTTATCCTTATAGGTACTTATGACATCGATGGCACGGTTAGCGTATTTTTCTTTCTTTTCTTTTTTCTTTACGCGCCCCTCTAAATCCTCGAAAATCCCGAAATTCACGTTCATCGGCTGAAAATGTTTCGCACTCGCACGCGTGATATAAGTTGCCAGTGAACCGATCGCCGTCTGAGGTGAAAATTCAATTAACTCATCGCCAGCGAGATATTTCGCCATGTTGATCCCCGCCACCATCCCCGACGAAGCCGACTCTACATAGCCTTCTACACCTGTGATCTGACCAGCCAAAAATAAATCATCGCGTTTTTTAGTCTGGTAAGTCGCTCTCATAAATTCCGGTGAATTAACAAAAGAATTTTTATGCATAACCCCATAACGAACGATTTCGGCATGTTCAAGTCCCGGAATCATCTGAATGATCCGCTTTTGTTCCGGCCATTTCAAGCTCGTCTGAAAACCAACGATGTTATAAAGCGAAGCCGCCGCATTATCTTGGCGCAATTGCACAACAGCATGGGGTGTCTTGCCGGTTCTAGGATCCTCAAGCCCCACTGGCTTCATTGGACCAAACAACACCGTTTGAATCCCGCGCTTGGCCATGACTTCAATGGGCATACACCCCTCAAAAAACACCCCTTTTTCAAAATCTTTCGGCGTTAACACTTCCGCATTAATCAAAGCCTCGTGCCACGCATTAAATTCTTCTTCGTTCATCGGACAATTCAAATAAGCCGCTTCCCCCTTATCGTAACGCGACTTTAAATACACCTTATCAAAGTCGATGGAATCCTTATCAATGATCGGCGCTGGCGCATCGTAAAAATAGAAAAATTCCTCACCGGTCAATTTTTTCAACGCTTCTGCCAGCGGCTCACTAGTCAATGGCCCTGAAGCTAAAATTGTCGAACCATTCGGGATTTCCAATATTTCCTCGCGAATAATTTCCACCTGATCGTGATTTTCCAGATACGTCGTAATATAATTTGAAAATGCTTCACGATCAACGGCCAACGCCCCACCAGCCGGCACACGCGTTGCATCCGCGGCTTTCATAATCAACGAATCCAGAATGCGCATCTCTTCTTTCAACACCCCAACCGCATTGCCAAGCCCATCTGCACGCAGCGAATTCGAACAAACCAACTCCGCAAACTGATCTGTTGCGTGCGCCCCCGTCTGTTTTTCCGGTCGCATCTCATACAACCTAACCTTGAAACCACGCTTAACTAACTGATAAGTCGCCTCACACCCAGCCAAGCCAGCCCCAATTACATTTACAGTTTCCATCCTACTCACATCCATCAATTACTGATGAAAATTATAACACAAACCCCACCCAATTACTACTAACCTATTCCCGGAGAATTTTGTTTCAAGCACGTTTGATAACATTCATTTGCACCACAGTCAATAATATCAACTTTTTTATCATTTTCACTTAAAAGTTGATATTCCTAACGAGATTTTCACTCATAATATCAACTTTTTAATGATTTTCACTTAAAAGTTGATATTTTTGAAGGGTCTACTTATATAAAATGTCAACTATTTTGATATTTGAACCTAAAAGTTGACATTTTTGATATTTTGTTTGATGATAATGTCAACTTTTTCGTGTTTTTATTGGAAAAGTTGACATTCCGACAAACCAGCTTATGAAATTACAATTGCCTAAACACAATCCCCTCAACACTCCCCCCTCTGCACCTTATACCGCTCATAAATATAAGGCACCATCGCCTGAAACTTCCCCACCAACACAGCCAACACAACCACCACTAAATAATACTGTTCCAACCGCAAAGACCAAACCCCAAGCGCAAAAATCGCGAGAAAAATAACGTTCGTCACTTTCAAAACGTCAAGGCTTTTTTTATACGAGATTACCTTATTTAATAATACCTGCAAAATTTTGCTACCGTCGAGTGGTGCAACGGGTAACAGGTTAAAAATGGCGATCGCGAACTGGGTATAGATCAAACTGCTTGGACCATCCGCTATCATCAAGGCGGTTGCGAAAATCAAGTTAAAGGCGATCCCGCCTAACGACACGAATAAGCTTTGCAGTAAGGTTGACTCAAATTATTTTCAAAGGTTAAAAAGCCGCCGATTGCCGTCAACCTAAACGTTTCAACTTTCCATTTGAACAGCGATGCTACAACCAAATGGCCACATTCATGAATAAGAATGGCAATGATGTACGTGAGGTACACGTCGACTTGACGCGAGAAAAAAGCGAGTAACAATACCACATAAAAAGAAAAATCAATCTTCATAACAAATCCCTCCAACACTATAGCTTACGTTTGCGTGTTGTCTGTCATGACAGCTTTGATTTTTCTTTTCTTATCGTCTTTTGGTGTGTAGATCTTGACCAACGGCCAATACATGATTGTTAGTAGGAGGACGTTAAAGACTAACGTGATGACTAATCGGTGTTGCAAAAATCTAAAGATTGTCATCGTGTCCCTCATGACAAACGAAACTAAGGCAAAGACAATCACTTCAACTGCCACAATCGCTGTCGCCGTGATGTAAAGAATGGAAACAAAGTTTAACGGGGTGATGAGAACAATGTATTTTTTAATAATGACCGCAATGATGAGGAATAGGACTGAGTATAACCCAATGAGATTGGCTTGATAAATATCAACAATAAATCCGAAGATAAAAGCAAAAATTGGCAGATGATCGTCATCGTCAAAAAAGCTCTGCAAGCAAATCGCAATCAATAAGGAATAAGGAACGATCACATAAAAACCGAACAACGTTCTAGGGATAAAAATACCGAGTAAGTTGTCGAGGCTAAAGAAGAAAATAAAGGTGAGTAGTAATTTTATTATCATAAGTCTGGCTCCACCATTTCACGCATAATGATAAACATAAAATTCAAATCGTCGTAATTCACATTGTTTTCGATAAAGATGGTTTGTGTCAATTGATCACTGGCTACTTCATAGCGACTAACGGTTCCGACTAAAAGGCCCCTTGGGAAAACATCGCCCATACCAGTCGTAATCACTTGGGTCCCAATTTCAACTTCAACGTCACGACTTACTTCAACCATCATCAGCTCATTTGTTTCTGCGTCATACCCTGCAAGTCTGGCAAATGAGTTATTATCACCAAGCAACATCACGTGAGGGTTAATCAAATCGTGGCTTCTCATTAAATGAACGCGAGAGGCAAGCTGCCCAACTGCTGTGATCTTTCCAATCAAGTACCCTTCTGCAGATAAGACCGCCATACCAACCTCCACCCCGTTTATGCTCCCTTGATTAAGCGTAATAAAGTTATGCCAATTGTGAATATCGCGACCAATGTTAACGGCAGTTATATGATCAAAGTCACGCAGCGTCTCCGCGACCTCTACTGCTAGGCGCAACTCTTCATTTTCTTCTTCTAGTAGCTCATTTGAAATTCTAAGCAGTTGATAATTATACATCTGTGATCTGAGCAGTTGGTTCTCTTCGTTAGTATTGAAAATTTCAAACGTACTCTCGCCAAAATTGCTAATTCCACGTGCAGCATCCGCAAAAACGCGCTGTACGACTGAAATACCATCGTTCAGCGTCCTAATAATAATGTTGTTCGCATCGCTACGCATAGTGAAAACAACGGTACCAAAAACAATAAGCACCACAAGTGCGATGAGGAACGTTTTAAACTGATTAATTTTTTTCACGAATGCTTCCTCCTAGTAAGGTGAATGGTTCTTCAGAACGAATGCGTCGTATCATCGTTCTTCTATTCTAATGTAATGGTGATGTGAGAGCCTGCTTGAACGGTGCGACCGGCGCGAATGCTTTGATTAGTCGCTACCCCGTGACCGACAAACTCAATGTTTAGTTCTAGTAGTTCCCCGTACGTTGCAATCTGAGCGCGATTCCAACCGGTAAAATCAGGTAGTTGATCCACAACGTCCGTTCTTAAGAAAACCTTATCACCAATAATGATGGCAACGTCCGCTGCTGGTGATTGACCAAACACACGCTCGTTACCGCCAATAATAATTGGGGTTAACCTTGCTTCACGAATAATCGTTTCAGCTTCTGCTATTGGTAAATTCATCACATTAGGCACAAGTGTTCGCTCAAAGTAAGACAGATCAAATTCAGCGTTGGATGTCCCCGCACCTAGACCAAGGTAATGAAGGGTATGGTTCATAACGAATTGATAAATTTCTGAGGGGTACGAATGCCCATCTCGAGAACCTGGTGCACCTTGAACGGCCACGAACATCATAATTTCTGGGTCTTCCGCTGGTGCAAAGCCAATATAGCTATAAACGAAAAAGTCAGGGTGATAAGTGCCTGTTTCTCGGTCGAATAACTGTGCGGTTCCCGTTTTTCCACCACTTGGCACGTCTAAATAGTAAAGGTTACGTCCTGTTCCGATTGGGGATTCCACGACATCAATCATGAGATCCTGTACTTGTCTAGCTGTTTCAGCTGAAATTGGTTGACCCACGATGTCAGGTTCAAACGATTCAACAATGCTGCTCGTATTTGGGTCATAAATTTGATAAATTAATTGTGGTCTAATCAGGTTGCCTTCATTCAAAATAGCCGTTAAAGCTTGTAGTTGTTGCACCGGTGTCACGGTCATTGGTCCTTGCCCAAAACCACTCATCAAAACGTCCACTTCAGCCGTCTCTTCATCAGGAACCTGCCCAGGTAATTCACCAACAATCGGAAGATCGACCGTTTCACCGAAACCAAAACCAGCTAAATAGCTCATCCAGTTATCGAATGAAAGCCAATACCTGAACATGTCCACGACGGCTGTATTCGATGAAACTAAAAAGCCATCGTCAAATGAAATATTACCCCAGCTTTGATTCCAGTCATGAATGGTAATGTTACCTGGCACACTTCTTGCACCGGAGGTGAACATTTGATCGCCGCGATAATTGCCTGTGTCGATCGCCGCTGCAAACGTGGCCACTTTAATGGTTGAGCCAGGTTCGAATGGATACCCTAGGGGATTGATGTAACCTCCCACTACTTCTCGCGTGTTAGGGTCAAACGTTGGGCGACTGGCGGCTGCCAAGATCTCCCCTGTTCGAACGTCCATCACAACCGCAACCATGCTCTGGATATCCATGTCTGTTTCTTCCGCTATTTCTAACGTATTATCTAAGGCAGCTTCCACAAATAATTGAATTCTTTCATCGAGGGTCAGCATGATGTTGTACCCGTCTACAGGGTCGTGAATAAACATGCGTTCTTGATTAGGTTGAAGCATGCCGTATCGGTCACCTAAAAATTGGTAGATGCCGTCCTGTCCCGTTAACATTTCATTGAAATAACCTTCAAGTCCCATGACACCAATCAATTCCCCGTATTCACCAAACATAGTATAACCAATTGTATGGGAAGCAAATACACCGTTGGGATAAAAACGCGTTAGTGCATCTTGAAAGTAAATACCTGGTAATTCTAATGCGAGGATTTCATTTCTTTGTGTGAACGATAGACGTTGGCCGACTGGACCGAAATTCACTTGACGAGTGTTTTCATCTTCAGGAGATAAAAAAGTAATGAACTCTTCCACACTCGCATCTAAAACCCCAGCCAAAGCTTCAGCCGTCCCTTCTATGTCAGTGACCACACTTCTATCCCAACCAGTGTAAAAGACAGCAAACATCGTATAAGATGGATGTTGATCTGCAATCACGCGACCGTTGCGATCGGTGATCGTTCCACGTCGGGCAAAAACAGTTCCGGGAAACAAATAAGTCTGCAACGCCAGTTCAAACAAATTTTCACCACGCGCAACACCCGTCTCAGCAATCATCGCAAAACTAACCGCAATGGCAACAAAAAAACTAAAGAAAAGCACAGTAAAAAAAGCGAGAACAACACGCCCAGAGTTCCTTAATCCACGATTTTCATTTGTTTGTTTCATTATCTCATCCTCATGTGATAAGACCTACAACCAACCATTGTTAATCATTTAAGCTGTCGTCTTTGTTATTTACAATTATACAGGAAGTCTTGAAAATTTACAATTGTTATTTGTGTATTCTGATACGTAAAATTTGACTTTTTTTATTGCACCAAAAAAGAGGCTGTTCACAGTGAGCAACCTCCGCTTATCTTTTAAAGACTTAGAATTTCCTAACCATTCAGGACGGTCCCACTCCGGCCATTTGGGAGATTCCATACAAAAGCGTCATCGACTTATTTGTCGTGATCAGGTAGAACTGGCCATTCTGGTAATTCAGGTAACCCCGGCCAAACTGGCAGTCCTGGCCACTCCGGTAATTCAGGTAAATCTGGCCACCATGGCCATCCTGGAAGTCCTGGCCATTCCGGTAACTCAGGTAGACCCGGCCACTCTGGTAGTTCAGGTAAGTCTGGCCACTCCGGTAATTCAGGTAAATCTGGCCATCCTGGTAGCTCAGGTAGAACTGGCCACCATGGCCATCCCGGTAATTCAGGTAGACCCGGCCACTCTGGTAGTTCAGGTAAGTCTGGCCACTCCGGTAATTCAGGTAAACCTGGCCATCCTGGTAGCTCAGGTAGAACTGGCCACCATGGCCATTCCGGTAATTCAGGCAAACTTGGCCACCACGGCCATCCTGGAAGTCCTGGCCATTCCGGTAACTCAGGTAAATCTGGCCACTCCGGTAATTCAGGCAAACTTGGCCATCCTGGTAGCTCAGGTAGAACTGGCCACCATGGCCACTCTGGAAGTTCTGGCAACCCAGGCCATTCCCAAATTGGATGATCCCAGTCTGGTATTTCCCAATCTGGATGACTCCAGTCTGGCCAATTCCAGTCCGGTAATTCCCAAGATGGGTGATCCCAATCTGGCCAACTCCATTCCGGCCATTCCCAAACTGGATGATCCCACTCCGGCAACTCCCAATCTGGTAAATTCCAAGCTGGGTGATCCCACTCCGGCCAACTCCAATCTGGGCGTTCCCAGTCTGGCCAATTCCAATCCGGATGTTCCCAATCTGGTAACGTCCACACTGGGTGATCCCAGTCTGGCCAACTCCAATCTGGGCGTTCAGGCCATCCTGGAAGTTCCGGAAGCTCTGGAAGAGCTGGAATTTCTGGATGAGCAGGTTTCTCTGGAATATTAAGTTCCGCAGCCGAAACAGTTAAAGCAGGCATTCCGATTTGGATGGCAAGTGCTGCTGCAAGTAATATTCCCACAAACTTTTTCTTGAACATGTTCTCCACTCCTTTTGTCCTTTCTTCAGCAAAGATCGTGTTTTGAGGGGCATTTGCAAAGCTAATTCCCTCTTTCACAAAAAAATCTTGTGCTCCAATTCCATTGCCAATCGCTTTTATCAAATTATTGTGGGAAAATCTGATAATGACAATCGACATTCTAATCATATCAATTCTACTCCCGAAAAACAAGTACTTAGCAAAAAAAAAATAACTTTTTGTTGAAATTTCACTTATATCCTTCAAAAAAAATCAAAAATTAAACTCCTTTTTGCACGATTTATAACGTTTTTGCACGATTTTCAAAGCTCATTCTCACCCAATAGAAGCGCAAAAAAACCGAAACACACAAACTGATGTGACCTCCGATCTGTTGAACCTTTCAAGTTCAACTTTCGGAGGTCACTACAAAACACACTCGCCTGCCTATTTCGGTTATAAACATATACAACGCCATCGTCCTATCTCACTAATTCAATCACTCGCTCCCAAGCGACCCCATCGCGACCAAAATGACCGTACGAAGCCGTTGGCGCAAACACCGGCTTTCTCAAATCTAACATATTAATAATCCCCTGCGGATCCAACTTGAAATTCTTCTTAATCACCGCCACTAACTCATCACCTGTTAACGCTGAAGTGCCAAACGTCTCCACCAAAATCGACGTCGGTTGCGCCACACCAATCGCATACGACAACTGAATCTCACACTTATCAGCAAGCCCATTCGCCACAATGTTCTTCGCAATGTAACGTGCGGCATACGTCGCTGAGCGATCCACCTTCGTCGCATCCTTGCCCGAAAACGCCCCGCCACCGTGACGCGCATACCCACCATAAGTATCAACAATGATTTTACGTCCGGTTAACCCCACATCACTTTCAGGCCCACCAATGACAAAGCGCCCTGTTGGGTTAATAAAGAACTTCGTCTCTTCATCAATTAAATGCGCATCGACAACCGCATCGATGACGTATTTCTTTATATCGGCGTGAATTTGTGCCTGAGAAACGTGCTCATCATGCTGAGTCGAGACAACAATCGTATCCACACGAGCAGGGACACCGTCCTCATCGTACTCAACCGTTACTTGTGTTTTTCCGTCTGGTCGTAAATAAGCCAATGTCCCATCGTGACGAATATCACTTAACTTTTTTGCTAAGCGATGAGACAACGAAATCGGCAAAGGCATCAACTCTTCTGTCTCGCGACAAGCGTAACCAAACATTAACCCTTGATCCCCTGCCCCAACTAACGCTTCTTCATCGTGTTTTTCTTTATGCTCAAACGATTCATCAACACCCATCGCAATATCGTTTGACTGTTTCGACATTTGCACCATGACCGTGCAAGTGTTGGCGTCAATGCCATACTTGCGATCGGTATACCCAATCTCCATCAATTTCGCACGCACAATTTTTTCGTAATCCACTTCTGCGTTAGCCGAAATTTCACCCGTCACCAAAACTAAATCCTTTGATGCCACCGTCTCACACGCCACACGCGCCTGTGGGTCTTGCGCCAAAATCGCATCTAAAACCGCATCAGAGATTTGATCACACACTTTATCTGGGTGACCTTCCGTTACCGATTCTGACGTGAATAATTTTCTTTGCTTTAATAAATTTGCCATTGTTTCACCTTCAATTTCCTTCTACAAAATGAGTCTTTCAAAACATTGTCTAACCTGTTAATTATAGTGACTTATCCGCTAAATGTCAACCTCAAGATCTTCAATGAAATAACCGTACTGACGATCCATTTCATAAAAATCAAACCCCTTACGCCCAACCGCTTGGATCACCTTATTCTTCAACTCAAAATCAGATAGTTCTTTACGTGAAAATCGTTCATAAGCTTTTTCAATTTCACGCTTCATCGCACCGGTTTCTGCCTCCTGATCAAACAAACCCAAATGACGGTCAATCAACTTATCCGCTACCCCCTTCGCATACAGATCCGACACAATCCGACGCTGGCTTTTCTTCCCCATCCGAACCTGTTCTTCAATAAAGGTGCGCGCAAAAGCATCGTCATTAAGTAAATCAAGTTGAAAAAGCTTTGTGACAACCTCCTCGATCACGCCCTCGTTCGTTTCACGATTCACCAACTTCTGCCTCAACTCTTTTTCGGTATACATCCGCCGTGCTAAAATCCCAACGGCATAGCTGTAAGCCGCGCCATAATCTTTAGACGCTTCAAGCGCACGAAACGTCTGTTCATCCAATTCCTTGCCGACCACTAACCGGTAATCCAACATAGTTTCTTCATGAACTGAAAATTCATAAAGGTTTCCCTGTGCATCACCCAGCTCAACTTGATACTCACCACGCCTATGGGGTGTCGTTCTAGTCACAACAACATACGTCTCACTTTCTTTGCCAATCATCTTAAAATCACAACCTCGATCTTTATTCACCGCCCTCATTGTATCATTTAAATTGCAATTTTTCCATGCAAATGACTTGAAAATACTATAATTTTTGCAAAAGTGTGGTATACTCTTAATAACTGATATCAATTAGGTTTGGAGCTTTGAAAGAATGAAAGAAAGATTAAGTAAGTTCAGTGCTATTTTTTACACACCCATACTCATTTATTTTGTGCTATTCGTTGCCATTAGCCTAGTCGCCATTGCGTCTGCTACGCCACTTGCCTGGATTCAGTATCAGGAAGAAAGAAACTATATGATAAGGCAAGCCGTCTTTTTTGTCATTGGCGGAGTGGCGATGATAAGCGTGCTTTTTTTCGGCATGAAACGATTGCGCTTTATTCGCTGGAGCCTTTACGGCATTTTCTTAATCATGTTACTGCTGATTCTCGCTTGGAATCGCCTGCCAGGTTTCCAACCTGCTTGGATTGTCAATATCAATGGCGCCACCCGTTGGATTGATCTTGAGTTTATGCAAATACAGCCGTCTGAATTTATGCGCATTTCACTCATTTTAGTGCTCGCAGATATTATCCAAAAACATAACGAAAAAACACCGCATGAACAACGCACATTCAAAACAGATTTCTGGCTCATCTTAAAAGCCCTCTTAGTTGTTCTTGTTCCAGCTGGGCTCATCTTCGAACAGCCCGACTCAGGTATTACGATTTTAATCTTAATTACCCTGTCGTTTATGTTGCTAGCATCTGGCATTAAATGGACCTACATTGTTGTCGTTGCAACCATTGGGATTGCGTTCACGTACACCTTCCTTACACTAGCGCAGTATTACCCCGATATGTTACTTGAAAGTGGCCTCATTGAACCGTATCAATTACAACGTTTCTTAGGTTGGTTTGACCCCTTCGGTAGTATTTCGGGTTATGGGCGTCACTTGGCCTTTGGTTTGATCGGAATGGGCTCCGGGGGCATCTTTGGGAATGGGTTCCAAAGCACTGCCGCTTTCTTTCCCGAAGCACACACGGACTACATTTTCGCAGTGATTGGGATGGACTTTGGGATGATCGCTTCTATGTTTGTGATTATCATTTGCCTCTTATTTAACTTCACCATTTTAAACACGGCGGTCTTGAATCGGGGTCATTACAATAGTCATGTTTGTGTGGGTATCTTTACGTCTTTGATGGCACAACAATTTTGGAACATCGGCATGACGTTAGGGATCATCCCGATCTCCGGTGTGACACTACCGTTTATCAGTCACGGCGGTAGCTCCGTTCTTGCCAGTATGATCATGCTCGGAATTGTCTTAAGTTCCCACGTTGAAGGGAAAGAATTGAGTCATAGTGAGACTACTTTTCGAGAGGATATACTATTTTTACCTGAATCTTCTTAAAATATTTCATTTTTCTTTTGAAAAACATTTCACAGTGTGTTATTATATTATAAAAGGTTTTAAATTTTAAAAAGGTGGGATCATCCATGCAACGTATTCCAAAATCTACATTAAAAAGATTAGCGTTATATCATCGCTGTTTCTTAGATCTTAAGAAAACAGGTGTGATTAAAATCCAATCACGCGAACTCAGTACCATTATGGGGGTTGATCCAGCAACGATTCGAAAAGACTTTTCACATTTAGGTGAACTAGGTCGACAAGGATATGGCTATAAAGTTGAATTCGTTTTATCTGCGTTTGAAAAAATATTACGCATTCAAGATGAAGAAAAGCAAAAATGCATCATCGTTGGAGCGGGTAATTTAGGTCGCGCACTCATTAACTTCTTTACTTCTGAAAGGTTCCAGAGTAACGTTAGTCATGCGCCTTCTGAATTAGTGGCAGCTTTTGATAATGACCTCACAATTGCGGGTACGACCGTTCATAATATTCCGGTGTATCATCAATCAGAGATGGTCGACTACATTAAAGCTCATAACATTAAATACGTTATTCTTGCTGTTCCTTCTTACGTTTCTCAAGTCATTGTGGATTCGTTCCAAGCCTTAGATATTGTTGAAGGGATTATGAACCTAACGTCAAGTATCATCAACGCTGGCGATATCGTGGTTCACGAAGTGGATCTTGCGCTCGAACTTGAAACGTTAGTATTCACAGCTATTCAAGAACACGTCAGTCATCATAATACAACAATCAAAGACGTACTTGATTTATAAGAAAAGAGGCTAATCTCATCACCTAGTAATCAGGCGATCAATGATTAGCTTTTCTTTTCGTATTCTAATTGCAAAGGAACTAAACAATGGATCTACAATATGTGACAAAACTTACAAAACTAATTAATCAATACAATCACGAATATTACGTGTTAGACGCGCCTAGTGCAAGCGATGCAGTCTACGATAGCTTGATCAATGAATTAATCGACATTGAAAAAGCGAAGCCGGAATTGAAATTGCCTAACTCCCCTACTACACGCGTCGGTGGGCTCATTCTTGACGGCTTTACTAAATTCGAACACTCATCGGTGATGCTTTCTTTGTCAAATGCTTTTCACGAGGGTGATCTGCGTGATTTTGATAACCGGATTAAAAAAATGGCACCCGATGTCACTTATTTCGTGGAGTTAAAAATTGATGGACTAGCGGTAACACTCCATTATGCCAACGGTGAATTCGTTCGTGGTGCGACACGTGGAGATGGCGTTATCGGCGAGGACATCACGGAAAATTTAAAAACGATTAAAACCATTCCCCTTAGCATTGAAGAAGAGCATCCGATTGAAGTGCGCGGCGAGGTTTACATGGCGAAGCCTGTGTTTGAATCGTTGAACGCCGCAAGAGTAGCTAACGGTGAACTGTTGTTTGCAAATCCTCGAAACGCCGCAGCCGGTTCTTTGCGACAGCTAGATTCAAAAATTGCCGCTAAGCGTAAGCTGACGATGTTTTCTTATGCGTTTGTTAATGCGCTTGACCTTCATCTTGATACGCAATCAGCTAGTTTAAAGCGGTTATCAGAGCTAGGTTTCAATGTGAATCAAACGTCTACGACTTGTGCTTCCATTGACGAGGTGATTGATTTTGTGAATCATTGGCAAGCTAAGCGCGACAACCTCCCGTACGAGATTGACGGCATTGTCATCAAAGTCAATGAACTTGACATACGGTCACAACTCGGTAATACGGCCAAAAGCCCAAGGTGGGCGATCGCATACAAGTTCCCTGCCGAAGAGGTTACAACAAAACTTGAAGCCATTAGGTTTACGGTTGGGCGCACTGGCATGATGACGCCGAATGCTGTGTTAGTGCCGGCCACGGTTGCTGGGACTACGGTTGCCCGGGCGACGCTTCATAACGCGGATTACATTGCGAGCAAAGACATCCGTGTGGGGGATGAGGTGGTGATTCGAAAAGCGGGAGATATTATCCCAGAAGTTGTCGCACCAATTAAAGATTTGCGTGAAAAAGATGCGGTGCCGTTTGAGATGATTACAAATTGTCCAAAATGTAAAGAGAAGCTTGTGCGACCAGATGGTGAAGTGGATCATTATTGTTTAAACGTTGATTGCCCGGCGAAAATCGTGGCTGCTTTGATTCATTTCGCGTCTCGTAATGCGATGAACATCGATGGTTTAGGTGAAAAGATCGTGAAGCAACTTTTTGATGCTGGACTGCTCGTGCGAATTCCAGATGTTTATACGTT
This sequence comes from Turicibacter sp., assembly GCA_009780245.1. Taxonomy (GTDB): domain Bacteria; phylum Bacillota_I; class Bacilli_A; order MOL361; family Turicibacteraceae; genus WRKJ01. The sequence continues at coordinate 24,941 of WRAJ01000011.1, forward strand.
AACAGCGAAGCAGTTGTTACCACTGGCACGCATGGCCGATAAGAAGGTAAGTAAATTATTAGCTGCGATTGAAACAAGTAAAGCGCAACCACTTGATAAGCTTTTATTCGGGCTCGGGATTCGCCACGTTGGTGCTAAAGTCGCAGAAACGATGGCTCAGGAATTTGGACACATGGATGAGATTATCAGCAAGGACGCCTCCGCCTTAATGAGTGTGAACGAAATTGGTGAGAAAATTGCGGTTAGCCTAGTGGACTACTTCGCTAATGACGAGAACTTGGCGATGATTGCGCAGTTAAAGGTGTTAGGGTTAAACATGGCGGCGGCGCAAAGAGCAGCGGTTAGTGATGATTCAGCGTTTGCTGGCAAGACCGTCGTTTTGACTGGTACGTTATCCATGCCTAGAAACGACGCGAAAACGTTGCTGGAAAATGCGGGCGCGAAAATTACTGGGAGTATTAGTAAGAACACTGATTATTTAATTGCTGGAGAGGCTGCGGGTTCCAAGCTAGCAAAAGCTGAATCGCTCGGGATTACTATTTTGACTGAAGATGAGTTTGTCACATTACTAGGCAGTGCCTAAAACATTAAGGAGTTACATATGAAAAAGCTAATTGTTTTATTATTTTTTATCCCCCTATTTCTGACCGCTTGCATTAGCCCACCGGTTCCTGATATTGAGCAAGCGATTCAAGATTCTGACCCGAATACCATTGTGCCGCTGTCTAATGATTTAACCGTGGGTTACTTTCAAACGTTTCTCCCGATCCAGGCGAGCCCTACTCGTGGACTTATCCATGCTTATACGGGAACAATAGGTGACGGCATCGTCGTTGGTACGCGCGCTGACTTGGAGCACCTAGAGCGCTCCATGCACCGCACGGCTACAGCGTATTTTGATCCAAACGATCATTTCTTTAGAGACGGGTTAATTTTGCAACGCGCGTTTGTTTCTAATCTGCTATGTCCGTCGAACGTTGAAAGTGACATTTGCGTTAATCCCATTGGGCTTAATCCTGAAAGTGGCGCTACTCTTGATTTCAACGGCACCTCAGTGACAAGCGGTGATACGTTCGCCACCCAAATTAGACCGCTCTCTTTTGTCCTTGAGCAAAATTTTGGAACGATTGTCTATAACGAAGACGGCGAGCCTGAATTCCAACTAGAAGGTGTGGCCATCGCACTGGCGATGAACCCGCATCACACCGTTGTTGATTACAGCATTGGTCAGATTATCCCTTATCGCATGTCGGACGAGCAGATTTTAACAATTGGTCGTGAAACAGCCGCAGAACTCCTTCCGCTTCTAAGAACCGAATACAACGAACTGCGTGATGTGCCGATTATCTTTGGCTTATTTATTCAAGAGTCTGGCAATTCCATTCTGCCAGGGCGATTAGCAAGCACTGCCGTTGGTGAAGTCGGTAGCTCTTCTCTTCGAAACTGGAACGAGGTGCATGAACGCCATTTCTTACTAGAAAACCCAGCCAACACAGCGATTAGTGCCTACAGCGTCAATCTTAATGACGAATATATTTTTGTTCGCGAATCTATTTTCCGTCAATTTCCACACACGTTTGGCATTGTTGGGCAAGTTCACATTGTGGAAGAAGAAGTGTACCGCGTTAACATTGAATTCAACATGCATTTCTTCGGTTATGGTGAGAAGTTGGCTTTTCATCAAATGGTTGGGCAATACATCGATTATTTTTCACCTCAATACGACATCCGCGTCATCATTCGAAGCACGGATGAAATCCACGGCACCATCATGAGACCCCCTCACGGTGACGTGCAGGTAAGTTGGGTCAGCTGGTAAATCATCCTCTGGAAACAGAACTATTTATCTCAAGACCGTCACTATTTTTTTAGATTACGCTTAAAAAGTGACGGTTTTACTTTTACATACTAGAAAAACCGTCACTATCTCTTCAGATTTCACTCGAAAAGTGACGGTTTTACTCTTACATGCTAGAAAAACCATCACTAATCCTTCAGATTTCACTTGAAAAGTGACGGTTTGTTCTCAATCATCCCTTACGCCCGTTGCTCAAATAATTTTGCGATTTCTACAATCGTCATCGTTGCTTTTTCCATGACATCTAGCGAGGCAAATTCAAATTTACCGTGGAAGTTCTCGCCCCCTGTGAAAATATTAGGCGTCGGTAATCCCATGTAAGACAGCTGTGAACCGTCTGTTCCACCACGGATCGGGCTACTCATTGGCGTGATGCCCAAATGCTTCATCGCCAACTCAGCAATTTCGATAACCTCTGGCACTTCCTTGATTTTCTCAGCCATGTTGTAATACGAGTCTTCCATTCTTAGCTCAACCGCTGCCTCACCGTATTCCGCGCGCAACTCAGCCACGATGTCCTGAACCAACGCTTTCTTCTGCTCAAACAACCCTTTATCGAAATCACGAATGATATAAAACGCATCCGTTTTCTCCACTTCTGATTTCAAATTGATGAGATGGAAAAACCCTTCGTAACCATCCGTAAGTTCCGGCGCTTGTTCTACCGGTAGCTTGCTATGAAACGCCATGGCGATTTTGCCTGAGTGAACCATCACGTCTTTTGCCGTCCCGGGATGGACGTTGTTCCCATTGAACGTAAGGAACGCACTCGCCGCGTTAAAGCTTTCGAATTGCAACTCCCCCTCCTTGCTACCGTCAACCGTGTACGCAAAGGTTGCAGCAAATTTTTCAACATCGAATTTATGTGGTCCGCGCCCGATTTCTTCATCTGGGGTAAAGGCGATCCGAACGTCTCCGTGCTTGATTTCTGGGTGGTCGATGAGATATGCCATGGCGGTCATGATTTCCGCGACCCCGGCTTTGTTGTCCGCGCCCAGCAGTGTTGTCCCGTCGGTTGTGACAAGGGTGTGGCCGATATAGTTCTTCAGATTTGGGAATTCATTAGGTGATAGTACAACCCGCAACGCCTCGTTTAATACGATATCGCCACCGTCGTAGCTGTTCACCACCTGCGGGTTGACATTCGCCCCTGTAAAGTCTTGTGCCGTGTCAACGTGCGCTAAAAAGCCAATCGTCGGCACCGACTTTTCAGTGTTGCTTGGAAGCGTCGCCATGACATAGCCGTTTTCATCAATGGTCACGTCTGACATGCCGATGCTTTTTAACTCCTCGACAAGCAGATTGGCTAAGACGATCTGCCCCGGTGATGACGGACAATTCTCATTGGTCATGTCTGCCTGCGTATCAATTTTTACGTATCTGGTTAATCGCTCTAATAATATTTGTTTCATGATGAATACCTCCAGGGATTTTTAATCATGATTATAACACGTTATTGGCTTTAGGGGAAGAGGTGAAATGGTGTAGCACTTGGTAAGTGAGATGCCATTTTTGCTAAAACCCACACTTCAGTCAACAAAATCAATATACTAACTAGAGAAGACAGCAGAACAGCTAGATTTGTTTTACAAGGTTTTCGCTGGAAAGTTGATATTCCGTTAAATTGTTTATGAAACGGGCGTGAAAAAAATAGACAAGTTTGACACTTGAATATTTACAAACTGGTATGATGATGGTATAATTGCCGTATAATAAAAAATGAGTAAGTTGTTGTGTCACCAACAACTCACTCTAACAGAACCGTTTAAGTCGGTAACGAACATCAGTCGAACAAAATAATCCGCCTAACTCGCTAAAGTTATGAGGCGGATTATTTTTCTCTTCGACCCAACTTCATGATAGCTATTACAGTTGTGAGTAATCCAAAGATTACCGCAACCAATAAATTACCAAACCTAAATATCAAGCTTAGCTCTTCATACTCAGTCATTGTTGCTTCTCCTTCCGGAGTGAGCCAGTCAAGTAAAAAAATAATTTTCCATAGCGACACCCCTTTTCAAAATTATTGGACAAAAGTTCTCCTTTCATTTTGATATCGATGTCAGCTACCGCCTTGCACTCTCTGTTTCTCTAATTATACTATTTTCTATCTAATGTTTCAAGGATTAACGCGATCTTTTGACATTAGATTTTTTGTTTTTAGAGGAATAAAAGGTAGTCAAATATTAAATGATATGAAGCTTAGTCTGATAGTATTTTCTTTGGATTTATTTTAATAATTTGCATGATTGGTAGAGCAGTTGAAAACAAAACAATGATTGAAGTCACTCCGATAAAAATAACAATTGCTTGTCTATCAAGTGAAGTGTCATACATTTCTAACATTTCTTCCAGGGGGATAATTCCTGGATTGAACAATTCTAGTTCAGATGGGATTCTTTCAAGCAGATGCGATTCTATCATTTGTTCTGCTAATATTTGCTCAAACATATTTCTTGATAGACGAGTAGATAAGGTACTACCTAGGAAGAGCGAAAGGATGACGCCTGTTGCAACTAAAATCCCGATTTCTATTAAAAATTGGATTAGTATTCTATATTTTTTCTCCCCTAGTGCTATATAAACACCAATCTCACGTTTACGCTCACGGAGAAGAAAGGTTGTCACAAGCGTCATCGTCATCACTGTTGCACCTATTGCTAGCACTAAGATTAAATCTGCTATTTCTAATATGATATCCATGGAAGAAATGATGGGAGCAAACGTACCTGACACATCCGCAACACCCCAGAAATCTGGCAATAGATCTTCAGCAGACTCTGAAAATATTCTCAAGTCGCGAGGATCATACAATAAAAAGAAAGCATGAATAAAAGGTTCTGGATCCTCATTGATGTATATCCCGGATTCACGTTGACGAGCACGCATTTCTCGATACGATTCATGCAGTGGTAGCAAAAGAGGGTCTAGCACTGAAATGGGAATATAAATTTGATTGTGCAGATTAGCAAATTGGTCTAATGGCATCCACGTTCCTGGTGCTTGATAATTTTCATAATTGAATTCAAATTCAACGTTGTAAATGCCGATAACTTCAAACTCTAAAAGTTCATAATGAAGCATAAATCTTTCATCTAACCAATGGTGCCCAAATCTAATACCTTCATTTTGAGCTGCTAAGTCATCGTGAAGCACTAAATGAAACGGCATAGCCGCACCAAGGTAAAGATTGTTCAAATCAGCAAAACCTTGCGACACAGCAGCAACCATTGTACCATTTTCAATTTCTTCAGGATAAAAAGTACGGCCACTTGCTAGTGACAGCAAACCACTCTCAATGTCAGTTAGCTCAGGGTGATTGACTGCTCTCACAGGAAATCTTTCTGTCTCATTATCAAATAAATAGTGATCACCACTTAGCTGGAGGGACAAAAGCTCTAAAATTTCTCGGCTGATTCTACTTTCATCTACTTCTGGAACAAACCATTCAAAGTCTGAGCTCATAAACGTCCAGAAGAAGTAAAAATCATAGGCTCTAACATAGGGTAGCTGCCCAACTGCAGCTATATCATCAGAAGTAGGTCGATTCTCATTCCAAATATGAGGGTCGTGAATTGAAACCCCCAGTTCAAGAGCTGCACTTGCAGCATCAACTTGGATTGTTGACACTGTCGGTACCCGCATCATCATATTTTCTTCAGTGGCAATGATTGCTGCCCGCACTGAAATAGCACCTAAAGTAGCAGTACCTAGAATAAAAATCAGTACAATTAATGTGATGTTCTTGACTGGCTGACGTTTGATAGACGTTATTGCTTTTTCAAAGATCGTCATTTTGATTTACCTCCGCAGATCATTAGCTTCGCAACATGGAAAAACCGTGGCTGAAATATTCAGCCACGCTTCCTTATTTGTGCTAATTGCGTGATTCGATTTTTTTTAATGAACGATTTCATCTGTAAAGTAAAAATAGGGGCTTGGTAAAAATTGGCTGGCTGCTTCGATGAAATTTTCTAATTGGCTAGCGTCACTAAGCACAAAGAACGCTGGTAATTGCACGGAGCCAAGCTGAGCATGTGCAAGTCCTCTTTCATACCAGTATAACCAGTCATCAGGGATAGCGTAAGGAATCGCATCCAGCGAGGATAATCGTGCTTGTTCCCTTTGAATCTCGACATACGTGCTAACAGTGTTTGGAACAAAAAGAAGTTCTTCTCCAAAGATCTCAAATAATGAGCCAGTAATGGATTCATTTAATTCGGGATTCAGTTCATACAAACCGACGATTTGAAATTCCATGTTAATTCTTTTATAAACAAATTCATCAGCAAAAAAATCAGGGTCATCTGTTCTAATTATCTGATAACCAGATAAGAGTTCATGCTCCTCAAGATACCTAATAATTGAATACAGCGTGAAGGTATCCCCAATTTCTAGATAATTAGTATCAGCAAAAGCAGTAGAAACAATGGCATAAGAGTGATTGCCATTAAAATTTAATTCCTCTTCAGTGAAATATCGACCATCAACTAGAGTGATAAGCCCACTATCAACTTGCAAAAGTAAATTGTTGGCTGTTCCTCGAAGGCCGAGCATTCTGGGATGTCCATCGAAAGTCCATCTATCATCAGGAGATTGTAAGTGAAAACTATCCATAACAGTAAAATGACTGTAATCGTAAGATTCAACATAAGATATCTCCCCTATTTGAAAAATATCAGCAGCTGTTAAAAATGGAACTTCGTCTGTTTCACGACTTTCAAGCCAACTTTCAGAATCAAGTTGAAGAGCCATCATAACTGAACCTGCATTGTTTCTTCCTATCACAAGCCACAATACACCTGTTAATGAAAATAAACCAATGAGTATTCCTGCTATTTTAACTTCTTTTCTTTTGAAAAACTGCATGTTATCACCTCTTACCCGATATTAGCCTGCATCAAAACTTCTTTAACGTCTAGCTTTAAGACGTTCCGAACTGGTACTATCGTTGCTAAAACAACGGTTAATGTACCAACGGCATAAAAGATAGCGATCGCTTGTGTATTGATACCGATTTCAAAAAATTCTAATAACTCATCCAAAGTTAACTCGCGACCAAAGCCAAAAAATTCAAGTTGGCTAAATTGTTGCCATTCACCGATAAAAGTACTGCCCGTTTGCCACACTGTATCTTGAGTTAGCTCTTGACGCAACAAATATTGCGATACCTGATCAGACAAAATATTTCCAGTAAAAATAGCCAAGGACATCCCTATTAAACTAACAACTAGTACTTCAAGCAAAATCTGCCTTACTATCTTCGATTTTTTCTCACCTAGTGCGAGATAAATTCCCATTTCATGATGACGATCACGTAAATATAATGAAATCAGCAAGGTTAATAAAATAAGACTTGCACCCACACCGAACCACAAAATTTGATTAGCAAGTCCCCTTAAATTTCCTAACGTACTCTCCATCGGATCAAATATCTGTGTCCAAGCGTCTATCGTGTAGTACTCCGGTAATAACGGGAGTGCTGCTTCGATAAAATACTCCAATTCTGACGGATCTTCTAAGACCCAGAAGATCGTCGGCATCAGCATGGCCTCTATTGTATGAGCTCTCTCTTGACTAAACACTTCTTCCCATACATAGCCGGTTTCATGTTGATTTCTGATCATTAATTCAACTTTCCAATTAGGTATAAAAACAGTATTATATATGACACGTTGCATTTCAAGATTTTCTAGATGAGTTGCAATATTGTAATCCACATCCATGATTCCAATAACTTGAAATTCATAAGGAGATGGTATCCAATTATTATATGGATGATTATGGATCTCATCAGGATCAATAACCAAACCACTTTCAGGAACATCAGCACCATCTGGCAACATAAAATGTGGCATGTATAGATTAAATGATGATCCTATTGCTAAATCATTCAATTCAGCAATAACATTTGGAATTAAAATTGGTGTAGGTGAATGATCTTCAAGAGAATGATTCATTTCATCTTCTGTGAAAACGCGCCCGTCGATTAAATCAAAAAGGCCATCTTCAATAAAGATTACCTCAGGTCTTGAAACACCATTGAGCCAAAAAAAATTAGTATAGGAACCAGTCGTATCAATATTCGCATTATCTATTTCTGGTACATAGGTCATCAAAGTTGAATTCGGACTAGTGGCTCTGGAGTAATCAAAATGACTTACATAAGGAAGAGTAGCAATTTGATTAGCTATTTCTAATGTTATCAGTTCAAACTCTGGAAATTCTTGATCAACTGGAAAATCCACAAATAATTCTGACTCAATTCTTGCTGTGACGGCAGTAGGCATACCTTGTTGCATACGCAACGCAGTTTGATGTATAGCTTGATGAATAATGATAGCTCCAATTACAAAAGTGCTTAGAAGTAAAGTTAGACCTATTAAAATTAAAGCCTTTCCAGAACCTCTCAATAAGCTAGTGCATGCACGTTTAATATAACTCATATTGCATACCTCCAATTTCGCAAAATTAGTATAAAAGCTAGCTCACTAACCTGCTAGCTTTTATTTTTAGTTTAACGAACAAATCCTGTAAGCCTTAGAGAGCCATTGTTTGGATCTCTAACCCAAGGTGAGGTGGCAGAAACAAACCCTCTGCCTGTTGCTACAGCTCCTCCACTCGCCGAATTAGTCCCTACATCAATTCGCGTTACTTGTGCAGTTAGATTGATTTCAGACATTGCTCCTGTAAGAACTCCACGGACTTGAGAATGAGCTCCATTGTTAGGGTCTTGTCTACCCCCAAAACTAGTCATACATGCTGCACCAACTCTACAAGTAATATTCGCATCAGCTACAGTACTTGGACTACCGACAATAGAGAATCCACCCAACAACATCAGTGTGGCTGAAGCCAGTAAAAAATGTTTCTTTTTTCTTAGCATTTAAAACGCCTCCTTCTAAATTTCAAAGGAATTCTGTTTAAAAAAAGAAATCCTTTTTAGTAAGTCTAACATACTAACTATCGGATGTCAATCGAATTTTGTATTTTTTTATAGTTTAATCGTTTTATACGGATAGAATAGGAAAGAAAAAAACTAGCGCAGTTTATTTTGCGCTAGTTACGTGATTCGATTTTTATTACGTCCAAGGTTCCCAAATCCGTGGCATTACCCCAATTCCATTTATTAAGCGACAATAAAATAATTTCATCGTGCTTCACCCCCTCAATAGTTTCTTTTTATATAGCTGTGTATATCGATCTTTTCCCATATAAAAATTAATTTCACTCTCAATTGCTCGAAAGATTTTTTCATCACAACTACTTTTTAATTCTTGCATTAGCCTCTCCACTTCATGCGGTTCGAACCCAAACAAGGCTTGCTTGATTTCAACAGCTTTATAATGAACAGCTAAACGATCGGTTCTTTCCAGCTGAAGCTTCAACTTAAGTAACCAACTTTCAAACTTCGCATCTAAATCAATACCATGCGTATCAACTTCATAAAATTTTGCTAGGAAAATACGTGTGAGAACGTGATAGGCGATCACCCCTGCTAGAACATCAGCAAAAATATCGGTTTGATAGTGCCTAAGTTGTTCAATGGCTTTATCAGCAAGAATAAATGTTTGGTTTACATCAACAACTCGATTTAAAGAACCAGCTAATATTTTCAGCTCATAATAATGCCACCTATCTTTATCTATCATGCGGTCATAGAAATAGCGCATATGAGCCCCTGCCTTAACATCATCACTCGTCCTTTCAAGCTCAGTTGCTGAATCAATAAAACGAATAGCGTCTTTTGCAATCACGATGTTATCGTCATCATGCTGCATAAAAATTTGTTCCTCTTCCCCCAGAAAAGCTAAAAAATCATCGCGCAATTCAAACATGCGATCAACGTTATGATTTCCCCCTAGAGCAAATAGTTCTTTTAGTATTTTCTCTAGTTTGGCTTTCAAGGTGTAATTCCTCCTCCCAATATTATTCTATCACAATTCACTTCGATGTGTTCAAAGTCGATTGAAACGTCTGTTTTTGATAGTGAAACGCAGAAAATAGCACGTTTTAGCAAAAACTATATGAGTAGAATGGCATTTCAATGCGTTTTTCGGCCGTTCAACTCAAGATCAGAACAATAATTGTTATAAAAAATTTTAAAAAACACTCCTAATATAAACTCGCTTCAATGATCGCAACGATTTCTTCTAAATATTTTTTTTCCAGTTCACCAAAGCGATTGAATTCTGGGCTATCAATGTCAAGCACCCCGAATACTTCGCCGTCTTTCATAATGGGAACGACAATCTCCGAATTAGAGGCCGCATCACAAGCGATATGACCCGGGAACTGATGCACATCTGCCACGATAATCGTTTCCTTTTGCGCTACGGTTGTTCCACAAACACCACGTCCGATAGGAATTCTAATACAAGCGGGCTTGCCTTGGAACGGGCCGAGAACGAGTTCACCGTTTTCCATGAGGTAGAACCCTACCCAGTTAATTCCCGTCACATACTCATTGATGATCGCAGATGTGTTCGCTAAGTTTGCGATAACGTTCGGCTCGCCATCTAAAAAGGCCTTGACGGTCTGTACCATTAATTTGTAACTGTCCTCGACGTTACTGCTGAATGTGTATTGTTCCATGTTAATCAACCTCCACTTTTTAAAAATTAAATTGATCATTCGTTACAAAAGTCACTGATTTTCGAAAATGGCCAATTCAGTGGCTTTTATCAAGCTAATTCAAGCTCAGAAAGCCACTGGATCACGGATATCAACGTTTCTGTGGCTTTTATCAAGCTAATTCAAGCCCAGAAAGCCACTGGATCACGGATATCAACGTTTCTGTGGCTCTTGTCACCCACACCGATCGCCAATCTTCCCATCCCTTTTCGTTATTTTATTACCTGACCAGTCAAAACATACATTTTAAACCTTGCAACTTGGCATCAATAAAACTCATCCTCAATCGGATCACTAAATTCACACGTAACAATCCGAATTCCAAAATGCGTTTCAAGCTGCTCAAACGAAATGTCTTCATCGCGAAAACTTCTTACAACAAGCTCATCTGCCCTGACTGGTCTTCGTCACCGCCCGCATCGCCCAAGTCATCCCCCAACGCATAAGCACTCACAGCACGCCTGGTCGACGGTAGCACCAGTTTCCCTTTACGCGCACGCTTTGAAACCTCAACCCCATCCTTCTTCAATTTCTTCAACTTCTCATTATCTAGCACAATGTGAATCTCCGTGTTTGGCAAGCAAAGCACGACGCAAACTACTGCATCCTCGGCATTCAACGTGATCGCTCTCACCCCTTTTGCCTTCGCGCCAGCCGTTGGGATTTCATCTTTCTGATAGCGCAAGACCATTCCTTTTTCAGTCACAACGGTCACTTCTTCATCGGTCTGCACCGTCTCCGATTTAAGCACCGTCACCACCGCATCACCCTCGGCTAAATTCATCGCCACCAGCTTCCTCGAAAAGCGCGTCACTTCAAATTCAGACAACGCCGTACGCTTGATCATCCCACCAGCTGACGCCAACAAAATAGCCACATCCGCCTTGAAATCATCCACCACAAACGCCGCTAAAATCTTATCCGTCGAATCAAGGTTCACCAAACTCGATAAATGCGCCCCCATGTCTCGCCACCTAATATCCGGCAACTTATGAATTGGAATCAACACGTAATGCCCCGACTGCGTGAACGCAATGAGCTTATTCAGCGTGTTCGACTGGAACTTCTCAACCAGCACATCGCCCTCTTTTAACATCGGCTCATTAATCTTCGACGCCACGTACGAACGCAAACTCGTCCGCTTCACATACCCGTCGCGCGTGATGGCAATCATCACATCTTCTTTTTGAATGAGCTCTGTATCGGCAATTTTAATGTCTTCAATCTCTGCCTCGATAGCCGTTTTACGCGGTGTTTTAAACTTTTTCTTAACCGCCTTTAGTTCGCTTTCGATTTGATAAATGAGTAATTTTTCACTCCCAAGAATGGCGGTTAACTCCGTGATCAGCTGCGTCAATGCCGCGTCTTCCTGCTCCAGCGCCGTGATGTCCGTATTCGATAATCGGTAAAGCTGCAAGGTCACGATCGCTTCGACTTGCTCTTCGCTAAAGTCAAATCGGGCGATCAAATTTTTCTTCGAGTCGGCTTTGTCCTCCGACTTTCTGATGATCTCCACGACTTCATCGATCACCGATACCATTTTTATCAACCCGGCCACGATGTGTTGACGTTTTTTCGCCCGTTTCAAGTCAAAATTCGTGCGGTTGGTCACAACGTTTTTCTGGTGTGAAATGTAGGCATCAACTAACATCGGTAAACTCATTAAGACAGGTCGTTTGTTGTGAATCGCGACCATGTTGATATTGTATGACACTTGGAGATCGGTTGCCTTTAATAAATATTTTAACACCGTATCGGCGTTGGCGTCTTTTTTTAATTCAACGACCATGCGCAGTTCGTTGCGGTCGGTTTCGTCGCGTACCTCGGCAATGCCGGGCACTTTTTTTTCGATTTTCAGCTCGTTGATTTTTTCTTCTAGCTTGGCCTTGTTGACTTCGTACGGAATTTCCGTGATGACGATTTGTTCACGACCGCCGTTGATTTTTTCGATCGCTGTTTTTGAGCGGACGATGACGCGGCCTTTTCCGGTCCGATAGGCTTTTTCGATTTCGTCTTTCCCTTGGATGATCGCTGAGGTGGGGAAGTCCGGTCCTTTGATGTATTTGAGTAAGTTCGGTAATTCGTAATTCGGGTGGTTCATCGCGTAGATGACCGCGTCGATCACCTCACCCAAGTTATGCGGGGGAATGTCCGTGGCATAACCGGCTGAAATCCCTGTGGCGCCGTTGACAAGTAGGTTTGGAAAGAACGCTGGTAAGACGGTTGGCTCTTTCATGGTGTCGTCGAAGTTAGGAATGTGTTCGACTAAGTCTTTTTCGATGTCCTTTAGAAGTTCACCAGAAAATTCCGAAAGTCTGGCTTCCGTGTAACGCATCGCTGCCGCTGGATCGCCGTCGATGCTCCCGTTATTTCCGTGCATGTCGATGAGCGGTTCTTTGAACTTCCAGTCTTGACTCATGCGCACCATCGCTTCGTAAATCGATGAATCGCCGTGCGGGTGGTAATTCCCCATGATGTCTCCGACTGATTTTGCCGATTTGCGATACGCCTTCTCGTGCGTGTTCCCGCCTTTGTGCATCGCGTATAAAATACGACGTTGTACCGGCTTGAGCCCGTCACGTGCATCCGGTAGTGCCCGCTCTTGGATGATGTACTTTGAATAGCGTCCAAAGCGCTCTCCCATGATGTCTTCTAATTTCATATTGTGAATGTTTTCGTTCATTTTAATCTTTCCTTTTTATTCCGTGCACCAGCATCGTACTGATTTAAATCTCGTAATCGTCTTCCATTGTAAAGTCAACGTTCTGCTCGATCCAGTCACGCCTTGGCTCGACCTTGTCCCCCATCAACGTCGTCACGCGGTGATCCGCATCCGCTGCGTCTTCGATCTCCACGCGAATCAATGTCCGCGTATCCGGGTTCATCGTCGTGTCCCATAGCTGATCGGCGTTCATCTCACCAAGCCCTTTATAGCGCTGGATCATATACGGCTTTTTCACCCCAGCTAGAATGTCCGTTAATTCCTCATCCGTCCAAGCGTAACGGACGATGCCCTTTTTCCCTTGACCCTTCGATACTTTGTACAAAGGTGGCAAGGCAATGTAGACTTTCCCTGCTTCCACCAATTCACGCATGTATCTAAAGAAAAACGTTAATAAAAGAACCTGAATGTGCGCCCCGTCCGTGTCAGCATCGGTCATAATAATCACTTTATTGTAGTTCACATCGTCTGGATCGAAATTCAACCCGAACCCAGCACCGATCGTGTGGATCATCGTGTTGATCTCTTCGTTTTTGAAAATGTCGTCGACTTTCGCTTTTTCGGTGTTGATGACTTTACCGCGCAGTGGCAGGATCGCTTGGAATTTGCGATCGCGTCCTAGTTTTGCTGACCCGCCTGCCGAGTCACCCTCGACCAAGAAGAGTTCGTTTTTCTTCGGGTTTTTCGTCTGTGCTGGGGTTAGTTTTCCTGACAGGTTCGTTTCCTTTTTCTTCCCTTTTTTTCCGTTGCGGGCATCGTCGCGGGCTTTTCGTGCTGCCTCGCGCGCCTGATGTGCCTTCACGGCTTTCTTCACTAGCTCCGTCGCAATCGCTCGGTTTTCCTCAAAGAAGAAACTCAGCTTTTCCGCCAACACCGCATCGACCGCACTTCGCGCATCCGGCGTCCCTAGCTTCGACTTTGTCTGACTCTCAAACTGCAACAAATGCTCCGGTACAAGGATCGACACGATCGCCGATAACCCTTCGCGAATGTCAACGCCCTCTAGGTTTTTATCCTTCTCTTTAATCATCCCCGTCTTCCGCGCGAACTCATTAAAAATACGTGTGATAACCACTTTCGTCCCCGTCTCATGCGTCCCACCGTCTCGCGTGCGCACGTTATTGACGAACGATAAAATATTTTCCGAATAGCTCGACGTGTACGCAAACGCAAAATTCACTTCGATCTCATGACTTTCACCATTGAAATAAACCACATCGTGCAGCGCCGTTTTTCCCTCGTTTAAAAAGTCGACAAACGCCTTTAATCCCTCTTCAAAATGGAAAATTTCTTCCTTGTCCTTACGTAAATCTGTGAGCCTGATTTTCAATCCCTTCGTCAAGAAAGCCGATTCACGCAGGCGCTCTTTTAGCGTGGTAAACGAATAAACCGTCGATGAAAAGACGCCAGCACTTGGCTTAAACGTGACTTTTGTTCCCGTTTCTTTTGTTTTGCCAACCTCTTTTAGCGGGCTAACAATATCCCCACCGTTTTCGAACGTCTGAAGGTATTTCGTTTTGTCGCGATAAATCTCAATTTCCACGTAGTCCGATAAGGCATTAACAACGGACGCCCCAACCCCGTGTAAACCCCCGGAAGTTTTATACCCACCGTCACCGAATTTCCCACCTGCGTGGAGCACCGTAAAAATGACTTCAGGCGTTGATTTGCCTGAAGTGTGCTGCCCCGTTGGAATACCACGGCCAAAATCGCGCACGGTAATGCTGTTATCTTCGTTGATCGTCACATGGATTTCATCGCCATACCCGGCTAATACCTCGTCAATTGCATTATCCACGATCTCGTAAACCAGGTGATGCAACCCACGCGCATCGGTCGATCCGATATACATTCCCGGTCGTTTGCGGACGGCTTCGAGTCCTTCTAATACTTTAATCGAATCTTCGGTATAATTTAACTTTTGTTCTGCCATTATCAATAAACTCCATTCATAAAAAACTCATAACTTTAATTGTAACATAAATCGATGGGTTATGAAAGTCTGAAAGTTAGGTTTTTGTTGTTAGTGTATTACTAGGGTAGCATTTTGATACTTGGGATCAAAAAAAGTTGAAGTTTATGCAAAGGCACAGCTTCAACTACCTAGGCTAGTTTTAGGGTTGTTCCATAAGTTCTTTTATCTTTGCTAGCGCTTCGTCTGCAGTCATCTTTGGTAGGCTGCGGTATTTGTTGTGGGCGCTGTCGAATTTGCAGACCGCTTTATACGCGCACCAGTCGCATGCTGATTGCCCTTTGTGGCGCATGGGGTTAATCGCTAGACTCCCCTCCGTCATCCGCGACACTGACTGTTCGATCTTACGATTACTAAACTCCCGCAGCACGTCAAAATCTCCCGCTGCCAACACGCGATTCCCACGTGCAGCAAACGCGCCGTCTTTCTTCAAAGTAACCGGCACAATATCACTCGCCCCCCGCGTCACGTCAAGCTCCGCATCAGAAAGTCGTGCCACCTCATGATTTTCCGGCAAATACCCCGACATCCGTTGCTCACCCGCCTGCATCGCCACCAGCTCATCCATCAAAGTCTCAGACGTCAAAATCTCCGCGTTGTGCGTGACGTACGGCCGATGCACATGAAAATACAGCGCCCCACCAACGTCGCTAATCTGGCTTGCCCCGCGAATCGCCACATCCAAATACGTCAGCAACTGCAACGACAGCCCGTAATACACCGCATCCAACTCCAACGCGTTCTTCCCTGACTTATAATCGACCACCCGCAAATACGACTTTCCCTCCCCCTGCGCCACATCGATCCGATCAATGATCCCCCGCAGCGAAAACTTAACATCACCGACCTGCCGCTGGTCCGTCTTAATCACATCCGACGGACGCCGCCCAAACGGTAACTCAAACGCACGCTCCTTAAAACCACTCCGGCCAGCCTGTCGTGACAACGTTAAAAGCGTCTGATACACAACCCCCGCTAATTTGCTTCTCAGTGTGCGCATCCGCTCGTTACGCGACAAAATCGAAAACGCAAACTGCTCCGCAACGGCACGGATCCCGATTTCAACTAGGCGATGGCAATCACCATCCGTCAAATCAGCAAAGCTTTTGCGATCTTTTTTAAGGAGCAGCGAAATATATTTCAACACTTCATGGTAGAGAGTCCCGATATCAGGCAGCGTCATTTCAGCTAATTTCCGCTCGCGTAACCGTAAGCCATGGCTCATAAAATGGGCAAACTCGCAATTGTTGAACCGCTCAATCCGTGAGACGCTCGCTTCCATTTCCTCACCGTAGATCGCTTTCGCATCCGCCGCGCCCAGCTTCTCGGTGGCGTTATCATAACCGAGTGACTTCTTCAGCAGGTCATACCTCAAAGGTTCATACGTGTGATAATACTGCAAGATCGGTTCGACGTACCCCTGCTCTTCAGGGTTTTGCTTAACTTGCAACAGCGTCTGACCAAAAAGCGCCTGCGAGGTTGTTAAACGCTCGTACACGTCGTCGCTTGTCACTTTATCAACCGCAACATCTGGGAATAACCGCTCAAGCTGTGAAAAGACGTACGACGGAAAACGGTCATCTGCCGTCTCATAAGACACCGTAAGCGTCTCTTTCGCTGCTGAGGCCACCGTGTACAAGCTGAAAATGTCATCCTGCTGCGACTGCACCAAGCTCGGTGCTAACTGAATCTCTAGTTTTAGTAGCTCTTCTCGGTCGCGCTCTGTGAGTAAGCTTGATTCGGCAGGTGTGGACGGCAAGACACCGTCGTTTAAGCCAATAATAAAGGCATGCTTAATCCCGTAGTCAGAAGGCGCGTTAAAATTGGTCGCTAATTGGTACCGTGATCGCTTGACACTCCCAATTTGCACGGCATCCAGTGAAGCGGGAATCGTCGCGTAGCTAAGTTGCTCCAGCCCGGCTTTCATGATGCTAATAAAATCAGGGAGCCCTAACTCCTCTGAGCCACCGACTTCAATCAGTTGCTCAAATAACGACAACACTTTCGGCCATACTTGCTCGTGCTGTTTTTTCTCTTTTACCTGATGACGCCCAGACGCCGTCGCCTCAAGCAAAGGCAGCTTTTTCTGTGGAATTTCCAAGCTTTCTAAACATTCAAAAACAGCCGTGGCAAAATCGCGCACCGTCTTGCTTTCCCCGAGCCGAGCCTCAAGCGTCATCAGCGGCACCACCACTCGTTGCTTCACCGCATTAAGTGACGCCTGAATCGCTAAATCCTCATCCGTCTGCGTCGCCCCGTGAAAGCGGCTATACACCCACTCTTCTCCTGAGGTCCAATCCGATTTACGAATCGTCCTAGCCAACACGTAATTCTCTAGCACATCGATGTCCTCTAAATGCCGAGCCACTGCCGCTTCGTAATCGCTCCCTTGCGCAAATTGCTCGGTATTCACAAACAGCCCGGACCTCAGCACCCGAAAGATCGCCCGCTGGTGCCAATGGGACGTAAACACGTCAAAAACGGTGTGGAGGAGCTGGATGACCGGGTGTGTCAGCATCGGTTCTTTCACGTCGAGAAAATACGGAATGCCGTGCTTGGTCAAAAGTGCCTCGTATAGCCGTGCATCGTCTGCGGGGTTCGCTGCATAAATCGCGACGTTGTTATAATTCGCCTGACCCGTTTGCACCAACTCGTAAATCCGCCGAGCGGCTTCTTCGATTTCTTCCCGCTTCGACGGCGCACTAAAAAACGACATCCCCGTGCGACCACTGTAAGGGGCCTGAGATTGCATGAAAGCGTCTGTGAGGTGTCCGCTTGCCGTGGTGCGGCTTACCCCTTGCCTATTTTGGACGGTCACGTCTAACCCGATTTCAGTAAATTTCTCCGTTAAGTTCTGGTAGGTTTTCCGGGTCGTCTCGTACAGGGGCGTTGTCGCATCAACGTCTAAAGTCAACGCGATGGTTAATTTTTTGGCGTGACCCGCTAATTTTTGAATGATCGCTTGTTCCAGGGGATTAAACGTGTGATAGCCATCGATATAAATTTCCGCTGTTCGTAGCAACTGGCTTTGCGGAATTTGCTCCTGTAGAAGTGTGAAGTAGTCCTCGGTGGTGAGATATTGCGTCAAAACAGATTCGTTAAAGGCGTCGTAAATGGCCATCAGCGTGCTCAGTTTTTGCTGCGTCTGCGGGCGCAACGTTTCTTCGCCGCGGAGTTGGTTTCGGAGCGTGTCAGTGTCCAGCTGGTAGTTTTTAAACTCGGCAAAAAGCTCGTCCATCTTCTTGATAAAGCCCGGTTTTTTCGCATAATTTTGATAGATGCCAAGGTCGTTCGTACCGTTCGTCATGATTTTTTGTAGCAACATCGCTTTCCCTACTTCATCGAGGTGGTAGCGTGCCAGCCCACCGACTTCCTGCATCACCCGATGGGCCAAGCGGTTAAAGCTCAGTGCATTGGCCCGGATCAAGCTATTGCCACGCCCAGCGAGCAGGAGCTGATACTCGGTATGAAACGTCATCTGTTCCGGCGTCAAGATAAAAATCGGATTCCCGGTTGGATTGTCCGCACATTTTTCTTTGATTTCATTGAGTATCTTGCTCGACTTGCCCGTGTGCGGCGCCCCGAGGATAAACTGAACGTGACTCATGGTGATCATTCCTTTTGATAAATTGCAAAAGTGCGTTATTTATGCTAAAATAAGAGATTATATTTGGGCTTTTTGAAAAGCTAGGAGTTGTTTGACATGGCAAAAATTTTAAAAATTCAAGGCGATACCGTTCAAGTGGGATTTGATGATGGCAGCCTT
Source organism: Turicibacter sp. (assembly GCA_009780245.1). GTDB lineage: Bacteria > Bacillota_I > Bacilli_A > MOL361 > Turicibacteraceae > WRKJ01. The sequence goes on from WRAJ01000011.1 coordinate 43,893, forward strand.
CGCGAGTTTCCATTATATCTGTTTGGTTTCCCTATTTATGAAGGCGACCTGGTTGAAGCGTATGAGAATGAACACGAAATCGTCTTTAGTAAAATTAGCAACACCGCTTCTGCACCACCCAATGAAACGCCTAACGAATACAGAGCGATGGCCGCTTGGGCACTTGCATTAGGGGTTGCCGCGATGACTGTTCCCATTCCGTTTATCGACATTGTAGCAGGTGTTTTCGGGATTATCCTTGCCAATAAAGCGGCTAAAAACGGGGTAAGAGGGTTAGCAACCGCAGCCTTGATTTTCTCCATCATCGGCACGATCTTTTCCATCATTTTCACAATGAATTTTATTTAGCAAATCGGCTCGAATCAGCGATTTGCTATTTTTTTGCCTTGTTCTTTATTCAAAATAAGCCACAATGTTGTTGCGTACTAGCTCTATTAAGCGAGTGCGTGATTCAACGCTTGCCCAGGCAGTGTGCGGTGTAATGTACAGCTTTCGACTGTCTTTGATTAAACGGAGCGGATTATCGATGTGCATCGGTTCGATCGTGAGGACGTCAAGCCCGGCAGCTGCAATCTCCCCTGCGTTTAACGCATTTGCTAAGTCTTGCTCGTTAATAATTGGGCCACGCCCAACGTTTAATAAAATCGCTGAACTTTTCATTTTCGTCAACGCTTCTTTATCAATGAGGTTTAACGTGGCGTCTGTTAACGGGGCGTGGATGGAAATGATGTCCGAGTTGGTTAATAACGTCTTAAAATCAACTTGTTCATAATCGGGATTGTTGTTTGCACCCGAGGTCGAATAATAAACGACACGGCAACCAAAGGCTTTGGCGATGTCTGCGACTTTTCGTCCGATGGCACCGAGGCCGATAATACCCCATGTTTTGCCGTTTAGTTCGGTGAATTTTTCGTCAAGATGGGTAAACGATTTGCTTGAGAGGTAATGCTCGTCTTTGACGTAATCGTCGTAGTAGCGGGCTTTTGTTAACAGGTAAAAGAGCAGTGTGAACGTGTGCTGTGCGACTGAATTGGTGGAATAGCCGGCCACGTTGCGCCATCCGATGTGGCGGCTTTCTAGATAAGCTTTGTCCAGATTATCGGTGCCGGTTGCTGTGACGCAGACTAGTTTTAGGTTGTCAGCGTCACCAATACTTGCTGCGTTGATCTTCACTTTGTTGGTGATGACAACGTCCGCCTCTTTCGTGCGTTTTAGGGCTTCTTCTGCGGTGGAATGGTCGTATTTCACCACTTCCCCCAGTTTATCAAACGCGCTTAAATCAATGTCATCCCCGATTGTGTTTACATCTAGAAAAACAATTTTCATATTTGTCACCTCTTTGAATTTTTTTTAAGCCAAATGCACCGGGAAGTAGTCCACCGCGATGCTCACGTCTTTGTGATCGATATGCTCCAGCAAGTGCATCATCACTTCCGTTAGCTTTGGTGATTTTTTATATTTCAAAATGAAATGCAATCTAAAACGATTATTCACACGCGCTATCCCCGGCATCGTCGGTCCGATAATCAAGCATTCGTCGCCCAGCTCGCTGCGTAGATAAGCGTTCACTTGCTCACTCACAACTAGCAACGCATCTGGTTCTAGGCTTGACAGTAACACCTTAGCATGAAAATAGTAAGGCGCATAGTTAAAGCGTTGTCTGCTCGCCATCTCTTCCCGGTAAAACGCATGGTAATCTTGGTTTTTCACATGTTGCATCACGTAATGGTTGGGCGAGTACGTTTCGATATACACCGAACCGCCTTGCTCGTGGCGCCCTGCTCGACCGGAAACTTGTGTTAAAATCTGAAACGTCCGCTCTGAGGCCTTATAATCAGGAAAGTGCAGCATGATATCCGCATCCAGCACCCCGACTAGTGTGACACCTGGGAAGTCTAACCCCTTGGCGACCATTTGGGTCCCGAGCAATATGTCCGCTTTTTTGTCTTCGAACGCGGTGATAATCCGCTGGTGATCCCCTTTTCTCGAGGTTGAATCAACGTCCATTCTTAACACTTTAGCTGCTGGAAATCTTTTCTCAAGGAATTCCTCGACTTTCTGGGTGCCGGTTCCAAAAAAGCGCACTTCAGGGCTTTCGCATTTCGGGCATGCATCTACGACGCGCGCAGTGAAATTGCAGTAGTGGCATTTTAAACCGTTTACTTGTTTGTGATACGTTAAGGTAACGTCGCAATTGGGACAGCTGACGACTTCGTGGCATTCGCGGCATTGCATAAAATTAGAATAACCGCGACGATTTAAGAACAAGATGATCTGTTCTTTTTTCGCTAACTTCGTTTCAAGCGCGGACTCTAGCTCAACGCTCATGATGCCACTGCCGATCCCTGGTATTTGCCGGTTCAAGTCAATCAAAGAAATCTCAGGAAGGCTTGCTTTTTCGACCGCGCGTTGCGGTAATTCTGCAAGGGTGTATACTCCTTTGCTAGCCCGGGCGTAAGCGTCCAGCGACGGCGTTGCGCTCCCGAGGACAACCGGACAGCCGTGCCACGCCCCTCGGCGCTTGGCGACTTCGATCGCATGGTACCGCGGCATTTCCTCTTGCTTGTACGTTGCCTCATGTTCTTCGTCGACAATGATGAGCCCGATCTGCCTTAACGGAGCAAAAACGGCCGACCTAGCACCGATGACAATGTTTACCTCCCCACGCAAAATTTTGCGCCACTCGTCATACTTTTCCCCCATCGACAGACCGCTATGCAACACGGCGACCGCTGATCCAAAGCGTTGTTTAAAACGCATTGTAATCTGGGTCGTTAACGTAATTTCTGGGATCAACACCAGCGCTTGCTTACCCGCATCCACGACCGACTGAATCGCTTCGAGGTAAACCTCCGTCTTGCCCGAGCCCGTCACGCCGTGCACCAGCACCACCCCGCCGCCAGCCTCGTTAATTGTCTGCACAACCGCCTTTTGTGCATCGTTTAACGCCACAGACGCACCCGGTTTAAAACTAGCTTTCGCGTACGGATCCCGGTAAACCTCCACATCCACAACCCGCACAACCCGCTTATCGACTAGCTTTCGTAACACCGTCGCATCCACCGCTAACTCATCCCGCGCAATCGGATGCTCATTCGCTAACAGTCGTCGAACAGCCGCTTCCTGCCGCTTCGCCCGACCAAACACCGAAAAATCAACCTCCCGATCAACAAGCTCCACATACCGCCGCATCTTCTTCCCCATCGCCGCCGAAGCCTCGTAAATCACCTCAACCGCGCCCGCATCAATCGCCTCTTTCATCACAGGTAAAAGATCTTGTGTCACAACCTCCGCATTAACGGCTTCCCCTTCGCCAAACAAAGCCGCCACTTGCGACCAACCCGAAACGTCCTGTGCACGGACCAACAATTTTTGATATTTCGTCTTCATCGCAGCTGGAATCATCGCATCAAAACAAGCAATCATCGTCGCGCCAGTTTCTTTCGCCAAGTCAATCCCAAGTGCCAGAAGCTCTGCGTTTAAAATCGGCACCACGTCCATCACTTTACTAATCGGGCGCAGCTTCCCCTTGAAATCCGAAGACGCCTTCACGCGCAACACCATCCCTGCAAGGGCCCGTGGCCCAAACGGCACCATCACACGCACACCGGGCTGGACAACCGTTTCCAAGTTTTCAGGAATCTGATAATCAAACACCCGATCAACGGCTTTATTCTTAATATCAACGACTACCTCAGCAACTGCCATCTCGCATTCTCCTAAATTCAACAATTTTCTTGTTCCTCTATTGTACCGAATTTTCGTGTAAAACACAATGCTAATCTTGTTTGCTCCTTGACAAAGCATGTCGGAACAATTACAATGTAAGGGTATAAAAGAATTCGGATTAAAACACTTTGAGGAGGCAAAATAATGGATTTAAAAGTAATCGCATTGGACGTAGATGGCACGCTATTTAGTAGCCAAAAAGGGATGTTGCCAAAAACAAAAGCAGCATTGATTAAAGCACAAGATATGGGAATCAAAATCATTTTAGCATCGGGTCGTCCGACTTCAGGCTTGACTGAGATTGCCAAAGAGTTAAACATGGATCAGCACAACGGTCTGCTTGTCTCATACAACGGAAGTAAAATCATCGACTGCGAAACGGGTGAAACGTTATTTAATGAGCCGCTAAGCATCGAAGATGGAAAAGCCGTTTTAGAGCATATGAAGAAATTCAATGTCAAACCAATGATCGATAAAGATCAGCACATGTATGTCAATAACGTATACGACCAGTTTATCAAGTTCCAAGGTAAAGATTTCAACGTCATTGAATACGAGGCGCGTGGTGGTAATTACTTACTGTGTGAACAAGCAGACCTCGCAGCCTTCTTAGACTACGAGGTTAACAAAATTTTAACAGCCGCTGACCCAGAATACGTCGATGAGCACCACGAAGCGATGGCTGCACCGTTTAAAGACACACTCAACTGCGTACAAACGTCACCGTTTTTCTATGAGTTTACCGCTTTAGGCATCGACAAAGCCAAGGCACTTGATACCGTGCTTCGCCCAATGGGTTACACCCCAGAGAACATGATCGCATTCGGCGATGGCATGAACGATTTAACGATGTTGCAATACGCTGGAACCGGTGTGGCAATGGACAATGCCGTTGACGAAGTGAAGGCAAATTCGCAATATGTCACCGCATCAAACGATGAAGAAGGCATCGCCTTAGCGTTGTATAAATATATCCCTGAATTAAAAGTTTAACTAATATCGAAAAACCATGAGGCTCAAATTCGCTTCATGGTTTTAATGTGTCTAAAGTTGTTGACAAGTAGAACAAACATAAGTCGATGAACTCCCCGTTTTGAGATATTGAATCGGCGTGCCACAGTTCGGGCACGGTTCTTCGTTATCCAAGTAAGCGATGAAGAAGTCATCACCAACAAATGCCTTGCTCTCATCAAAGAAATCCATATGACGACGGAAAAACGTGATTTTTTCGTGAATACTCGTGTGCAATTTTTTGATGTCATTCACAGATATTTCAGAAATTTTCTTCGCCGGATGAATACCCGCTCCCCACAAAATATCGTGCATATACATGCCACTTAACCCACCAATTTTCTTTTGACTCATCAGAAAAGATTTGATTTGTGACTTTTTACCACTTAATACGGTTGTAAAATAGTCAAGTGTAAACGCCTCATCCAGCGGGTCAAGTGCGGCGTGTTTATCTTCGCTAATCTCACTGAGCTCAGTGAAATTAAGCAAATAGAACTTCTCAAACCACCAAAAACGAGCGGTAAAGCCACTGTCATCATCAAAATGGACTTCGACATTATGAGGATATTTAATTTTCTTAATCGCGCCATTTTCAAAGTAAAAGATGTCATTACCCAGCGTAAAGGACAACAACAGATGCTCACTATTATCTAAGGCAATGATCAACCACTTTCCATGAGTTCGAACCTCAGTAACACTCGCACCTTTTGTCCGCTGACCATAAACTTCCTCTGCCACATTCAACGCCTTCTTCTGATTAACTTTTACCCTTTCAATGGTCTTCCCGATTAAAACCTCTTGCATTTGCTCTGCTATTTTATCAATGCCAATTAATTCTATCATGGTTGCTTTTCCTCGCTTTTCTGAATTTGTTTTTTCATACTATTAGCTAGAGATTTTCCGATAATCGGGTAAAGTTCTTGGTCGATTTTATAATGCTCTGTCATATCAAAATCGTCACCAACTAACATAAACTCAAACGAATCGGTTTTTCGCTTAACAAAATAACCCGTCGATTTAAAACCATTATTTTTGCAAAATTCTTGTTCCTTAATAACTTGCTCACGGTTACCACCGTCGAGATTTTCAATTTCGACCGTTGTAATAATCCGATAATGAGGGTAAAGTTTTTTCAATTTATCAAACATCATACCATCATATTTTCTTGCTGTTTTACTATCAATAGTTGCAAAAAGGGTTACTTTAATTAAGTCATTATGAACTGAGTAAAAAATCCAACCAACCCATTTATCGCCGTCATAAATATTCAAAAATGACACGTTCTTGCGATTTCGCTTCCACCAAAGAGGATAGAAGTAGGATTTTTCGTGAGCGGGCACGGACTGGTTATAAAGGTTTTGTACTAACTGGCGTTCTACTTTCGTTTGGATTTTAGTGAACTTTACATTCATAATCAATTACCTCACTTCGCAATTCTGACTGGCACCCATATTTCCCGAATACCATCCTCGCGAAATAGCTCAAAACACACTTCACCTTCGATATAATCGCAACCCATCGCTGGCAATCCGTCTTCTTCCCACGTTTCAACCCATGCTTGGATTAACGGCATTTCCTTTGGAACAGTTGCAACTGCAAATAATCCTGCTGGAATAATAACACTATCTTTTCTGCTGTTGTTTTCTTGTTCAACACCAAACAGATAGAACAATTTTTCATCATTTGTAAACCACGTTGCACCGTATAAGACACTCGTATCTGTTCGTAAAGATCCTTCGTATTGTTGGCGTAAAGCCATGCTTTTTTCATCATAAGACTCGTCAGTGGTTAATGTTTCAATTAAGTAACCGCTAATTGTAAAACCAGCTCTTTCTTCTAATCGCATTTTCATTTTAAATCAACCTCATTTCTTATATTATTTCGCTCGCATTTTATACGCAATCATTTTATACAGATCAGACAAATCGCCTTCACCACGAACTTCAATCTTAACCGAAAAATACTTATCTCCTGGCGTGGTTTCAAACTTATCTTTCCACTTATCCGCAATATCCAACGCCAGAACGCCTTCTCGTAGGTGCGGTTTGTTTTGAAAAATAAAATTGGTTCCAAAAAAGTCAGCGGCAGGCCAACCCCAAATCAGCGTCTTTTTCTTGCGCGTTATTTTCGCAAGCCAACCACCATCTTTGTAAAAGCGCCATTCTAATTCTGCTTCAAAATCGGCTAGCTTCCTCACTAATGCCTGATACGCTGCAAAGCTTTCTCCTAGTACGACGCTTAAATTTTCATCAACAGGTTCTACACTTTTATCTTTGCTAAAATCGATCATCATCTTTTTTCAACTCCTATGATTTTATTATAACCCTTTTGCAAAATTTTGTCCTCTCTTTTCGGATAATAATTAGCGAGCTTGGGATTCTTTTGAAGGTCAGTTGATGTTGCAATTATCATTGCATTCAACAAGTGTCGCTTCATCTAGAAAAATTAAAGCTTAACGACACTTTTCAAGTATAATTTTAACTAAAGTGTCGCTCTCACAATAAAAACTCACGTAAAGCGACACTTTAATGGTAGAGTTCAAGCCATATGCCGATAAAAGTGTCGCTTTCCCTATCAATATCTATAAGAAGTGACACTAATGACCACTATCGCAGTAAAAACTGTCGCTCTATCATCGGAAATTTGCGTTTAGCGACACTTTCGTAATTATCACTCATCACCACAACAAGAAAAACCGCCTTGCGGCGGTCAACCCTTATCTAAATGATGTTGGTAAAACTTACGATTCTCCAATGACCAGATTTTATCGGATTCCTCTTTTGGTTCAACGTGTTCCAACGCTTTGGTAATCGCATTGATATTCGCATCAATCTTGTCAATCTGATGAATAATCTGTGCTTCTAAAATCTTCGGCGGCACTGGACTCCCCCATTCGCCTTTACCATGGTGGCTCAAAACAATGTGCTGCAGTAGCATAACCTCTTCCGAATCAGCAATTCCTAGCCGCTCAGCAATCTTTTCGATCTCTGCGTGAACGATGGCAATGTGCCCAAGCATTGACCCTTTTCGTGTATATTCAGTTGCCATCACCCCTGTCAACTCATCCGTCTTGCCTAGGTCATGGGCAATGATTCCTGCAATTAGCAAATCACGATTAACGTCTTGATAAATCATCGCAATCGCATCAGCCAGCTTCAACATAGTCGTTGTGTGATGCAATAATCCTGACACATAGTCATGATGAACCGATTGGGCAGCGGGGAAATTCTTTAACGCTTCCTGCCTTGGACCGACCAATTCTCTAATGATATTTTTTAAATTCACATTCTGAATCTGGTTATAGTAATCGATTAAAACAGTGAACATATCTTCTTTTGGGATCGGTGCAACTCGCAAAAAAGCATCAACCGGCACGTCTGATGCAAGCGTAATCTGCTTAAAATTAACTTGCTTCGCCCCGTTATACTCATCCATGTCACCGTTAACCGCAACCACAACACCGTTAACCAAAGTCCCTTTTTGCTCCGCAGTCACATCCCACAAATTCCCACTCACATCACCACTTCGATCTTGAAGCGTTAGTTTCAAATAATCTTTACCCGCTTTAGTAATCGCAGGCATGGCATTTTTGATTAAAAAACATTGACTAAAACTCTCTCCAACCGCATAATCCATGAGTAACTTCTCTTGCGGAGCATTGTTTTGTATCTTGTCCATCGGTATCGACCTCCGTTCTTTCCTAGCCAAATTATACCACCCCTCCACACACCATTCAACAAATCTCGACTACTAATCTAAACAAAATATAACCATCATATTGAAAATATCCCAAACATGCTTAAATCGCATAATCTGGGATATTTTCTGTGTCGAAATCGTCGTAAAATATCCCATTTCAAAGGATATCACACTATTTGGGATACTTTTATACGGGATTTCATTTAATTAGCACTAAAAAGTATCCCTTTGATAGCTATTTTCTACATTTTAGGATACTTTCCTAAAAATTCCAATCAAAAGTATCCCTTTAACACTTCATTTCTACCATTCAGGATACTTTCGCGCCCCTGCACTACCCACCCATCTCCATCTCATATAAAAAATTCGTCATCCGCATCTTAAACCCGCTAAAACGATACACAGCCTCCGCTTCCCGACGCCGCTTAAACCCCTGATGCTCATAAAAGCCAAAATTACAATCCGTATCCGTAAACAAATACGCCCTTGAAACCTGTTGCTCTACAAAATACGCCTGCAACACCAACCACAACGCCTTTCCAACGCCCTTCCCCTGCGCCGCCTTGCTCAAAATCAAAAAATCCAAACTCGCATCGTACTCATCTGCCACACCATCAAGCAACTGCGCATAAACGGCCTCCTGCTTCGAAAAATACTCGTAAATCCACTTTTGCTGCCGCCGCTTAGCTAACAACAACGTCATCGCATGCCCCATCCCGTCTTCCAACAAATGCGCATACCGCAACGCCTCCCCCTTCACAATCCCCGAAACCATCCCCAGCACTTCCCCATCCAAAACGGCCACCTTCCCAAACGTACTCCCGGCCAACATCTGATTCAAATAAAGCCCCACCACCGCATCCAAAATCGCCTCATTCTTAACCAAGCTCGAAAAATCCCAAACCTCTTTAATAATCCGCTTGATCACCGGAACGTCCATCACATCTAAATCTCTAATCAATAACTTTTCCATCTGCAACCCTCTCTCCTAACCTTCTGACTTCGCCACAGTCCCCAATACAGCATTCTTCGGCTGAACATACTGATACTTTTTCGCCATTTTAATCAGGAAAAACACGGTCAAGACGATCGACAGCACTTCCGCCATTGGCAAGGCAAACCAAACCCCGTTCAAATCCCAGATTCTCGGTAAAGTTACG
>WRAJ01000012.1 GCA_009780245.1 Turicibacter sp.
ATTCTAAAACCTTCGCGCCCAACCCGAAATCACAAACCACAACGCTTTCACAAGTTCGCTAACCACAACCGAAAACCCGCCCACGGAAGAGGACGATAGCGTTTGGTTTTGCGAACTTTCAGCATGACCGTTAAATCCATGACTTATGGTTGCATCTAAAAAACAGCCCGCAATTTGCAGACTGCTTATTTTCACTTGCTTACAACAATCCAAGCAGTTGCTTTTTCTTCTGCTCGAATTCTTCCTCGGTGATGACACCGGCTTCTAGCATATTCTTCAGCTTGATGATCTCGGCATTCGGGTCGCTCTCAGTTTTTGCACCAAACCCGTCGACAAGTAATAAAATCCCTGTTACAAGGCGGATGATCCAGCCGACAAAAGGTATGAGGCCGACAACTCCGGAAACGATGCCGAGTATGCTACCGTGTTTTTTGGTATCTTCCTTGATTGAAAACACCAAAGTTATAATGTGTAAGATAAGAACAGCACCTGGTAAAACCAAGCGTGTTCCCCAAATGATCGTGAACCCTAAAACCGGAATTCCTAGTAAAAACTCTAGGCATCCTGAAATGATTTTTAATGTTTTTGACATGCTATAAACCCTCTCCTGTGTTTTGAAATAATGCACTGCTACTATTATACTTCGACGGTCGAAATCGTGTTACAAACTTTTTAGATTTCAGACACTACCTAGACAGTTATGAGGCTACAATTTTTTACAAAAATCGAAGTTTTGCAACATTAATAACCAGAAGTAGCCTAACGGCTCTGTTGCAGTTGTATTTCTCACGTTGTGAAAGAATTACTTTTAAAAAACAGTTGCTTTTTACGGTAAAAAGGGTTACAATACTACTATCTACAAGTTGATAAACTTGTGAATATTAGTTGTTAATAACTAGGAGGAATCGAAAATGGAAAAGAAATTCACAATCATTGATCCAATGGGACTACACGCGAGACCAGCAACGGTTTTAGTAAACACTGCAGGAAAGTTTGCTTCTGAAATAACGTTAGATTATAACGGAAAAACTGTAAACTTGAAATCAATCATGGGAGTAATGTCATTGGGCGTTCCTACTAATGGTGAAATTGTAATTAAGGCTGAAGGTGAAGATGCAGCAGAGGCAATTGATGCTTTAGTGCAGACTTTAGCTGAGCAAAAATTAGCAAAAGTTTAATCGTATACTTAGTGCGAGATACTGGCTCACTTCGTGCTGTCAGTATTTTTTTATAGCTACTCTTCGATAATTGTGTCGGAACAATATGTAACGGACAACACAACAAGAGAAAACATAGAACGATCAAATAATTCACGGAAAAAGGAGTTTTGTAAGATGAGTTTTAAAGGTATTGCAGCATCAGATGGTATTGCGATTGCAAAAGTATTCAGGTTAGAAGAGCCGAATTTAACGGTTGATCCGCATGAGATAACAGACGTGGATGCTGAGATTGTGCGCTTTGAAGAAGCGATTAAAAAGACGGTTGTAGATTTAGAAGCCATCAAAATTAAAGCAGCAGCAAACTTAGGTGAAGAAGAAGCAATGGTGTTTGACGCGCACATCAACATGGTAAACGATCCGGAAATCAGAGAACAAACGCTCGCAAAGGTGAAAGAAGGCCTTGTGAATGTGGCGTGGGCATTCGATTCAGTGGCTAACGGTTTCGTTGCGATGTTTGAAGCGATGGACGATGAGTATTTCCGTGAGCGCGCGGCTGATATCAAAGACATCAAAAAGCGTATGCTTTCACACCTGCTAGGTGTGCCATTAAACGACCCAAGCACCATCAACGAAGAAGTTGTTGTCGTTGCTTACGACTTAACACCATCAGACACAGCACAGCTCAACAGAAACTTCGTTAAAGGATTCGCGACAAACATCGGTGGGCGTACGTCGCACTCTGCGATCATGGCACGTAGCTTAGAAATCCCAGCGATCGTAGGGATGGGAACCATCTTAGAGGACACAACAGACGGACAGCTTATCATTCTAGATGGGCTAGACGGTGTCATTATCCCAGATCCGACCGATGCACAAATCGCGGAGTACGAAGCAAAAATCGCTGACTTCAAAGCGATGAAAGAAGAACTAAAGAAATTAAAAGATGAGCCAACGATCACAAAAGATGGTCATCGCGTTGAACTAGCAGCGAACATTGGCACACCTGAAGATGCAAAAGGTGCAACGGCAAACGGTGCTGAAGGTGTGGGTCTATACCGCACAGAATTCCTCTACATGGATCGTAACGAACTTCCGACGGAAGAAGAGCAATTCGTTGCGTACAAAGAAGTATTAGAAGAAATGAAAGACAAGCCGGTTATCGTTAGAACACTGGACATTGGTGGTGACAAGGAATTACCGTACCTACAATTGCCACACGAAATGAACCCGTTCTTAGGTTACCGCGCATTAAGAATCTGCCTTGACCGCAAAGACTTATTCAGAACGCAACTCCGTGCTTTACTACGCGCAAGTGTTTACGGAAAATTATACGTGATGTTCCCGATGGTTGCCGTGCTTAACGAATTCCGTGATGCAAAGCAAGCCCTTCTTGAGGCAAAAGCTGAGCTTATCGCTGAAGGCATCGAAGTATCGGAAGACATCCAAATTGGAATGATGGTTGAAATCCCATCAGCAGCTGTATTAGCGGATCAGTTCGCGAAAGAAGTCGACTTCTTCTCAATCGGAACGAATGATTTAATCCAATACTCGATGGCAGCCGATCGCATGAGTGAAAAAGTAGCTTATTTATACCAACCTTACAACCCAAGTATTTTACGCTTAATCAAAATGGTCATTGATGCCTCACACAAAGAAGGTAAATGGACGGGGATGTGTGGCGAAATGGGTGGTGACACGATGGCAATTCCATTGTTACTCGGAATGGGTCTCGATGAATTCTCAATGTCAGCGTCATCAATTTTAGCGGCAAGAAAGCAAATCGGAAACCTTTCTAAAAAAGAAATGGAAGAGATGGCAGAAAAGGCCTTGAATATGAGCACCGTTGAAGAAGTTATGGCATTAGTAGAAGCTTCAGCGAAATAAGTACATGCTAAATACTATAAAAAAGCAATCTATCAGGTGAATGCCACCTGCTGGATTGTTTTTTGTCAATGTATGCAAAGAAAGGGTGTTTCCACATTGAAAAAGTACAAAGATCTGACGATGGGATTTTTACGAGCGGGAGTTCTTGGTTTCGGCGGTGGGATGGCGTGTTTGCCACTCATTCAGCGAGAAGTGGTGGATAAATACGGGTGGGTCACTGAGGATGAATTCGGTGAAATCGTGGCCATTAGCAACACTTTGCCCGGTCCGATTAACACGAAAATGGCCGGTTATCTGGGTTACCGAACAGCAGGTGTAACAGGGGCGATGATCGCCGTTTGTGCGACGATTTTACCGTCGGTGATTTTGCTGATTTTGCTACTTGAGACGTTGACGCGCTTTCGCGAATATTCCGTTGTTGCCGGCATGTTGCAAGCGATTGTCCCGGTTGTAGGTGTGATGCTGGGAATCATGGCGTGGCAATTTTTAACCGCGGCCGCCAAGGAAATGAAATGGCTGCTTGTGCTAGGTCAACTGGCCATCGTTGCGCTGCTGGTTGTCACATTAAATCTTCATCCTGCGATTGTGGTCGGAGGCGTGATTGCCCTCGCGTTGTTCATGCCCGTGAAAACGCAAAACACCGCTAACGGGGGTGATGAATCATGATTGCTTTTGCAACCCTAATACTAGAGTATCTTGAAATTTTCTGGGTCTTTTTCATCACCAACATCCTCGGGTATGGGGGTGGACCCGCTACGATCCCGCTTGTCCAGCACGAAGTGGTTGACGTGTATAGCTGGATGACCGAATATGAATTTATTGAAATGTTAGCCGCGGGGAACGCTTTACCAGGACCCATCGCGACAAAAATGGCCGGTTCAATTGGCTTTTCTCAAGCTCATATTATTGGCGCCATCGTCGCGCTTGTTGCCACGGTCGTTCCTTCGCTGGTTTTAAAGATTATGTTAATGAATTTTTTGATGAAACACAAGGATTCGCCGCGTGTGAAACGCATGTCTTTATACATTAAGCCAACGGTTGCTGTGTTGTTAGGGATCATCGTTGTGCAAAACTTTATCGTTTCGTTTGCAGCCATGGCGATTTGGCATGTCGTTGCCTTGGGCGTGGGCTCATATTACTTGTTAGAAAAAAGAAAAATTCACCCGTCACTCGTTATTTTAATCGCATTGATTTACGGTGGGGGCATGGGCGTGTTTTCTTAACCGTTACCATTCCATAAAAAACAGGTTCTTTTTTTCAAAACCTGTTTTTTTTGTGGCGCATTAATTAGTAAAAGCCTTTACAAAAAACGCCCTTTGTATTATGATGGAAGAGAAAGTTTGTTGGAAGCGCATTCTACAAAGGTAGAAATCTTAAATCAAACAAAAGGTGGTGCTGAATAGTAAAAGAAGCGTGTCACAGACTTTTTGGTACATTGATCAAACTTTTCACTAGCATGATCTGGAGTAGGATCATGACTTTACAAAAAAGGAGAGTAAATTATGTCAGAGAGGATAAAAAAGATGGAAAAGGTTTTAATCTCTTTTCTCGTCTGTGTTTTAGTTCTTGGATCACTTCCCATTGCACCAACTGCCGCTCAACCTATGACGGAAGACGTTGAAGCTTATGCGGATGTTGATTGGGGATCGTATGAGGACATCGAATCAGATCTCGTAGATTTAGGAGATTTAGGAGATATTGATGACGATGAGGGCTATGGCGATTTGGAAGATGCTGATCTTGAAGAAGAATACACAGCATACGAAGATGAGTCACCAGAACTTGATGTTCCAGCAGAAGAGCCGGAAGTTGAGTTAGACGTTGAAGAACCAGAAGAGATTGAATTAGAAGCTGGTCAATTAGCTTTTGATTTGCATGCTAATGTCTTTGATCGCGGAGAGGCAGTTGACGGCATCTTAATCACTTTAGATAGTGGAACTTGGAATCTTGCGGCATTAACGGCGGATACGTTTGATATCTATGCCATGCATGTTTTACCATATGATGTGCTTGGATTTGGACAAACGGATGAGCCAGTGGCAAGAACCGTTACTGGTTTTGATGTGTCAGCAGATGGCAGAACGTTACACATTCATTTAGAAGTTGACATCGCAGCTTTCCCAGCAGGACAGCCAACCATCTCTTGGGCACCAACTGTTGAAGGTGGTCGAGGTTTATTAATGGATCTTGATTATACGGTTGTTTTACCTGAGGATGTTGCACTAGCTGGTGACGATGTTCTACTCGCAGAGACTGAGTTTGTTCAAACTAGTACTGTGATTAGACCGGAAGCTGACTTGTTTGGTGCAAGTTCGCACGGTGGTATGAATTACCGTTATTTCCGTCCAAGCGTCGATGGCGATCGTCCATTAGTGGTTTATTTCCACGGTATTGGAGATGGTGGGTCTGCGATTAACCAAAACAATAGCACAACCATCTTAGGAACAAGAGGTGCAACCTCGCTTGTAAGTGCAGAAGCACAGAGCATTTTTGGCGGTGCGCACGTATTAGTTCCACAAGCACCAAACAACTGGATGGGTGGCAACACGGTTGGTCACGTGGCAACAGCGACAAGCATGATCAATGCGTACGTTGCTAATAACAACGTTGATGCTAGCCGCATTTACATTGTAGGTCCATCAGCAGGCGGATACATGGTATTAAGAATGGCATTAGCTAACCCAGATATGTTTGCAGCGGTCGTACCATTATGCCCAGTTTTGTTCGGTGCTAGTGTAACAGACGAAGCGCTCGCAGGGGTAACAACGCCGATGTGGGTGATTAACTCGTTAACTTGTGAAGCGCATGCGCCAATGGCTGCGCGCGTAGCTGAGCACGTACCTGGTGTTATTCACACGCCGTTTACAAACATTTATATTCCTGAACTTGGTGGCGAATTGAGTGGTCACTATGCTTGGGTATTATTTGGTCGTAACATGCCAGTTTACAACGGACAAAGCGTTTGGTCGTGGATGGCGCAGCAAGCATTAGCGCCAGCAGCAGCATTGACATTTGATTTGCATGCAACGGTATACGATGCAGGTGAGGCGGTTGATCGCATTAGCTTGACGCTAGAAGAAGGTGCATGGGATTTAGATGAACTGGATCTTGAGTCGTTTGAAATCTTAGCAACGCACACGTCACCGCATGAACTACCAGCAGGATCAATGGGATTCGGACAGGCCACCGATGCAGAAAGGATCGTCACTGGCTTTGAGGTTTCTGAAGACGGAAGCACACTATACATCGATTTAGCCGTTAACCAAGCCGCATTTGGTGCAGGTGAAGGCACACTATCTTGGACAACGGGTGCTATTAGTAGAAACTTAATCATGGATCTTGATTACGTGATTGAGTTACTTGAGCCAATCGCTTTAGCGGATGGTACGGTTCTTGATGTTGAAACGGTGTTCACTCAAAGCGAAAACATCTTTAGAGCAGAAGTTGATTTATTCGGTGCTAACGTACATAATGGTATGCCTTATCGCTATTTCACACCAGATGCTGATGGGGATTTACCATTAATGATTTGGTTCCATGGTATTGGCGAAGGTGGCTCGGTACTAGGTGCTGACAACTACGTGCAGCTATTAGGTAATCGCGGTGGTACAGCGTTTGTCTCAGACGAAGCGCAAGAAATCTTTGGCGGTCTGCACGTCATTGCTCCACAAGCACCTAACGATTGGATGGGAGCTAATACAGCAGGTCACATCGAGACTTTCATGTCTTTACTTCATGAGTACATTGCCAACAACAACGTTGATACAAGTCGCATTTATGTAACAGGTGGATCAGCAGGTGGCTTTATGACATTACACACAGTGATTGCAAATCCTGGATTCTTCGCGGCAGCGTTCCCAGTTTGTCCTGTTATTTCTGCACAAGACACGCCACGCGAAATGTTAGAAGCATTAAGAATTCCGATGTGGGTCATTAACGCAGAAGCGTGTGAGGCGCATGCACCAATGTCATTAAGAGTAAGAGATGAGGTGCCAGGTGCGATCCATACGCCATTCGAGACGGTAACGGTTGATGGCATGACGTTTAACGGTCACTGGTCATGGATTTTAATGGCACGCAACATCCCAACTTACAACGGTGAGACGGTATGGGAGTGGGCGGCTCGTCAAAGCTTACCATTAGCAGAACCGGATTACCTGTTTGATATTCATGCTCATGTCTTTGATGCAGGAGAGGCTGTACATCGCATTAGCATAACGTTAGAAGACGGTGCATGGGATGTCGATGCCTTAAGTGCGGATGCCTTTGAAATCTACGCGACGCACTTCTTACCAGCGGATACAAACCAAACAGCAGTATTAAGGGAAATCACAGGTTTCGAAGTAGATGGAAGCACGTTATACATCGACTTAGCGGTTAACCAAGCGGCATTTGGTCCAGGAGAAGGCACGTTAAGGTTCTTAATGCCAGGATTTAGAAACGTTGTCTTGAACCTAGATTATGAAATTAATTTGTTAGCAGATATCACACTCGTTGATGGTATCATTGAAGCAGGCTCAATCTTTGGGCAAAGTGCAGATGTTATTAGAGCAGAAGTTGATTTATTCAACACAAGTACGCATAACGGCATTAATTATCGCTATTTCACACCAGATGCAACGGGTGATCGCCCATTAATCATTTGGTTACATGGAATGGGTGAAGGTGGCATGCCAGGAAACCAAAATAATATTACACAATTATTAGGTAACCGTGGTGGTACTGCCTTCGTGACAGATGAAGCACAAGAAATTTTTGGTGGTATTCACGTACTTGCGCCACAATCGCAAAGCATGTGGTCAGCAGGTCAAGTTAACGACTTAATGAGCGTTATCACTCATTATGTTGAAACTCATCATGTTGATACTAGTCGCATTTACATTACTGGTGGCTCAGCTGGGGCTTATATGTCACTTCGAATGGTTATTGCGAATCCAAACTTCTTCGCAGCGATTATTCCGGTTTGTCCGGCAATGATGAATGCAACAAACATGCCAGATGAGCAATTATTATCAATTGCACATGTACCAATGTGGGTGGTTCATTCGTATGCATGTACGAGCGATACGCCGAATGCACTTCGATTAGATGCCTTGCTAGAGGATTCAATTCGTACAGGATTCGAGACGGTAACGGTTGATGGTATGACGTTCAACGGTCACTGGTCATGGATCTTAATGGCACGTAACATTCCTGAGCATAATGGTTTATCAATTTGGGAGTGGATCGCAGAGCAAAGCTTACCAATCGTCGAGCCAGACTACATCTTTGATGTTCACGCTCATGTCTTTGATGCAGGAGAGGCTGTACATCGTATTAGTATCACATTAGAAGAAGGGGCATGGGATGTCGATGCCTTAGATTTAGAGACGTTTGAAATCTATGCGACGCACTTCTTACCGACGGATGCGACAAGAACGGCAGCTCGAAGAGAAGTGATAGGCTTTGAAGTGGATGGTCTTACACTATACATTGATTTAGCGGTTAATCAAGAGTCGTTTGGTCCAGGAGAAGGAACGTTAAGATTCTTATTCCCAGGATTCAGAAACATTGTCTTAGATCTTGATTATGAAATTAACTTATTAGAAGACATCGATTTAGGCGATGACTTAGTCATGGCAGCAGGTTCTATCTTTGGTCAAAGCACGGATGTTATCCGAGCAGAAGTTGATCAATTTGGTGAAGCTTCATACGGTGGTATTAACTACCGTTACTTCGCACCTGAAGTACCAGGTAACCCAGACCGTCCATTAGTGATCTGGTTACACGGAATGGGTGAAGGTGGTTTACCAACGAACCAAAATAACATCGTACAATTATTAGGAAACCGTGGTGGAACAGCGTTTGTAACCGAAGAAGCACAAACGATCTTCGGTGGCGCACACGTCATTGCCCCACAAGCACCAAGCGGATGGGGACCAGCTCAGGTTCAACCGCTAATGGATTTAATTCTTGACTATGCAGCAAACCACAACGTAGACATGAACCGTATTTCAATTTACGGTGCGTCTGCAGGTGGTGGACAAGTGATGAGAATGTTAATTCAATTCCCAGACTTCTTTGCAGCAGCAGTCCCAATTTGTCCAGCGATTAACCCAGTCGCATTCCCAGATGAGGCAATCTTATCTTTGGCGCATATTCCAATGTGGCTAATTAATGCAGAAAACGATACAACGACACCACCAGCAACAACGTCGAGTAGAATTCATGCTTTACTGCCACACTCAATCTACACGTTATATCCGAACGTTATCGTTGACGGTATGGAATTTAACGGTCATTGGAACTGGATTTATGTCGCACGTAACATGCCTCGTCACACAGATGGCGTATCAGCTTGGGATCAAACTGATGGCGAAACCATTTGGGAGTGGACGGCTCGTCAAACGTTAGCTGATGAAGTTGGCGCGTTTGATATGATTGCCAATGTTTATGACGGTGGAGAAGCAGTGGATCGCGTGAGCCTTACATTAGCAGAAGGTGCATGGGATGTTTCAGCTCTAACACCGGAAATGTTTGACGTACGTGCAACGCACACATTATCTTATGATTTACCAGCGGGAGCTATGGGATTCGGACAGGTTCATAACCAGGCAAGAATCATCAACGCTTTCGAAGTTTCAGAAGATGGTAGTACGCTACACATTGATTTAGTTGTTCTTGATTTAACAGGACCATTAGTCGGCTTCTTACCAGGCGCTAATACGTTATCTTGGGTGCAAGGTGGCGGTGTAGGTAGAAACTTAGTGATGGATTTAGATTACACAATTAGACTTAACGCTGATATTCCGTTAGTAGACGGGTCGCTCGACGGACAACGATCTGATTTCGTACAAAACGAACTGATTAGACCTGAGTTTGATTTGTTTGAAGCTGGTCATTACGCTGGATTAAACTACCAATACTTCGTTCCTGAAAACTCAAACGCAAGAGATGAAGGACGCCCACTATTCGTTTGGTTCCATGGAGCTGGTGAAGGTGGAACGGCGATTAGCCAAAACAACATGACGCAATTACTTGCAAATCGTAGCGCAACTGCGTTTGTAACGGATGAAGCGCAAGAGATCTTTGGTGGTGCGTATGTTTTAGCACCGCAAGCAACAAGCGGATGGGGTGGCGATGCGATCATTGACGATGCGATGGCATTAATTGAAAACTTTGCAGCGAACCACAACGTAGATATGAACCGTATCTACATTTCAGGTGGATCAGCAGGTGGATCAATGACCATTCGTACAGTGATTGCTAACCCAGACTTCTTTGCGGCAATGATTCCGGTTTGTCCGGTCATTAGTGTAGCAGGAACGCCGGATCATGAGCTATTATCAATTGCTCACGTTCCAATGTGGTTGATCTATTCTCACGCTTGTGAGGCGCATGCACCAATTTCACAACGCATTCATAGCTTATTACCTGATATTGTTTATACGCCATTTGAGACGGTATACGTGCCAGGAACTGGAACGTTTAACGGACACTGGTCATGGGTTTTATTAGGTCAAAACATTCCGACTTATAACAATGAAACGGTGTGGGAGTGGATTGCTCGTCAGACATTACCAGCAGAAGAAGCAGTCGTTGTAGGTGAGTTTGACTTACACGCACACGTTTACGATGCAGGTGAAGCCATTAACCGCGTGATCCTTACGTTAGAAGAAGGTGCGTGGGACCTTGAGTCATTAACACCAGAAATGTTCGACATCTTAGCGACGCACTCACTGTCTTATGACTTACCAGAAGGCTCGATGGCATTCGGTCAAGTTGAAGATGCAGAGCGTGTGATCACTGGGTTCGAAGTGGATGGTGCTACGTTATACATTGACTTAGCAGTTAACCAAGAGTCGTTTGGTGCAGGTGAAGGAACACTCGCTTGGACAATGGCGCCTGGTGCAAGTCGAAACCTAGTATTAGATTTAGACTATGCAATTACTGTTACAGCTGATATTCCGTTAGCAGAAGGAACGCTAGAATCAGGTGTTGTATTTACTCAGACTGATGTGATCATCAGACCTGAAGTGGGTCAGTTTGGCTTTAACACTTATGCAGGATTGAACTATCGTTACTTCGTACCAGCTGATTCTACAAACCAGCCGTTAATTGTTTGGTTACACGGTGGTGGAGAAGGTGGCATCGTTGGTCTAAGCCAGAACAACATGTCACAGTTACTAGCTAACCGTGGTGCGTTAGGCTTTATGACGGATGAAGCACAAGACATCTTCGGTGGTGCGTACGTCTTAGCACCTCAAGCTCAGTCTTCGTGGGGCGTTGATGTGGACATTACGATTGAAGCAGTGATGGATTTAATCGTTGAGTTCGCAGCAAACAACAACGTTGACATGAACCGTATCTACTTATCTGGACCATCAGCAGGTGGCGCGATGACGTTAAGAACAGCGATTGCACATCCTGACTTCTTTGCAGCACTTGTGCCAGTGTGTCCAGCAGGTGTGACGGTTGAGAACATGCCAGATGCGCAGTTGTTAGCCATTGCTCATGTTCCAATGTGGCTCATTCATTCGTACGACTGTGAAAGAGATACGCCAATCTCAATTAGAATTAATGAATTATTAACTGATTCAATTCGCACAGGATTCGAAACGGTAACGGTTGACGGCATGACGTTCAACGGACATTGGTCATGGATCTTCTTAGCTCGCAACATTCCGACTTACAACAGTGAGACGGTATGGGAGTGGATGGCTAGACAAACACTAGCTGTGGAGATTGAAGTTCCAACGCAGCCTACTGAGCCGGATTGTCCAGATCCAGATTGCCCAGAGGTTGAGTGTCCAACGGATCCATCGACGCCAGCACCAACAGTACCGTCTATGCCAAGCAGACCAACGTTGCCAGATACAGGAGCAGTTGTCGCTGGATTAGGTGTTGGAGGCGCATTGCTTCTAGGTGGTGCGATTGCGGCAGCGATGAAAAAGAAGAGCGACGATAAAAACGTCTAAAGCGATGTTTATCGATGACACACAGTGAAATTAAATCTTGTATTAAAATTCGACAAAATGATTTAATTTTACAAACTTGGAAATACTAAACAAGACGTGCAAATTGGTCTTGTTTAGTATTTTTATTTCGTATTTTTTGTATTTCTAACCCTTCAAGAGGAAGTGATTTTGTGAAATTAAGTAAAAAAACAATCATCATGGGATTTGCAGCTTTAGCGATCCTATTTTGTGCCGCTATTCGTGTACAGGCGGTTGAAAAAGAAGAAAAGTTTTTTGGTTTTATTAAAGGGGATGATAAGCAGTGTAAAAAGGAAAAAATTGCTTATTTGACGTTCGATGATGGGCCGTCGATTTACACGGAAGAGTTGTTGGATGTGTTGAACGAGTATGGCATATCAGGTATATTTTTTGTATTGGGTGCGCAGTTTGATTACATTCCGAATGCGGATGAGATTTTAAACCGGATGGTAGATGAGGGGCATCACATTGCGTTACATACGATGACGCACGATAAAAATACGTTGTATTGGTCACAGAATGCGTCAGCTAATTTTGTTGCAGAGATGCTTGAGCTGCGAGACGAGGTGGCAACAAGAACGGGACAGGTGACGAATTTGTGTCGCGCACCGTATGGAAAAAAAGGTCATTTTAACGCGACGCATTACCGTGCGGTTGAGGATGCAGGGCTTCATTGCATTGATTGGCACGTGGATTCGAAGGATTGGGCAAAGAAAAATGCGGATGAGATTTATTCGGAGGTTGTGTGCGAGCTGAAACGCTTTGAGGATGCGGATGAGATTGTGTTGTTGTTCCATGAATATGAGCGAACGGTGGAGGCGCTGCCGCGGGTGATTGAGCATCTGCTTGATTTGGGTTACACATTTAAGCCTTATGCCCCAGGGAAAGTGTTTGAGGGGATTTAAGGGGAAGTGAATCGGGCGTACTTTGTCTGTAAAAGATGAGATCGGGGGCACCCTTGTTTCTGCGATGAGTGGATAATACAGGTATTTGAATGAAAAGCATAAAAAACCTGTATTCTCACTAAGCCCACATTATTCAAAAAAGGATTCCCTTGAATGTTCACCAGATTTCCGATATAATGAGAGTAATATCGATTGGAGGTCACAGCCATGCAAGCATTAGCTGACGAAAAAGTATTCAAATGCCCCATCCACAGTTTCATCAGAGTCACAGACAAGCTTATCTGGGAACTCATCGAAGCACCAGAATTTCAACGCCTCCGTCGCATCAAGCAGCTTGGCGGCACTCACATCGTCTACCCAACGGCTGAGCATAGCCGTTTTTCGCATTCACTAGGTGTCTATTTCATTGCCCGCCGCATGATCGATGTGCTCAACAAACAAGGCACTAGGTTCACAGATTCCGAACGCATGCTGATTCTCTGCGCAGCATTGCTTCACGACCTCGGCCACGGCCCGTTCTCCCACTCGTTCGAAACGGTTCTCAACATTGATCACGAGGATTTCACGCGCAGAATCTTGCTTGAGCACACACAGATTAACCATCTCCTCGAGGGTTACCAAACAGGCTTTTCCCAAGAAGTCAGTGATGTCATTGCTAAAAAACACCCCAATCGGTTAATCGTCAGCCTCATCTCTTCGGAAATCGACGCTGATCGTCTTGACTATCTCCTCAGAGATTCATATTTCACAGGCACCCCATACGGCGAAATCGATCTCGAGCGTATCCTGCGAACCATGCGCGTCGTAAACGGAAAAATCGCCTTCAAACACTCGGGCATGCACGCCATCGAAGACTACCTCTTTAGCCGCTACCAAATGTACTGGCAAGTCTACTTACACGATTGTTCCTTGAGCTTCAATTTCCTCATCCAATCCCTCCTGACACGTGTCAAAAAACTGTTGACAGACGGCTACGCATTCAACTGCGACATGCGACTCTTCCACGAACTATTCGCCACCACAGACATCAACATTAATACCTATCTGCGCTTCGACGATGGCGTTATCACAACGTTCGCTGGCTTCTTTTTAGAAGAATCTGATGCAACCCTCCGTGACCTGGCCAGCAAATTCTTAAACAGAGGCCTTTTAAAAGAGTTCGACTACGAGCCCCAGGAAAACAGTCCCCAGCTATACGAGCAACTCGCATCTGCCATGGAAATGGCCAACATCGACACAGTGAGCTATTTATTTAATTTTAATCACGAACAATCGACCTATGACCACTACGGCCTTGACTGTGAAAGCATCGACATTCTAACAGCTGACGGCATTTCCCGGGAAATATCGACAGTGTCCAACATTATCCAAGGCATCGTCAACGCGCCGAAAAAGAAGAGCACCATCTTCCTCGCGCTCGATCATGTCAAAGCAAGTGCTAATAAAGAACAACTCGAAAAAGCCCTCGAAGCATTAATAGGGAGGTCTGTCCATGTATAAAGAAGTCATTATCGTCGAAGGCCGTGACGATACACGTCGCTTAAAAGAAGTGTTCGGTGAGATCGAAACGTTTGAGACCGGGGGATCCGCCTTGGATGAAACAAAGCTTGCGCAAATAGAGGCATTGCAAAAACATCGCGGCATTATTGTCTTCACCGATCCCGATTTTCCGGGACAGAAGATTAGGCAGACGATTAGTAACATTGTCCCCGATGCCAAGCACGCCTACTTAGATAAAGCTAACGCAAAGCCAAAATCGGGAAAAGGGCTCGGCGTTGAACATGCAAATGCGGAAGTCATAAAAAAAGCCCTCAAACAGGCCATGACACCAGCGGCTGGTAATGAACAAAAGATTACGCAAGCCTTTTTAGTCCAACTCGATTTAATTGGTCACGCCAAAAGTAAACAAAAACGTGAATGGTTAGCAAGCAGGTTAGGCATCGGATACGTGAATGGGAAGCAGTTGATGCACAGGTTAAATCTGTTTGGAATTAGCGAGGAGCAGGTGTTGGAAGTTTTTGAAAAAAGCGAAAATTAGCTAAACTTTGCTATAGTAAATGCGATAGTTTTGTGATATACTTATTTCAGCCCATTTTGGGCAACGTCACGCGATAAGGGGGTGTCGTTATGGATTACTTGCTTTTCGCATTTGGCTGTAAGTTTGTAACTGAGCTGATTTTCAAGTCAGCTAAGCTTGCTCACAAGCATTTGAAGGCAAAGAAAAAGTCTAGTGCACCAACACTAGACAACAAGTAATACCATACCAACGAGTAAGATCGCTAGATCTTGCTCAACCCTTATTACTTATTATTATAATATATGATATGCAAAAAGTCAATATGCTATTCATTTTGACTTTTATTTTGTGAGGCTATAACATGGATATATCAAATAAATCAAGAACCCGTGCCATTATCGAGAAACATGACTTCAGATTCAAGAAAAAGTTTGGGCAGAATTTTTTGACCGACGGTAATATTTTAAAAAAGATCATCGATGCGGCCGGGTTGAACGCGCACACATCGGTGATTGAAATCGGGCCTGGAATTGGGGCGTTGACGGAGTATCTCGCGCGCCAAGTGAAAAAGGTGGTTGCGTATGAGATCGATACGACGTTGATCCCGATTTTAGAAGAGGTCATGTCGCCATATCCGAACGTGATGATCATCAACGAGGACATTTTGAAGGCAGACGTCAGGGCGATGATAGCACAAGAAATGCCGGCTGACGACATCGCGGTGGTGGCCAATTTGCCGTATTACATCACCACGCCGATTTTGATGGGGTTGATTGAGGCGCGACTACCAATAGACCGCTACGTGGTCATGATGCAGTTAGAAGTCGCCCGTCGCTTATCAGCTAGTCCAGGAACGAAGGACTATAATGCGCTGTCGATTGCGGTGCAGTATTATTGCGATGTGGAGATTGCGATTAACGTGCCACGCGACGTCTTTATTCCCCCACCAAATGTGGATTCTGCGGTGGTAGTACTGAAGCGAAAAGCGCAGCCTCCAGTGGTTGTTAAAGACGAGATCTTCTTTATGGAATTGGTTCACGCGTGTTTTAAACAAAGGCGCAAGACGTTATTGAACAACCTGTCAAGCTATTTTGAAGGGTTATCGAAGGAAGAAATCACACAGACATTAGCCCTTATTAACATTGAGCCAAGCGTGCGAGCGGAGGCTTTGGCGCTTGAAGCGTTCGGCAAAATTTCTGATGTTTTTCATGAAAAGCGCTGCTAATCAGCGCTTTTTTCTTGTGACAAAATTAACTTATTTTCATTTGCAAATTTTATTTCGAAAGATAATTGTTTTCATAAACAATTTAGAAAGCGCTAAACATTGTGCCATCACCGAAAGCTCGCGTGTTAAAAAAGCAGGTGATTTTTTTGTGATTTAAATAATTTATTTACATTTTTGGAATCGCTTGCATTTGTGAAGCCCCTGTGGTACAATACTTTCAAGAGTTTCTTATGTCATGAATGCCTGTTCAGGACTGGCCAACTGAGAAGGCATCGTGACAGGAACTCAACAAATAAAAACGACAAGTGATAATCTTTGAGGAGGATGTAAGTATGTTAAACAAAGTGACAAACATTGAGGAATTAACGGTGACACTTGAAGCGATGCGAGCGGCGCAGCAAGAATTTGCGAAGTTTACGCAAGAACAAGTGGATGACCTCTTTTACAAAGCAGCAATGGTTGTAAACAATGCACGTATTCCCCTTGCTAAAATGGCTGTCGAAGAAACAGGCATGGGATTAGTTGAGGATAAAATCATCAAGAATCATTACGCATCTGAAATCGTTTTCAACAAATATCGCAATGTGAAATCATGCGGTGTGTTAGAAGAGGACGCAGCAGCAGGCATTCAAAAAATTGCGGAGCCGATTGGTGTTATTGGGGCGGTTATTCCAACGACAAACCCAACGTCTACCGCTTGCTTCAAAATCTTAATGGCGATTAAAACACGCAATGCGATCATGATTTCTGCGCATCCACGTGCCAAAGAATGTACGAATTACACGGCGAAAATCATGCGCGAAGTGATCGAAGAAGCAGGCGCACCAAAAGGGTTAATTGGTTGGGTTGATACACCAAGCCTTGAGTTAACGAACGCGGTAATGAAAGAAACGGATACGATTTTAGCAACCGGTGGACCAGGCATGGTAAAGGCCGCTTATTCATCAGGAACGCCAGCGATCGGGGTAGGAGCTGGTAACACGCCGATTATCCTTCATAAGACGGCGAAAGTTGAAATGGCGGTTAACTCGATTATCTTATCAAAAACGTTTGATTACGGGGTGATCTGTGCATCGGAGCAAGCGATTCTTGTGGATGCGTCGATTTATGAAGCCGTGAAATCTGAACTTAAAAAACGTAACGTGTTAATCCTGAACAAAAAGCAACTAGAAGCCGTTCGCAACGTGGTGATCATCGACGGTGTACTAAACGGTAAAATCGTCGGTCAGCCAGCTTGGAAGATCGCTGAAATGGCAGGGTTTGACATTGCCAAAGATGTCAAGATGCTAGTCGGAGAAGTCGCAGAGACTGACTTTGAAAAAGAGCCACTGGCACGCGAAAAGCTATCGGTTGTTTTGGCGATGTACAAAACGAAAAAGCACGAAGAAGCGGTTGAAAAAGCATGGCATCTTGTTGAGCAAGGCGGGCTAGGGCACACATCTGGTATTTATGCGGATGAGTCGGTTGCGAAAGCAGACATTGAAGCGATGTCTGCTCGTATGCGCACAACAACCTTCTTAGTGAATCAGCCGACTTCGCACGGTGCGATTGGCGATTTATTCAACTTTGCACTCATGCCATCGTTAACGCTTGGTTGTGGTTCGTGGGGGAACAACTCAGTATCGGAAAACGTGGGCGTGAAGCACTTGCTTAACATTAAAACGATCACGAAAAGGAGAGAGAATATGCTTTGGTTCCATTTACCACCGAAAGTTTATCAGAAGTTTGGCAGCTTAGCCCCAGCCCTTTCAACGCTTGCTGGCGAAAACAAGAAAAAAGCCTTTATCGTGACGGATAAAGTTTTATTCGACTTAGGCTTCACGTCAAAAGTCACCGACGAACTTGATAAGCTCGGCATTCAGTACACGATCTTCGCAGACGTTAACCCAGACCCATTATTATCAGACGTTCACAAAGGAACCGAAGCGATGAACGCCTTCCAACCGGATTTAATCATCGCACTAGGTGGCGGTTCACCGATGGATGCAGCGAAAATCATGCACATCCTATACGAGTACCCAGAAACAAACTTCCCAGACTTAGCGACGCGCTTTATGGACATCATGAAACGTGTTCACAAGTTCCCGAAACTAGGCATCAAAGCAAACATGGTTGCGATCCCAACAACCGCAGGTACAGGTTCAGAAGTTACGCCATTTGCCGTAATCACCGACGATAAAACAGGCGTAAAGTACCCACTAGCGGATTACGAATTAACACCGGACATGGCGATTATTGACCCAGAGCTCATGCTAACCATGCCAAAGAGCGTTTGTGCTGCATCAGGAATTGATGTGTTAACCCATTCCCTAGAGTCACTCGTTTCGATCGTAGCAACGGACTACACCATCCCACTGTCTCTGCAGGCAACAAAACTCGTCTTTGACTATTTACCAGAATCGTACCACGGGGGAGCGGATGCCGTGTATGCGAAAGAAAGAATGGCAAATGCGTCAGCAATCGCAGGGATGGCCTTCTCAAATGCGTTCCTCGGTATTTGCCACTCGTTAGCGCATAAGATCGGTGCCAGGTTCCACATCCCACACGGGATTGCCAATGCGATGTTAATCAACGAAGTCATTCGTTACAACGCTACCGATGAACCATTCCGCATGGGAACGTTCGCCCAGTACGAAGAGCCACAAGCGATCAGACGCTACGCAGAAGCAGCTGAATATGTAGGCATCACGGGTCGTAACGACGAAGAAAAAATCGATGGCTTAATCGCTAAGATCAATGAGTTGAAGAATGAAGTAGGTGTACCGAAGTCGATTCAAGAATTCGGTATCGCAGAAGCAGATTTCTTAGCGTCACTGGATACGATTGCGGAAGAGGCATTTGATGATCAGTGTACAGGAGCAAACCCGCGCTACCCATTAATCTCTGATTTAAAGCAAATTTACCTCAACGCCTTCTATGGCGAAGAGCAACGCGTTCAAATTTAAGTTAGCAAAGAAAACCGTCTGGCTGATAAATGCCAGACGGTTTTTTAAATGTTCTTTTTTTGCTTTGTCACAGGCCAAAGCGTATAAAATCAACGCCCGCTGACCAGAATGAGCACATAAAGGAATAAATAATAATCAGGAACGTTTTCATAAAAAAAAAACGCGAAAAATATTCACAAAGTGACGAAGTTATGTTATAATCCTCTGGTGTTAATTTGTGAATAATTTAACCTAGTTTTTTCACAACTAAATTTCTTAGGAGGGTTTGGTATGCCAAATCAAGTAACAAATGTAGAAGAGTTGATGTCAACACTAGCATCAATGAGAGAAGCTCAGCGCGAGTTCGCTAAGTTTACACAAGAACAAATTGATCAGCTGTTTTATAAAGCAGCAATGAAGATCAACAACCTTAGAATTCCATTAGCTAAAATGGCAGTGGAGGAGACAGGAATGGGTCTTGTCGAAGATAAAATCATCAAAAACCATTACGCGTCGGAAATTGTTTATAACAAGTATCGCGATGCTAAAACGTGTGGGGTTCTAGAAGAAGATCACGCAGCGGGAGTTGTCCGTGTTGCTGAGCCGATTGGTGTTATTGGGGCGGTTATCCCAACAACTAACCCAACATCAACTGCTTGCTTTAAAATCTTAATGGCCATTAAAACTCGAAATGCGATCATGATTTCTGCGCATCCGCGTGCAAAGAATTGTACGAACGAAGTAGCGAAAATCATCCGTGAAGTGATTGAGGCTGAAGGTGCGCCTAAAGGTTTAATCGGGTGGATCGATGCGCCAAGTTTAGAATTAACGAACGCAGTGATGGCTGAGTCGGACATCATTCTAGCAACGGGTGGACCGGGAATGGTTAAGGCTGCTTATTCATCAGGAACGCCAGCAATCGGTGTAGGTGCGGGTAACACGCCAGTTGTTATTCACAAAACGGCTAACATTGAAATGGCAGTTAACTCGGTGCTATTGTCGAAGTCGTTTGATTACGGTGTGATCTGTGCGTCTGAGCAAGCGCTTATCGTGGATCAGAGCATTTACGCAGCGGTTAAAGCGGAATTGAAGAAGCGTAATGCGTTATTGTTAAATAAAGATCAGTTACAAAAAGTACGTGACATCTTATTAGTAAACGGTGCGTTAAACGCGAAAATCGTTGGTCAGCCAGCATGGAAAATTGCTGAGTTAGCTGGCTTTGAAATTGAAAAAGATGTGAAAGTACTCGTTGGTGAAGTAACGGATACGTCGTTCGATGAGCCGTTTGCACATGAGAAATTATCAGTTGTCTTAGCGATGTACAAGTCAAAGTCGCATGAGCAAGCAATCGAAATGGCGCGTGATTTAGTTGAGCAAGGTGGTCTTGGTCATACATCGGTGATCTATGCAGATGAAATTGCCCAAAACGACGCGATTATGGCGATGGCAGCTGAAATGAGAACAACGACGTTCTTAGTTAACCAACCAGCTTCACACGGTGCCATTGGAGACTTATTCAACTTCGAAATCATGCCTTCATTGACGTTAGGTTGTGGATCGTGGGGGAACAACTCAGTATCAGAAAACGTTGGTGCTAAGCACTTAATTAACATTAAAACGATCACGAAGAGGAGAGAGAATATGCTTTGGTTTACTGTGCCTCGTCAAACGTTCCACAAATTCGGCTGTTTAAAGCATGCGTTACCTGAATTAAAAGTAGAAGGTAAGAAAAAAGCGTTCATCGTAACGGATCAAATTTTATTTGACTTAGGATTTACAAAGAGCGTGACGGATGAATTAGATAAATTAGGCATCGCTTATACAGTCTTTACAGAAGTTAACCCGGACCCATTAATCTCAGACGTGATGAAAGGGAAAGCGGCAATGGATGCATTCGGGCCAGACGTTATCCTAGCAGTTGGTGGTGGATCACCAATGGATGCGGCGAAGATCATGTGGGTTCTGCATGAGTACCCAGAAACAAACTTCGAAGACTTAGCGGCTCGCTTCATGGATATCCGTAAGAGAGTTCACAAGTTCCCAAGACTACGTCAAAAAGCAACCATGGTATGTATTCCGACAACCGCAGGGACAGGTTCTGAGGTGACACCATTCGCAGTTATTACGGACGACGCGACAGGTGTGAAGTATCCAATCGCAGACTACGAATTAACACCGGATATGGCCATCGTAGATCCAGCATTAATGCTAACGATGCCTAAATCAGTGTGTGCGGCTTCAGGGATTGACGTCTTAACGCACGCAATGGAATCATTAGTATCGACAGTAGCAACTGAGTATACGATTCCATTATCAATCGAAGCAGCTAAATTAGTGTTCGATTATTTACCAGAATCTTACCACGGTGGTGCTGAAGCAATCGTCGCAAAAGAAAGAATGGCGAACGCGTCATGTATCGCTGGTATGGCATTTGCTAACGGATTCTTAGGTATTTGTCATTCAATGGCTCACAAAATCGGAGCTAAATTCCACATCCCTCATGGTATTGCTAATGCGATGCTAATGAACGAAGTCATTCGTTATAACGCAACGGATGAGCCATTCCGTCAAGGAACGTTTTCGCAGTACCATGCACCAAAAGCCATCGAGCGTTATGCGAAGTTTGCAGACTACATGGGACTAGCTGGTAAAACTGAAATGGAAAAAGTGGAAGCATTGATCGCGAAGATCAACGAATTAAAAGTTGAGCTAAGCGTACCAATGTCAATCCAAGAGTACGGCATCTCTGAAGCTGATTTCGTTGGCGTGGTTGAGCAATTAGCAGAAGAAGCGTTTGATGATCAGTGTACAGGTGCTAACCCACGTTACCCATTAATCTCAGACTTAAAGCAAATCTATCTAAATGCATTCTACGGAGAAGAGAAGCGCGTTCAGATTTAAATGAAATAAGTTGTGAAGTGAAACCTTACTACGATTGTAGTGAGGTTTTTCACTAGCCATTTGAGTTTGGAAATGGTAAAATATCAATTATAGTCAGTGAGAGAAGGTGTTTAATCATGATTAAAGAATACAAATGCAGTGAAATCATAAAAATGCAAATTTCACTGCATAATTTCTTCTCATAGAAGGTGGAAGTGTACAAATAATGCAGTAAAATCATAAAAATAAAAAATTCACTGCATAATTTCTTCTCACCAAAGATAGAAGCCTACAAATAATGCAGTAAAATCACAAAAATGCAAAATTCACTGCATAATTTCTTCTCACAGAAGGTGGATGTGTGCAAATAATGCAGTAAAATCACAAAAATAAAAAATTCACTGCATAATTTCTTCTCACAGAAGGTAGAAGCCCGCAAATGGTGCAGTAAAATCATAAAAATAAAAAATTTACTGCATTAACCTTGTGTGTCATCGGTAGGTTGACTTTCAAGGCTATAAATGGTAAAATTAGTTTATTAAATCATCTCTATTGAAACCTTTATTCAATATGGCGGTACGAACCAGGTCAGGACGGGAACGTAGCAGCCTTAAGTGCTTAGCTGTATGTGAATAAAGGTTTGAATAGGGATTTTTTTGTGCGAAATTTTCTATTTCAGCAGGCTATACAAAGCCCCATAGAAATGTTAAAATAGATCCATGAAGACATACACGATCGTTTCCCCTTATGATAGTTTAGCCAAAAATAAAATTGATGAGCTCTTGCGGCTCTGCCACATCACTCCTGACGATATGACAAGCTATGACATGCAGGAGCAGACGGTGCAAGACGCGCTTTTTGATGTGTTGTCAGCGCCTTTTTTAGCCGAGCGCAAAGCCGTGCTCATTAAGTATCCTTATTTCCTCACGGGCTCGCGGCAGGCGGGGCCGGAGCACGACATTGAGGTATTAGGGTCGTATCTGGAAAATCCGAGTAAGGAAAACGTGTTGATCATCCACGCCCCGTATGAAAAGCTCGATGAGCGCAAAAAGGTCGTCAAATCGCTGAAGAAAAAATCGGACTTTATCAAGCTCGCCGTACCGAACGAATTTAATCTCCTTGACTATGCGAAGCAGGAGTTGACCGGGAGTGGCATCACCTTTCATGACGCCACCGTCCGCCTGCTCCTCGACCTCACCAAGAAAAATGCGGATGCGTTATACAAAGAGTTACAAAAAATAAAGGCCTATTTTATTGACGACCCTAATAGGGAGCTGACGATGGTACTCCTGCGGGATTTAGTGCCCCAGACCATCGCAGATAATGTGTTTCTGCTGACCGAGGCGCTGGCGAATAAGAACGGGGAAATGGCGTACCGGGTTTATGCGGATTTGATGAAGCAAAAAGAGGAGCCCATCAAGTTGCTCGTGATGATCGCGAACCAGTTTCGGCTGTTTAAGCAGGTTCAGCTGTTGCAAGCGCAGGGGATGTATGAGCGGGACATCGCGGCTGAGCTTGGGGTGCATCCGTATCGAGTAAAAGTGGCGATGGGGCAGGCGCGTAGGTTTAGGGGCGACGAACTGGATCAGGTGATCGTGCAGCTCGCAGAGGCTGATTTGCAAGTGAAGACCGGGCGCATGGATGGGCAGTTGGCTTTGGAATTGTTTATTTTGGGGATGTAGTGAGGCAAGCGGTGTGAGGCAGCTTGCTTTTTGTTTTGTTGATTTTAATAAGGGAATCATAATAAATTGAAAAAAGTTTTAAAAAAGGGTTGACTTTTAAAAACGACAAGTGTATTATAACAATGTAACTACATCTGTCGTTGCTAATTAAAGAAATTTTTTTAGTCGCATTACCGACATCTGTCGTTCTAATTGAAAAAATAAAAGAAAGGGTGGTTGATACCATGTCTAGTTTAAAAAGGTTACCTGATGCAGAATTTGAAATCATGAAAGTTGTGTGGCGGAACCCTTCACCGATTACAACGATGCAAATTGTGGATCGGTTAGGCGAAGAGAAAAATTGGAAACCACAAACGGTCTTGACGATGCTTGTGCGACTGGTTGAAAAGAAATTTTTGACGAGTGGCAAAAACGGACGTGAGCGAAATTATACACCGATCATTGATGAGGCAGATTATATGCAAGTTGAAACGGGGGACTTTATGTCTCGTTATAGCGGCAATTCTGCTGGAAGCCTGATCAAAACGATGTACGACGGGAAAAAGTTAAACGATTCAGATCTAGCCGATTTGAAATCATGGCTAGCAGAACAGGAGAGATCGTTATGAATGTGCAAGTATTCTTAATGTTATCGTTGATGATGGCTCTGATCATCGCCCTGCTTTTTGTCATCAACGCCGTCTTTGCCAGAAAAATCTCGGCAAAAGTGCGTTACGTGATGTGGGTTGTCATCATGGTGGGACTTCTTATCCCTTTTCGTCCCATGTTTGGTGACGGTGTGATTGCACTGCCAGATCTAACAACCTCACAGTTAGAAGCCGTTGACACAACCCTAACGACTGAGTCAAACGGTGCTGACAATGGTAGCGCAACCTCAGAGATCGCAGCGGATCAAACCCCATCTGATAGGGCCGTGTCCGACGTGTCAATCATGAATCAAGTTCAGATTCAGACGCTTGTTTTTATCGTTTGGGCTGCGGTTGCCATCGGCATTATTGGCTATCATTTGTTTCAATACCTTCGCTTTCAGAGTGCCATCAAAAGATGGGGAGAGCCTGAGGAGGATGTGCCGACGCTTGAGTTGTTTGAGCGCACGAAGTTAGAAATGAACCTTGGGGGTAGCAAAGTCAGCTTAATGGTTTGCGGGTTTGTTTCAACGTCGATGCTAACAGGCTTCTTTAAGCCGGTTATTCTGCTACCAGAGCGAAACTACGACGACAGTGAGCTTGAATTGATTTTCAGGCACGAGCTGATTCACTACCGTCGTAAAGATTTATGGATCAAATTACTATCGGTCATCGCCATTGCGATTCACTGGTTTAATCCGCTTGTGTATGTGATGAACATGGCGTTGCAAACAGAAGGTGAGGCCTCTTGTGACCAGCAAGTATTAGAGATGTCGGAGTTAAAGAATCGCCATTTCTACGCGGAAGTGATCATCAGTATGATTGGCGATAAAAAATCAGGTATGACGACCCTCGCCACCAATTTTTACGGTGGAAAAAAGGGCATCAAGAAAAGATTAGAAGAGATTATGGCTGCAACCGCACCTCAACGCTCGACGTCTTATTTGTTTTTAACGCTAGTCTTGTTACTGACGGTTATGTCAGGTTCAGTTTTTGCGACGCAAGTGCCAACGGTTGGCGAACAGGAAATGGTCGTGTCGCCTATCGGTGAAAACGATGACGTCTTTGCGGCGGCGATCGCGGCAGTCGGTGGTGGTACCGTGGTTGCATACGATCCGATTAGTGACGAGGTGATGCGTGTTTATGTGGCGTATCAAGGTGATCGCTATCGCGTGGACATTCACCGGTTAACGCATGATGTGGTTGAGCTCGTTTTTGACAGTGGAAATCAGACGGGCGATGCGGTAGAAACCGCTGAGCCGACGGAGGTGGCCGAGGTACCGACGGAAGTGAATGAGTCACAAGCAGACCCTCAAGTCACAGAAATTTCTAGTGATGAGGCGGTTCGAATTGCGATGGCGGTTGCACCTGGAAGCCTAGTGGAAGTCGAGCGCGATTGGGAAAACGGTCGTCCAGCGTGGTGGGTGGATATCAGGCATAACGGGATGGTTCATGAGTTTTACATTGATATGGAAACCGGTACAATTCTACAGCATGAAGTGGAACTGGATGATTAAATAAAAAAATTTTAAAAAAAAAGGTTGACATTTTAAAACGACAAGTGTATTATATAAGCATGAACGACATTTGTCGTTTTAAAAACAACTCATAAACTACAAATGTAGTCTAAAAGAAACGGAGGAAAATAAAATGAGAAAGTTTTGGAACGAAGCACGTTTATCGGATAAGATTTTGGTTGGATTATTGGTAGTGGTGATTGTCGGCTGGTCAGCAACGACCATTCACGCTAATCGCACCAATCAACAGGTAGTAGAGGAAGTCCCAGCAGTCATTGAAGCATTGGAAGTGCCGGAACAAATCACGGCTGTGGAAGCAAGGGAAATTGCGATCAGTGTCGTCGGTGGTGGCACGGTGCGCGAGTTAAACTTAAACACAGAGGCAGATGCGTTGACCTTTGATGTGGTGGTTTATCACGAGGGGGAAGAATTTCATGTCATTTTAGATGCCGTAGGCGCATTAGTCCGATTAGAGAGCTTAACAGATGTAGCTGACATCGCTGCGTTATCAGGTGATTTAACAGCAGAAGAAGCGATTGAGCTAGCTAGCGAACATTTAGTTACAATCGGGATTACAAATGCCACCTTGGTGTATGCGTACTCGGATATTGAAAACAGCGTACCGGTATGGAGCATTGAATTTAGATATAGCGGCCGTGACTTGGAGTTTTACGTGGTGAAAGCAACCGGAGAATTCCTAAAGGCGCCAACGGCTTCAAGTGGCAGTGGTAGCAGTGGTTCAGGTTCGGGAGCAGTGGTCGCAGCTCCAGCCCCAGCAACCCCAGCTCCGGCTCCTGTGCCAGCCGCACCAGCCGCGTCACCTGTGGCATCTCCGGCTGCCTCACCAGCGGCGTCACCGGCACCCGCTCAAACAAACGGCATTTCGCGTGATCGTGCAGCCGAAATTGCCTTAGCACTTGTCCCAGGCGGCAGCTTGATCGAAGTGGACAACGATTTCGAACGCGGTCGCTCAGTGTGGTACGTAGCCATTCGCGACGGCGGGACGGTACATGAAATCTACGTCGACCGCGAAGACGGTAGCATCGTCCTACACGAAACGTACCGCGATTAAGCTATTACAAGCGCTCTGCCGTTCAAAAGTGTATGAATGACCTAGTTTCTCGAAATATCGAGGTATCTAGGTCAAAAACTACCCATTTTGCTGAAATATCAAGGCAAGTAGGTCAAAAGCGAGGGATACCTATGAAAAACAGAGGAAAGTTTCTAACCCTATCATTATTGATACTACTGGTGCCGCTCATCATTGGGGTGACTTATCCCTTTACGGAAAGTGAGCCTCAGCTAAGTGAGGAAGATCGAGCAGTTGCTGAAACGACCCAGACCCAGACTGACAGCATGACTTCTATCAGCTTTCTGCCTTCTGTTCACATCCAAACCATCGGCGATGAGCTACCATTTCAAGAACGAACACTGCGGATTGAAAGTACGTTTATCTTTGAAAATATGGGGGAATTCTCAACCTTAAACCCACTGACCGGACAAATACGCGGTCGCGGGAATTCCACTTGGGTTCAACTGCCTGATAAACGCCCACTCCGCTTACATTTTGACGAAGCGCAACAATTGTTTACGAACGGCACGATCGCTACCGACTGGATTTTACTGGCGGATCACGGTGACCGCAGTTTGCTAAGAAACTACAGCGCCCTTCACCTTGCGCGGCAGCTAGACGGCTTAAATTGGACACCGGATGCTAGGTCGATTCATCTATATGTGAACGATGAATACCAAGGTGTTTATCTCCTCACCGATGAGCGAACGTTTGTGCCGACCCTGCGATTAACAGCAGATGAAGACCCAACAATCAGTGAGTACTTCTTCGAAATGGAATGGCGCGCGCATCTTGACGGTGAGGAGGGGATCGACTTTGTCAGGGTTAATTCACATCCCGATGGCATTGTGGGGGATTCAACTGCAGAAGCCGGGTTTAACCGTGATTATTTGTACGAAATCATTTACCCAGCTACCCCCGTTTTAACCGATGCACACATGATTTACCTGCAGAACTTTTTAACTGAAATTGGGGAGTTAATTCGATTTGGCGATTTCGAAGCCATTAGCGAGCGGGTTGATCTAACTTCACTTATTGATTTTTATCTAGTGCAAGAGCTTTATAAAAACATGGACGTTGGTTTTGCGAGTGTTTTTCTGCAAATTAGAGGGCAAGGCGACGAGCGAAGGCTGTATCACGGGCCGGTCTGGGATTTTGATATTTCGGCCGGAAATGCCTATTGGATGGGAATTGAAAATCAAACGCCACTTGGTGGTCTTTATGTGGCGCAGCGGCATTACTGGTATTGGTATTTGCTACAACACCCCGAATTTGTGGAACTGGTGAATACGCGTTGGCATGAAATCATCCGACCGGCTGCCGTAGCAACGATTCAGCACATTGAAATCATCTCCGATATTTACGAAGGGGAATTTGAACGAAACTTCGTCCGACACGCTATTCTGGGCATTGATAGGTGGCCAAGCCCTACGCACATCGATGAAATTCAAACTTTTCGGGGGCAGGTGACTTATTTGACAGACTTCCTGCAAATGAGAGTCACGCATTTAGATGAAATATGGGGGATCTATCGACCAATGTGGTAAAGGTGGTATAAATATGTTAACGTTCTGGCTGACAACAATTAGTTTACTCACGTGCTTGGCATTGTTATACATATGGCAGTTCCAACACACCTCGTTTTACAAAAAGCATCACCACCTCGTGGTCTGCCTCATGATCATGGCCATCTATGGCACTTATGCCTTCATTAATCTGGGAAATTTTTCATCACCGCAAAGTTTATTTATCGCCGAGCAAGCAGAAAGTGTTCAAGTGGAAATACTTGAAACGACCCCTCTATCATACCTTCAATTTATGACCGGTCCCCGAAATAGCGAAGCCTTCCGGATTAGCTTTTCAGAAGCCGGCGTTTACTGGACGCACCAACATGTGCAAACGGGGGAAGTGTTTGCTTGGGACTACATCACGTTATCAGAAACGGCTAGATTTATTAGATTGACACCAACAACGGGTCGCTTACATCTCCTAGAAATGGGCTTTCGAGATGAGCAATTCGAGCTTGCTACGGTCGTTAACGTGGATCAGTCTGGTGCGCTACTTTTTGACGAACAACAGCTGGTACCAACACAGCTAAGAGACGTTATGCATTCGGCTTATTTTGATGAAATCTACTACCCACGGGCGGCGTATGAATTTCTTCACCAGATGGACGTCAATGAATGGACGCATCCCCCACTAGGCAAAGTGATTCAGTCTTGGAGCATCAGCCTATTTGGCATGACCCCTTTTGCTTGGCGGTTGCCCGGCGTGATAGCTGGTCTTTTGACCATCCCGCTGCTGTATGCCTTAGCAAAAGCCCTGTTCAAAGAAATGTTTTGGGCATCGTTTGCCACGCTCATCTTTGCCTTTGATTTCATGCCCTTTGTTCAAAGTCGCTTGGCCACGTTAGACAGCTATATGGTGCTCTTTATCCTCGGGATGTTTTACTTTATGTATCGCTACACACAGCTTGATCTTCTTGATGAAGAGCAGGTAAAACAAGGCCGTTTGTTTCTGGCGCTATCAGGCGTGTTTACTGGGCTTGCTCTTGCCACGAAATGGAGCGGGTTCTATGGGGGACTGGGTATTTTCATTCTCTTTGTGTTCGCCTGGATCAAACAAACACTGAGAGTTAAGAAAAACCCCGCATTAAGGTCGACCTTTTATCCAAGATTTTGGTTGACAGGGGCTTGGTGTGTGTGTTGGTTTATTCTGATTCCACTGGTGATTTATGTGCTAAGTTATGTCCCATTTGAACGCACGGGCTATTTGTACCCGGAACTCAGCTTCTTAGGCGGTATCATCCAAAACCAGCGAGACATGTGGCACTTCCATCTGCATTTAGACGCAACACACCCGTATAGCTCTTACTGGTGGCAATGGATCATTAATTGGCGTCCGATGTTTTACTTCGAAAATACATTACCTAATGGCTTGGTGCAAGGGATCAGTTCTTTTGGGAATCCACTTGTCTGGTGGGCAGGCATTCCGGCGGCTCTTTATACGAGTTACCGTGCGTTGTTAAGACGTGATCGGATCGCTTGTTGTCTCATACTTGGTTATCTCGTTTTTTTATTACCATGGCTAGGATTCACGCGGGTCGCTTTTATTTACTATTACTATCCCAATGTTGTTTTTCTAACGTTAATGATCGCCTACAGCATCAAAGAGGCAAGCTTATTTGATTGGTTAAAGATTAATCGTCAACCATTTGCAGCTGGCTTTGTGGTGGCGACTGTGTTTTTGTTCCTCCTGTTCTATCCCGTTTTAGCAGGGGTACCGGTTCATCCAAGCTATGTGGAAACGTTCTTGCGTTGGCCATTTATGCGTGGTTGGGTACTTATTTTATAAAAGAGGTGTTTACGGTGCTAACTAAATTGCACAAGCTTAAAAATACAATGAATAAAAGGTTGGTTCAGTCGTCGTTCACGGTGAAGTGTTTTATGAAGTTACGTAAGCTTTATTCTAACGTTGATGATTTTGTCAAAAAAATACTAAACAAAAAACCAGTTCTTTACTTGTTTGAATACCACGTTGTCGAGCATTGTAACATGAACTGTAAAAGTTGTTTTCATTTTTCCAACCTTGTCAAGCAGCCTAAGTTTGCTGATTTTGAGCAGTATACGCGTGACTTGCGTCGGCTTTCCGAACAATTTTCTAACGTTCGTGTGATTCATTTAATGGGTGGAGAGCCGTTGCTTAACCCGGAATTGCCACAGTTTATTCATGTTACGAGACACTTTTTCCCCAAGGCGACCATTTGCATTTTGACGAACGGGATGTTGGTCAAAAAGATGGCGCCTGAATTGATGAAAGCGATCGTTAAACATAACGTCCGTTTTCGGGTTTCCATCTACGAGCCGATGATAAAACGAAGGGAAGAAGTGGCCAGTTTTTTGGCACAACACGGCATTAAGCATTGGGTGAGTGATCCTTATTTGAGTTTTGCCAAATACATCAACATTGAGGGGAATTCGAATCCGAAAAAATCCGTTGGTCAATGCCCAGCTTCGCGTTGCACGTTTGTTAGTAACGGTCGCATGGCTCGCTGTGCGTTGCCGTTTAACATGAAATATTTCAATCGTCATTTTGACAAACAGATTGACATGCGTAGCGATCAGTTGGATTTTCATGACTCCGATGTTGACGGGTTTCAAATTAAAAAGCATTTGTTAAAGCCGATGAGCGCTTGTCGCTATTGCAAAGAAGTGGAATGGATTTCATGGAAGCGATCTGTGAGGGCGGATCGAAGTGATGCGACACTTAACGATTTTTGCTCCAACGCTTAAAAATAAAAGGAGATGAGAGGAATGAGTAAAGTAATAGAATTTTTCAAAGAAACGTTTAAAACGACGAGCCAGCGTGTGATAGGTAGTTTGGCACTCGTTGTTGTCGCTATCGGTGTTTCGATCTTTATTTGGTCGCAAGCCATTGCCACCATCGTGGAAGAACCATTGGCTGAAGTCATCGTTGAAGCGGAAGCCGAGGAAGAGGCTACGCTGATTTCTGCTGTTGAAGCGCGCGGTGTGGCGCTTCAGATAACCGATGATGGACGCATTATCAATTTAGAGTTAATGGGAATCGGTAGTGACACGCCGTTTTATCTCTTTGAATTGGTGGACGATGAGCATCAATTTGAAATAGAAGTTGATGCGATCACGGGTGAGGTTCGTCGCTTCAGTGCCAACGAATTATCACCATTGGATGATGAGCTAGTGGAAGTTAGTGATGTGAACGCGGATGCTGACATAGCAACAGGACGATCGTCATCACCATCACCGGTATCGTCACCAGTGTCATCGCCAGTGTCATCACCAGCATCATCGCCGGTATCATCACCAGCATCATCGCCAGTGTCATCACCAGCATCGTCACCGTCGCCGAGTGGTTCTCCGAGACCATCCCCGCCATCCCCGCCGTCGCCACCTTCTCCACCATCGCCACCGTCACCGCCATCGCGCGGTCGTGGTTAATCGTGGCATGTGAAGGTTAACAACTTATTAGCCAGGTGGTCAAAAATTAAATGTTCTGTCGATTGCCTGGCCTTTCTTTTTAAAAGGAGACGTTAAACATGAAGCCAAAAATCTTATACCTTGTTTTGCCTTGCTACAACGAATCAGAAGTGCTTGGTGAAACGGCCTGGAGACTGAAAGAAAAGTTACACACGCTTATCCGTGAAGAAAAAGTTGCCGATACGAGCAAGATTGTGTTTGTCAACGACGGTTCAACCGACCAGACGTGGCGCATCATTGAAGCGCTGCATCAGAGTGACAGCGTGTTTAGTGGCTTACAGTTGACGCGTAATCGAGGCCACCAGAATGCCCTTTTAGCCGGGTTAATGACGGTAAAAGATTTGTGCGACTTCACGATTAGCATGGATGCCGATCTCCAAGA
Organism: Turicibacter sp.; assembly: GCA_009780245.1. Classification (GTDB taxonomy): domain Bacteria; phylum Bacillota_I; class Bacilli_A; order MOL361; family Turicibacteraceae; genus WRKJ01. Next base: position 32,265 of record WRAJ01000012.1, read on the forward strand.
TGATATGGATGCCATTGATGAAATGGTTGCAAAATATGCTTCCGGTTATGATGTCGTATACGGTGTGCGCGACAACCGCGATGCGGATACGTGGTTTAAACGAACCAGTGCGTCGTTGTATTACCGGTTGTTGCAAAAGATGAGTGGCAGTCAGATTATTGCGCATCACGCCGATTATCGGTTGATGAGTCAGCAGGCTTTAACGGGGTTGGCTGAATTTAAAGAGGTCAATTTGTTTTTGCGTGGCATGGTGCCACTTGTTGGGTTTGACCACGATATCGTCTACTATAAAAGAGGGGAGCGGTTTGCCGGCCGTAGCAAGTACCCGTTAAAGAAAATGATTCAATTTGCTGCAGAAGGCATCACTTCCTTTAGTGTGACGCCGCTTCGGTTTATCTTTTTCTTGGGCTTAGCTTCGTTCGTCGTTAGCTTTATCTTTGGGGTGTATTTCGTTGTTTCACACTTTGTTGGACAAACGGTGTCAGGTTGGTCCTCTTTGATTGTGAGTATTTGGGCGATCGGCGGTTTGCAGTTGCTTTCCATCGGGGTGATTGGTGAATACATCGCGAAAACGTACTTAGAATCAAAGGGTAGACCGAAATACTTGGTGCAACATTTCTTAAATGAAAAGTAAAAACGCGGCAATCCATTTTACAGATTACCGCGTTTTTAAATGGGAGATTTTCAACCTAAACTTTACTAAACACCCATTCGGTCTCTTGCACGTGCGATTTTTCATTTGCTTTTAACAATTGCGAGTCAAAATCAAACGGCACCTTATGCGTTTCAAAGCATGCACCAAGGTGAGCCTCAGCTGCACGATTATTTTCAAACACCTCATCCTTCAGATGATTTCCCGCGTAAAATTGCATCGCCGGCTCTGAAGTGAAAATTTCTAATTTGCGTCCAGAAACAGGCTCATAAAAGACAGCAGCTGGCTCGTTCTCATCAAGTAAGAACAAATGATCGTACCCAAACGCGCGATCAAACAAATCACTTTCTGGCTTATTAACCGGATCAATGATCGTTTGGACACCAAAGTCAAAGCGCGTACCATCGACGGAAATCAGCTCCTCGGTAAACGAAGACTGCTCGTTCACCTCCGCGACCGCCGAAGCATTAATCATCAACTCATGCTCATAGATCGAACGCTTCAAATTCCCCGACAAGTTAAAATAAGCATGCTGTGTCGGATTGAAAAGAGTATCTTTATCTGATAACCCTTTATAGGAAATCTTTACTTTGTTATCATCAAGTTCATACTGCACGAAAACCTGGAGATTCCCAGGGAACCCTTCCGGCTGCTCTTTCATGACGGCTTGTAACTGATAACCTCTCTCGCTTTCTGACACATCAAACACCATGTGCGTTAAATTCTCTGTTCCACCGTGCAAATTATTAGACCCATCGTTTAGATCCACCTGGTAGGCTTTACCGTTTATGGTGAATTTACCGTTGGTAATCCGATTAGACGTCCGCCCAATCAGCGTGTTTAAAAAGCAACCATTATCCAAATAATCGGCAAGGCTGTGATAACTGCATACGAGATTTTCCTCATAAGCATCCTCCGCTAAAGCGATCTTTGTGATCGCCCCACCCACATTGATAAAACGAAGCTCTAACGCATCATTTTTAATGCCATACTCAATCACTTCAATACCATTGTGTCTCTCTTTTCGAATTATTTTTCTTTCCATGGCTAACCACCTAATTTTTGTCATTATAAAATTCCACTATTATCAACAAACGCCATCAATAAACCGACATCAACCCTACTCACCAAACACAGCCTTATAATCCCCAATAAACTTCTCAATCCCCTGATCCGTCAACGGATGCTTCATCATCTGCTCAATCACACTAAACGGTACCGTCGCTAAATCAGCCCCGGCCTTCGCACATTCAATCACGTGCGGCGCATGCCTAACACTCGCAGAAATAATCTCAGACTCAATCCCGTGGATCGCAAAAATATCCGCGATTTCACGAATTAACTGCATCCCATCCATCGAAATATCATCTAGGCGTCCGATAAACGGTGAGACGTAAGTCGCACCCGCTCTTGCTGCCAATAACGCTTGCGGCACATTGAAGATCAACGTTAAATTCGTCTTGATCCCTTCAGCAGTCAACGCTTTACAGGCTTTTAACCCTTCCGTCGTCGTTGGTAATTTGATGACCATGTTCTCATGAATCTTCGCAATCTCGCGCCCTTCCTCAATCATCGTTGCCGCATCGAGCGTCGTCGGCTTCACTTCACCGCTAATCGGCCCGTCAACAATCTCAGCAATCTCAGCGATGACCTCCGTGAAATCGCGCCCTTCCTTTGCAATAATAGAAGGATTTGTTGTAACCCCACAAATGACACCCATGTCATTCGCCGCTTTAATTTCTTCAATGTTAGCTGTATCTAAAAAGAATCTCATTTTATACTCGCTCCTCAAATTTTATTAGTCTTTAGTCAATTACGAAATGCCGTTAAGAAATAATTTCCCTACACCCCTTGCTATTTCGAGGAAGTAGGGAAAAATTCCCCTATAACCCTTTATATATTGTGAAAGTAGGGAAATTGTGAAATTTCCTGATTAGTAATGCTCTTTCACAACCTTCACCACATTCGCCGCTGTCATGCCATATCGTTCTAGCAATTCAGCTGGGGTTCCTGATTCACCGAATACGTCGTTTAGTCCGATTTTTACGACTTTGGTTGGGTGTGTCTCAGTCACGACATCCGAAACAACTGAGCCTAACCCACCGATCACAGAATGCTCTTCGCAAGTGACGATAAACTTCGTTTCCTTCGCTGCTTTTTCAATGATGTCACGGTCAATCGGTTTAATCGTTGGGATGTGAATCACGCGTGCGCTAATCCCATCTGCTTTTAACAGCTCAGCTGCTTTCTTTGCTTCAGCAGTCATTAATCCCGTTGCGATCAGAGTAACGTCGTCGCCATCCGTTAACTGAACGCCTTTACCGAATTCATACGTGTATGATTCATCGAAAAGATCCTCTGCAGCCAGTCTACCTAAACGGATGTAAACCGGTCCGTCATGCGCTGCGGCATATTTAATGACTTCTTCGGTTTCACGCGCATCAGCAGGGACGATCACCGACATGTTTGGCAAAGCGTTCATCAATGCGATGTCTTCAACCGACTGGTGAGAACCACCGTCTTCTCCAACTGAAATTCCCGCGTGCGTTGCGGCAATCTTTACGTTCAGATTTGGGTAACACACCGAATTACGAATGATTTCAAAGGCGCGCCCGGTTGCAAAGACAGCGAACGTTGAGGCAAATGGTACTTTGCCATAGCTTGCTAGTCCAGCAGCGATGCCCATTAAGTTTTGCTCAGCGATCCCAACGTTGATAAAACGTTCGCTATACTGTGCGGCGAAATCACCTGTTTTTGTTGATTTTGATAGGTCTGCGTCTAGCACGACCACGTCTTGATTGGTTGCTCCTAATTCAAGGAGTGCTTTTCCGTATGCTTCACGAGTTGCGAGTCCCATTATTTTGCCACCTCCGCTAATTCTGTAAGTGCTAAGTCTAATTGTTCTTTATTTGGTGCGACACCGTGCCAACCGGCTTCATTTTCCATAAATGAAACCCCGCTTCCTTTAACCGTTTTGGCAACGATGGCAGTTGGCATACCTTTAGTTTCACGTGCATCAGCAAAGGCTTTAGCGATTTGCTCGTAGTCATGACCGTTTATCTCGATGACATTAAAATCAAACGATCGGAATTTATCAGCAATAGAGCCTAAATTAATAACGTCTTCGTTTTTACCGTCAATTTGCAAGCCGTTGTTATCGATGATCACAACCAAGTTATCTAACTCATAATGAGCGGCTGCCATCACAGCTTCCCACACTAGCCCTTCTTGTAATTCACCGTCACCTAAGATGGTGTAAATGCGTGCGGCTGAATCATCAAGCTTAGCACCTAAAGCCAGGCCGACGGCGTTTGAAATCCCTTGGCCTAAAGAACCGGTAGACACATCAACTCCCGGTACTTTTTTACTGTCTGGGTGACCTTGTAAAATAGAATCCATTTTACGAAGCGTTGGTAATAAGGCTTTATCGAAAAAACCACGTTCTGCCAATGTGGCATACAAAACGGGTGCAGCGTGCCCTTTTGATAAGACGAAACGATCACGCTGAGGATGCTTCGCATCACTAGGGTCAACGTTCATTTCTTTAAAATATAAATAGTTTAAAAGGTCAACTGAAGATAATGAACCACCTGGATGCCCCGACTTTGAGTGATAAATCATATCAACGATTGACTTTCTAATTTCTGTTGCTGTTTGCGTCATGTTCATCTTTTCTCTTCCTTTCGAATTTGAGTACCTTGTCAACAAATAGTAGTTAACAACTCTTCAAGTAAAAATATAGCACATTGCGCTAAGTTTGTCTAGTGAACAAACTAAGTTTGTTTAATTTAGTTGAAAAAGATTTGTTTTTTTTGCAAACTACTAGTATAAAAGACAATGACTATGTTATAATAACAACTTAGTCAGCTCAGCTACCTAAACTTAACGTAGTTAATCTGAAATAAGTAACACCTTTAAGCTTGGAGGTTTCGAAACATGAGTATTGTTGATAAGTATGCTATTCGTGAAATGAATGAAAAATCAGTGTTAAGATCAATTATTCAAGAAGAATCAATTTCGCGCGCTGATATTGCAAAATTATTGAATCTAAACAAAACATCGGTTTCTTCAATTGTTGGGGATCTATTAGAACGAGACTTGATTATTGAAATTGGATCTGGCCAGAGTAGTGGCGGCAGAAAGCCAACGATCTTAACGTTTAATAAAAAAGCAGGGCTTTCTCTTTCCTTTGACATCGGCCCTCATAACATTACGTCTATATTGACTTATCTAGACGGCGAATTTGTTGCGGATAAGTACACAAGCATTCAGCACCTTTGCGCTGAGACTATTCTGGAGACGTTGAAAAAGGACATTGAAGGTTACGTGCATAACCTTAAACCTTCCACCTATGGTATTGTTGGCATCTGCATTGGCATCCACGGCATTGTCAACGAAAATAAAGTCATCTTTTCACCGTTTTATTCTTTCGATCAAATCGATCTGAAGACGGAACTAGAAGCGATGTTCGGCATCCCGGTCTTACTTGAAAACGAGGCAAACTTGGCTGCTTTAGGGGAACATCAGCACACGACTCCGAAAACGAATCTGATCAGCGTGAGTGTCAAGCACGGAATTGGAGCGGGAACGATTGCAAATGGCAACTTGCACACTGGGACTAGTGGACACTCGGGCGAAATCGGGCATTTAATTACCGTGATAGATGGGCACCAATGCCCGTGCGGTAATCAAGGATGCTTAGAGCTGTATGCCTCTGAATATCACATTTTGCAAGGTTACAAAGAAGCTTCAAACCTTGAAAGTGTGAGTTTTACAAAGTTTAAAAAAGATTATTTCTCTAACAACCCCGAAGCTAAAAAGTGGATGGCGCAGTTTGTCCAGTACATGGCGATTGCTGTCAATAATTTGATTACAACGTTTAACCCTGAGGTCATTATTATCAACAGTCGTTTCACCAATCAAATCGATGACATTACCGATCAGATCAAAGAGAAGATCACTTATAAAGGAAAAGGTAAGACCGTGATTAAAGCGTCGACATTAGACCGCGAAGCAACGCTACTTGGTGGCGCTCACTTAAACACGACGCAATTCCTAGGTATTTAAACCGTCTTTAAAAGGTATATCAGTCGTATATGAAACGTATAACAACAAGAAATTTGCAAATTCCCGAGTGCTATTCAGTTAGCGTCGGGAAATTTTTTGTAGCCATAAACTTTGTTTGTATGATAGACAAAGTTAGTGAGATGTGCTATACTTTTAGACAAAAGCTTGAAAAGGGCTTTCTTTGAAAAGAATTGTCAAATGCACAAGCAATTGTGAACCTCGATGATTAAGGTATCGTCGTTGTGCACCTCAAAGCTTCACATGCTGTAAAAAGGGTGCAAAATTGCACCCTAATGCCTATTATACAAGCGAAAGGGTGCAACATTGCACCTTAATGCCTCTTATACAAGCAAAAGGGTGCAGTCAGTTACTGAATGCTTCGCAATTGCTTAGTCAAACACGAAACGAAAGGAGAACAAACATGAGTACATTCAAAAATCCAGTATTACCAGGGTTCAACCCTGATCCATCGGTGTGCGTGGTCGGAGAAGATTATTATTTGGTCACATCAACGTTTGCTTATTTTCCAGGGGTGCCGATTTATCATAGTCGCGACCTAGTGAATTGGCGTCAAATCGGGAACGTGTTAAACCGAGAATCACAAATTAAGCTAACAGGCATCAGTCACTCACAAGGCATCTTTGCACCAACGATCCGCTATCACAAAGGGACCTTCTATCTGATCACCACCAACGTCTCTTACGGCGGCAACTTCATTGTCACGGCCACCGATCCTGCTGGACCGTGGTCGGAGCCGATCTTTTTAAACGACGCACCTGGCATTGATCCAAGCCTATTTTTTGATGAAGACGGCAAATGTTATTACACCGGCACACGCCCGAACCCAAGAGGCGAACGCTACAACGGCGATTGGGAAGTGTGGCTGCAAGAACTCGATCTTAACACCATGCAGCTAATCGGTGTCAGTACCAAACTATGGAAAGGGGCGTTGCGTGGGGCCATTTGGCCCGAAGGCCCTCACATCTACAAAAAAGACGGCTACTATTACTTGCTGATCGCGGAAGGCGGAACCGGTGACGATCATGCGATTACCATCTCGCGCAGTAAAACCATTTCAGGCCCTTATAGCGGCAACCCTAAAAACCCGATCCTCACACACCGACATCTCGGGCTTGACTACTTTGTTCAAAACGTGGGGCACGGTGACCTCATAAAAACGTCTTGTGGGAAATGGTACATGACGTGCTTAGCCAGCCGGATGTATCAAAAACATAGCAACTTAGGCCGCGAAACCTTTTTAGCCGAGGTCAGTTGGGAAAAAGGCTGGCCGGTGGTAAACGCTGGGCACGGAAAACTACTAGCCGAACAAACGCATCAATTACCGCTACACCCTTTCGAGAAGAAAACGCGGTACGATTTTAAGGACGGCCTTGACATGGCGTTTTTAAGCTTACGCACGCCACAGCCTGATTTTTACACGATTGAAAAGGGGAAACTGTATTTAAAAACGTTACCGGAAACGATCGGTGACTTAGCGACGCCGGCTTATTTGGCTCTTCGGCAAACGTCGATGTTCTTTACCCTTGAAACGAAGATGAGCTTTATACCGAAAGAAGAAGAGGAAGCGGGCTTAGCGATCGTGCAACGAGACACGAACCATTTGCAATTCACCTATCGGCTCGTAGAGGGGGTTAACACACTTGAAGTGACTAAGGTTTTGGCGGAAGACGATGATGTGAGTTTCCATTTGCTTAAGGCGGTAAAGGTCGAAGGACAGACGTTGTATTTAAGAATTAAAGGCCATGAGCAAGCGTTAAGTTTTTATTATAGTTTGGATGGCAAGGCTTATCATGAAATTTGTGCCGGCGTGGATGCGCGGTTTTTGTCCACCGAAGCGGCTGGCGGGTTTGTGGGGAATACGATGGGGATCTATGCGACGAGCAATGACGAGTCTTCGTATAACCGGGCTTGTTTTGAATGGCTCGATTTACGAAATTAGGAGGCTTTTACATGGAAAAACAATTGTTCAATGACGATTGGTTATTTACCAAGTTTAAATTAGGAACGACCCTAAAAGAAGTTAACGAGTCGGGCAACGTTTGGGAAGCAGTGGCTGTGCCCCATGATTGGTTGATCTACGATGCGAACCGGTTATACGAAGCCGGCGAGGGGTGGTACAAAAAAGCGTTCGAAATGGCGCCTTTATCGGAGGATGATCACGTGTCTCTGAGGTTCGATGGGGTCTATCAAGATGCCACCGTTTACATCAACGGTAGCGAAGCGTTCGAATGGAAAAACGGGTACACGACGTTCGAGTTTGATGCTACGCCTTATCTGGTTAGCGGCACCAACGACATCATCGTGCGTGTGGTGTACGAATCGCCTAATTCAAGGTGGTACAGCGGCGCGGGGATTTATCGAAACGTGTGGTTGAAGAAGGGTGCGAAGGAGCGTTTTATCTCTGATGGTCTTTACATTACGCCGATCAGGAAATCAGACACGGGTTGGCAGGTTGAGATTGATGCGGAAATAAGCGTGGACTTAACGAAAGGGCCATACAAAGTTGTCTATTCCCTTTTGAACCCAAACGGCGAGTTCACGATGGGAATTTCTGAGGAAGTGACGAATGCTAGAGTGCATCGGGAGAAATTATTCCTTTCGTCACCAGAGCTGTGGGACATTGGGAAAGGGAACCTCTACACCTTAGAGGCTAGGTTATATCGCAACAAGAAGCTCATGGATCAGACGAGCGTTCGCTTTGGCTTTAGAGAAATCGACATGAGCCCAGATGGCGGCTTTGTCATTAACGGACGGCGCACGAAGTTATTCGGGGCGTGTCAGCATCACGATCTCGGCGCATTGGGCGCTGCTTTCAACAAAGTTGCTTTGCGACGTCAGTTCGAATTGTTACAAGAAATGGGGGTCAATGCCGTTCGCACGGCGCACAATCCGCCTGCGACTGAATTCATGGAACTGACAGATGAAATGGGGCTTATCGTCTGCTCAGAAATTTTAGACATTTGGAAAAATTCGAAAACCACTTACGACTATGCGCGGTTTTTTGATGAGTGGATTGAGCGTGACATGGCATCGTGGATTCGCCGTGATCGCAACAGCCCAAGCGTGGTCATGTGGGGAATTGGGAATGAGATTTCGGACACACATGTGGATGAGAGCGGGTTAGAAACGACGAAAAAGCTGGCGGCATTGGTTGAACGGCACGATCCAAAAGGCCATGCGAAGGCGACTATCGGGTCGAATTACATGCCGTGGGAGAATGCTCGCAAATGCGCTGATGTTGTGAAGCTAGCGGGTTATAATTACGCGGACAAATATTACGAAGAACACCGGGCGATGTATCCGGATTGGATCATTTACGGCAGTGAGACGGGCTCAGTCGTGAGTAGCCGCGGGGTGTATCGGTTCCCACTTTCGCAGTCCATTTTAGCGGACGATGACGAGCAGTGTTCGTCGCTTGGTAATAGTTCAACGAGCTGGGGCGCTAAGAGCGTGGAGGCGAACATCATTGCCGATCGTGATGCGGCTTTTTCGCTGGGGCAATTTATTTGGTCCGGGTTTGATTACATTGGCGAGCCGACGCCTTATCACACGAAGAACGCTTATTTAGGTCAAATTGATACGGCCGGCTTCTTTAAAGATGCGGCTTATATTTACCAGTCGGCTTGGACGGACTATAAAGAGAAGCCGATGGTGCATCTGTTTCCTTACTGGGATTTCTCAGACGGGCAACTGATCGATGTGCGGGTGGCGTCGAATGCACCGAAAGTTGAATTGTTTTTTAACGACGAAACGCTTGGCACGTTTGACATTGACCATGAGAAGGGGAAGAAGCTGGTGGGGGACTGGCAATTGCCTTATCGCAAAGGCACGTTGCGTGCGGTCGCTTACAACGAACAAGGAGAAGTCATTGCCGAAGCGATTCAAACGTCGTTTGGTGATGCGAAAGCTCTCACGCTAAAGCCGGATAAAACGGAAGCGGTTGCCGACGGTGAGGACTTGATTTTTGTTGAGATTGGGACGGTGGATGAAGACAGTGTGCACGTTGCTAATGCGAATAACCGAGTGGTAGTCAGCGTCACCGGAGCCGGGCGACTGGTTGGGCTTGATAACGGGGATAGCACGGATTACGATTCGTATAAAGGGACAAGCCGTAAGTTGTTTTCTGGGAAGTTGCTCGCGATCGTTGCGGTGAATCACGAAGCGGGAATCATTAGGATGACGGTGGATTCGCCGGGGTTGGTTTCAGCGACGCAGACGTTTAGCGTGGTACAAGGTGACGTCCCGGCTGGAACGAGCAAGACGTTAACAGCCAACACCCCTTCCGTGACGAACGAGGAGATACCGGTGAGGAAAATTGAACTGATCGCAGCCGGTGGTAACCTTTTAACGGTTGACACACAAGCAGTGATTGTGCAAGCAAAGGTTCATCCCGCGAATGCCACGTACCGTGATTTGCAGTGGCGAGTGACGAATGCGGCTGGGATTGATGCGACGACGGCTGAGATTGAGGTGTTGGGTGATGATCAGGTGAAGGTGACGGCGCTCGGAGATGGGACGTTTTATTTGCGGTGTATGACGAATAACGGGGCGGCTAAACCGCGCTTGATTTCGCAGCTTGATTTCACGGCGACCGGGCTGGGTGAAGCCTATTTGGATCCGTATGCGTTTATTTCTGGCGGACTGTACACGAACAGTAACATTGAGCTGACGAACGGGAACGACCGTGGGGTGGCGACCGATCGCGAGTTGGAAAGTCACGTTGGTTTTGAGCAGGTGAATTTTGGTGAGATTGGCTCAGATACGATCACGTTGCCGCTGTTTCCGCTCTTGCCTAACGAATTCCCGATCGAAATTTGGGAAGGAATGCCGGGCGATGTTGGTAGCGAGAAGGTGTGCGAGGTGACGTATGATTTAGGGTCAGTTTGGAACACGTATCAAGAGAAGACGTACAAGTTGCCAAGAAAATTCAAAGGTTTGACCACGATTTGTTTCGTGTTTAAGCAGAAAGTCCACGTGAAAGGGTTCTCGTTTGAAGCGCCCGTGAAAGCTTACGAGCAACTGTCTGCTGCGAATTGCCAGTTTATCTCAGGGGATGCTTATACGGTGACAGATGATGCGGTTAAAGACATCGGCAACAACGTGACCCTCATTTTCGATGACATGGATTTTTCGAGTAAAGGCATGAGTAAAATCCAAATTTGTGGCGCAACCCCTCTGTCAAAGAACACCATCCAAATGAGGTTCGCAAACGGCGATGCCGAATCCATCCAAGTGATTGATTTTGTTGGGACGAGTGGTTACGAGGTGCAAGAGTTTGAGTTGGCACCCGTGGACGAGAATGAACAGGTGAGTTTCATCTTCTTACCGGGTTGCCAGTTCGACTTTAAGTGGTTTAAATTTTCGTAGCCGTTTTTGTAGAAAATAAAAGTGCAACGCGGATGTACACAGATGTGCGGCAACGTTGCACTTTTCAGTTGGAAAAATTAAAATGTGGAAGTTTGTAAAAAGAGGGTAGAAAGTTTGTTTGTACACTAGACAAAGTAATAGTTGTGTGGTATACTGCATATAGTAAACTAACAGAAAACAGGGGCTTATTCATCACAGATAAGGAGTGAGTAGCATGACATACGATAGTTGTTGGTTGGCTTCAAAAATGGGAGTGACAGATTTTGAAGTGCGAGGACAAACGCTAATTGCCGAAACAATACAGCAGGAGCTGGAGCAGAAGACGGAGTTTGTTGAATCAAAGCACGTTATTTTTAGTAGCTTGGAACATTTATCTCAGGCTGAAAAAGCCATCTTTAGTATTTACGACATCAAGGACGAAGGGTACGTGATTAAAGACACTTACGAAGCTTTGTATGTGGTGGGGGTGCAGGACGTTGGTGTTTTATATGGGATGTTTCATTTGTTTAGGTTATTTGCTGAAAAAGCAGAGTTAGCGGACATCGAGGTGGTTGAAAATCCGTATAACGATATCCGCATGTTAAACCATTGGGACAACATGGATGAAACAGATTTTATGGGTAGTGTTGAGCGTGGTTATGCCGGTGCGTCTATCTTTTTTGAAAATTGTGGGTTTGTGAAAGACAAGCGCAGAATTGCCGATTACGCACGATTGCTAGCCTCTATTGGGATCAATAGTGTTTCGATCAATAATGTGAACGTGCACGCATTGGAGAGCAAGCTGATTACGAAGGAACTGCTGCCAGAAGTGAGCGAAGTGGCAGGGATTTTCCGAAAGTTCGGTGTGAAATTATTTTTAAGTATTAATTACGCAAGTCCCATCACATTAGCTGGGATGGACACTTCGGATCCACTTGATAAAGACGTTCGAGCTTGGTGGAAAAAACAATTAGCTGAAGTTTACGAAGTCATTCCTGATTTTGGTGGCGTGGTGGTGAAGGCCGATTCGGAAGGTCGACCAGGACCGTTTACTTACGGTAGAACCCATGCGGATGGGGCTAACATGTTAGCCGAAGCGTTGGCACCTTTTGGTGGACTCGTCTTCTGGCGTTGTTTTGTTTATAACCACCAACAAGATTGGCGTGATCGCACCACCGATCGCGCGCGTGCAGCGTACGATCACTTCATGCCACTTGACGGCGAGTTCTTAGACAACGTGATCTTACAAATTAAGAACGGGCCGATCGATTTCCAAGTGAGAGAGCCGTTATCGCCATTGCTAGGTGCGATGACGAAAACCAATCAAATTTTAGAATTCCAAGTGACACAAGAATACTTAGGACATTCGAAAGACGTTTGTTTCTTAATTCCACAATGGAAAGAATACCTTGATTTTGATACTTACGCGAAGGGTGAAGGGTCAACCATTGATAAGGTGGCGAATGGCTCGCTTCACGGTCGTCAACATAGCGGGATCGTTGCTGTGGCAAACATCGGTAACGATGCGAACTGGACCGGGCATCAATTAGCACAGTCAAATTTCTATGGTTATGGCCGCTTGATTTGGAACCCTAGTTTGACTGCTGAAGAGATTGCAACGGAATGGATTACCTTGACCTTTGGTGAAGACGAAAAAGTGATGGAGACGGTGAAAGGCATCTTATTAGATTCTTGGCCAACGTACGAAAAGTACACAGCGCCGTTAAGCGTTGGGTTCATGGTTCAGCCGCATTTGCATTACGGTGTGAACATCGACGGTTATGAGTATTCGAAATGGGGAACGTACCACTTTGCTGATTGCAACGGGGTTGGTGTGGATCGAACGAAAACAACGGGGACGGGTTATACGCATCAGTATTTTGAACCAAATATTGGGTTGTACGAAAACATAAAAACGTGTCCGGATGAGTTGCTGCTGTTCTTCCATTTTGTTCCTTATACGCACGTGTTGCAGTCTGGAAAGACGTTAATCCAGCACATTTATGACACGCATTTTGAAGGTGTGGAAGACGTAGAGGCCTTCATTAAGAAGTGGGATGAGCTTGAAGGGTTGATGGATGCCGAAAGCTTTGCTAATGTGCAAGGGCGCTTGCAGGAACAACTCGCCAATGCAATTGAGTGGCGCGATCAAATTAACACTTACTTCTATCGTAAATCTGGGATCGAAGATGTTCATAGCAGAAAGATTTATTAGGAGGCGGTCTGGATGATAAACATATTTGATACAGATGGCTTTCTGTATAAGATCGGGATGGTGTTGGCGGACATTTTCTTGTTAAACTTCTTGTGGCTGATCTTTAGCCTTCCGCTGATTACCATTGGTGCTAGTACCACGGCGGTGTACTACGTGACGACGAAAAAGGTTGGGAACTCAGACGCTTACGTGTTGAAAGGCTTCTTAAAAAGTTTTAAAGAAAACTTTTTGGTTTCCACCATTGCATACGTCATTCTGGCTGCGATTGGACTTGTTGTTTGGGTAAATTTCCGAGCAATGGGTCACGTTGATTTAGGTGGGATGCAATTTCCAGTTCGTGTGGCGTTATCGTTTGTGTTAATCCAAATCATTTTTGTATCCATGTATGTGTTTCCGATTATTTCACGGTTTGATATGACGGCGATCAAGGCCTTGAAGTCTGCTTTGCAATTGTCTAACGGTCATTTATTTCTGACGATTAGCAATTTAGTGTTATTGGTTGCTGTGGGGATCGTAACCATTTGGATTCCGTTTTTGTTCGTGTTTATCCCGGGTATTTTTGCTTATTTGTCAGCTAACTTGTACGTGAGGATTTTCCGGAAATACGACGAGAATTTTGAATAGAAAAGATTGATTAATTTAAATGATTAGATAGTGTCGATTTATAGAAGTGTAAATCACAATAAAGAAAGGTTGATTATAATGGAAGAGACAATAAAACTTCAAAAACAAAGTGAAAGAAGGGGTTATTGGTCAAGGCACTGGGGCTTATATGCGATGCTAGTGTTACCCATTGCGTTTTTCGTTGTGTTTAGCTACGTCCCAATGGTGAATCTCTTGCTTGCTTGGAGCCCGAACAATGTGTTCTTATCGGTGTGGGATACCGGATGGATTGGTTGGGATAATTTTAGAGAGGCGTTTAACAACCCGTTCTTTATTAGTGCTATTCGTAACACCATCATGTTTAGTGCGTTGGACATTTTGGTTGGGTTTCCCGCTCCGATTATTCTAGCTCTGCTTTTGAATGAGCTAAAAATGCCACGGTTTAAAAAGATCACCCAAACCATTAGTTACATGCCGCACTTTATTTCATGGATCATTATCGGAGGGATGGCACCAAGGTTGTTTTCGGTGAATAACGGGGCGATCAATAACATGATCTATAACATGGGCGGTAACCCAATCCCATTTCTTGAGTCGGAATTCCACTGGATTGTAACCATGGTATTACTAGGAGTATGGCGTAGTATCGGTTGGAATACGATTATTTACTTAGCTGCCATTACAAACATTAGTCCTGAATTATACGAGGCTGCTGAAATAGACGGTGCTTCTCGTTTAAGGAAAATGTGGCACATCACCTTGCCGGGGATCAGGCCGGTAATCATTACCTTATTTATTTTAACCTTAGGTGGTGTAATGGGTGCGGATTTATCGCGATTCATGGCATTAGACAATAGCTTTGTTCGAGGGGTTTCAGATGTTATTCCAACGTTTATCTTTCGATGGTCTCTTCTAGGGAATCAGTTTGCACTTGGTGCTGCGATCGGAATCTTCCAATCGATGATCGGGATGATGTTATTACTATCTGGAAACTGGATCGTTAGAAAATTAGGCGGTAATGCCTTCTGGTAAGATGTACATAGGGTATCTTAAGTAGAAAAGGAGATTAAACTAATGAAACAAACAAAAAGAAAAAAACACTACACAGAAAGAACAACCACTGGTGACGTGTTCATTATCTCAATCATGCTTATCCTGATCGCGCTATGTATTCTGCCGATGATGAACTTGGTTTCTAACGCTTTCAGTGATCCAATGGCGATTATGCGTCGTGAGGTTACCTTCTGGCCGGTTGGCTTTCAAACGGGCGGATTTATGGACGTTGTTGGCGATAATCGTATTATGTGGTCGTTAGCGTGGACGGGGATTTTAACCGCAATTGTGGTTGCCATCAATTTATTTATGACAACCATTTGCGCTTATCCGCTTACTTACGAGTCGCTTAAAGGGCGTAAAATCATTTCATTCTTTATTATTTTCACGATGTTATTTGGTGCTGGATTAATTCCAACGTTCGTTCTTTTTAGAGATTTGGGATTATTGAATAATCCACTCGTTCTCATTTTGCCAGGTTCGTTGGGCGTGTTCAACATGATTTTAATGCGAAACTTTTTCTTAGGTATCCCAGATAGCTTGAAAGAGTCCGCTGAAATAGACGGTGCGGGCCCGTTCACCATTTTATGGCGCATTTATGTACCGTTATCGTTACCGTCGTTTGCTACGATCGGGTTATTCGTAGCCGTAGGACGTTGGAACGGTTTCCAAGACGCACTGTTTTTCATGGCAGGAGCGTCTGAATGGCATCCAATTCAATTATTGCTCTTTAACATCATTCAGAATAACACCGCGGTCGATGTTGCTGATCCAGGTGGACAAGCACAAGGGATGGGGCCAGTCCTGCAAGCAGCTGCGACTGTGGTAACGACTTTGCCGATCTTATGTGTGTACCCATTCGTGCAAAAGTACTTTGTTAAAGGAGCAACATTAGGTGCCGTTAAGGGGTAAGAAAATCAAAAGTGAGCATAGAACGACAAAAAAATAAAAAAGTTTGTAAGTACGCTAGACAAACGATAAAACTTATGCTATACTAACCTTGCTTAGAAAAATTGTAAGCGCAACAGCAAACATGCGCTTGCGTTTATTAAAAAATAATTGCCGCGTACAGGGCAGAAGGAGCAGACAAAATGAAAAAGAATAAACTATGGTTATTTCTTTCTATCTTCGCTGTAGCGTTGCTTGTGTTAGCAGCGTGTGGAGATGGAAACGGTGATGATACAGGCGGAGACGCTGAGACGGGTGACAACGGAAACGGTGACGTTGTGGCTGATGAATTCGGCTTAGATGAGAACGGACGTTTCGTTGAGCAACGGACGATCTCAGTAGCGTTATGGGATCGTAACGATGAGCGTATCCCGAACTTCGACGAGTCTTATTGGGCGGAGTGGGTAGCTGAACAAATGTTAGAACAACGCAACGTTGTCGTTGAGTGGGAAACTGTTCCACGTTGGCCAAACGACTACGAACATCAGTCAATGCTATTAGCAGCTGGTGATGCAGCAGACGTTGGTGCGACGTTTAACAATGCGATGATCACAACGATGGCAGAGATGGGTGGTATCCATAACCTATATGACCATTTACCGCGCTACCGTGATTTACTACCTAACCTTTACGGATTATTAGGAAATAACGTTTACCACAACTTTGATCCAGTAACTGAGACGTTATGGACGCTTGCAGGTTGGAACAACAATGCAAATAACGGTCGTACAAGTGTCTGGATTCGCGAAGACTGGTTAGCTGCTTTAGATTTAGAAATCCCAACAACAATGGATGAATTTGCTGATACGCTAAGAGCGTTCCGTGATCGCGCGGATGAGTTACCAGGTGTTGGTGAAATCGGAGAGTTCTATATTCCATCAGGTGAAGAAGATGTAGAGGGAGTTTGGGAAGAATTCCTAATGACAGCGGATGATGTTATCCCTTACTTAATCACACAAGACGTTGGATGGGATGCAACAGCGATCTTTGAATCGTTTATCCCAAGTGATATCACAGAGCGTGAGTGGTTTGTACGCGGATTCGACGATCGTCGCTTCATGTTTGAAGATGCGATGCGTGAAGGAGCGCGTGTGCTTAATCAGTGGTACTACGAAGGGTTAATCTTTGATGATTTTGCTATTACCGACACTCGTGATGCACAAGACCGCATCCGTTTAGGACACGTTGGTGCAACGATTGCTAACTGGGACATGCCGTTTAGAGGTGGAGACGCTTGGACAACAAGAATGCGTGAAAACGTAGGTGAAGATGCAATGTTCATCCCAATTACACCATTCTTAAACGACGTAGGTGAAGTTCAACAGTTCGTTCCAAACCCAACGGACCGTTTCATTTTCTTCCCGTCAACGAACGATGAGATTTTAGCGTCATTCTTATACTTAGACTTTATGTCAAGTCCTGACACGGTGAGATACCTACAAATTGGTAGAGAAGGTCTACACCATGAAATTTTAGAAGACGGTGCGATTTCAATGTTATCACAAGAGGACATGGAAGGTCGCTACGTACAGCCATCAGGGATGAACTTTGACATTACGTTAACGGTTAACAACCTTGGTGCTTGGCAGTTTGGCGGCGATGAGGACGTAGCAGTAGGTACGTTAAGCCGTGCTTATCCAGGAATTGACCCAGAGCGCGTGTTACATGCACGTGAAATTGGAACGATGAACAACATCATGTTTAGAAACGTAAACGTGCCGCACATCGCTGCTGAAGATGGAATGAGTGCTGTATTAGCAGACCTTAGAAACCTAATCCTTCACAGAGTGATTGCAAACGTTCACCCAGATGATTTCGATGAGGCTTGGGCAGCTGAGTATCAAGTTTACTTAGATACAGGTGGACGTGCGATCATGGAAGAGCGTGAGCAAGCATGGATTGACACCTTTGGTGATGTCGACATAATGCCAGATTTAGACCAATAATGAAAATCGAAAAGGAGGGATTAACTTAAATCATAAGTTGGTCCTTCTTTTTTTCGGAACTAGCACAACGACTTATCACATAACAAAACAGAGAATTGCGAAATAGCCATACAGTGTCGTTTTGTCACTAAAATGTTAAGCTTAGCAACACTTTTCGAATAGAATTCCGTTTAAAGTGTCGCTTTTATAAGAAAAATCTATGTGAAGCGACACTTTATAGGCGAAACTCAAGGGATGTGTTGCTAAAAGTGTCGTTTTATCTAAAGAAACTCGTGTGAAACGACACTAATCAGCCGTATGACTTTGAAAACTGTCGCTTTGTCATTCAAAATTTGAGTTTAGCGACACTTCCGCAATTGCCTAACACAACAAAAGAAAAAGAGGATGCGATTCATAATGAAGCAAAAACTTTTAGCTAATGTTTTCACAGACGGCGTGATCTTGCAACGAGATACAAGCATTAAATTTTGGGGAGAAGCCGCGCCTGACGAAGAAATAAGAGTGGCGTTTAACGATTATATCTACCAAGTAACGGCAGACGAAACTGGCAATTGGGAAATAACCGTGCCACCTTTACCAGCCGGAGCAACGCCTCAACTCACAGTCACATCAGAAGAAACTAGACAAACAGTTACCGACATCTTGATGGGAGATATTTGGATTTGTTCCGGGCAGTCGAACATGGAATTACCAATGCTTAGAACACGCAGAATGTTTGAACATTATAACAAAACAACGAACAACCCTCATATTAGAATGTACCACGTCCCGATGGCGTATAACTTTCACGGCGTACAAACTGAAATTCCAGCAGCTTCGTGGATCAAAGCCACCCCACAAGACATGGAGAAATTCTCAGCAACGGCCTTCTTTTTTGCTAACAAATTATACGAAGAAACCGGTGTGCCCATTGGGCTAGTATTATCAGCTTTGGGCGGAACGCCAGTAGAATCTTGGATGTCACGTGAAGCTCTGGCCGCTTACCCAGAGCTACTGGCACAAGCAGACGAATGCCAACAAGACGGGTTTATGGCGCAGATCACAGCGACCGAACTTGCAACGCAAGACGACTGGTACCATCAGCTAAACACGTTTGATCGCGGCTTAAATGAAAAATGGTACGACGAAAACGTGGCGGATGAGGATTGGAAAGAAATTGATCTGGATGTGCCATGGGACGAGGTGACCGACTTAAAGGCCAGCGGTAGCATTTGGTTCCGTAAAGAAGTGGATGTTCCAGCAACACTCGCCGAACAATCAGCAGATATCATTCTCGGCACCATCGCCGATGGCGATGAAGTTTACATCAACGGTGAGAAAATAGGCGGCGTTACTTACCGCTACCCGCCACGTGACTACCCGATTCCCCATCTAAAAGCAGGAAAAAATACCATTGCCATCCGTGTCATTGCCGCTCATGGCATGGGCGAATTTGGCTTTGGAAAAGCACACAAACTGTTATTTGCTGATCAATCAGAAATCTCACTCACAAAAGATTGGAAGTATAAACGTGCCCTATCTTGTCCCCCACTCGCCGGTTTGACCTTCTTTCAAAACCGACCAATCGGCAATTATAACGGCATGATTCACCCGTTCCACAAATTTCCCATCAAAGGTGCTATCTGGTATCAAGGGGAAACAAACGCGGGGCAACCAGAAGGGTATAGCAAGAAACTTTCCGCGCTGATTACGGATTGGCGCAAGCATTGGCAACAAGGCGACTTCCCGTTTATCCTCGTTCAACTAGCAAACTGGAGCCCAAAAGGCCCTCTGATGCACTGGGAGCAATTGCGCGATGAGCAAGCGAAAACACTTAAAACGCCTAACACGAGAATGGTGGTTGCTAATGATATCGGCGAGTACAACGACCTTCACCCTTTAAATAAAAAAGCAGTGGGAGAACGATTAGCCGGCGAGGCACTGTCACTAGCTTACGAGAAAGACATCGTCTCAACCGGCCCAACACTCACGCAGATTGAGCAAGCAGAAAACCAACTTATCCTACATTTCGAAACCTTTGGTAGCCAGTTAAAACTGTCGCACGGAGACGTTGTCTACGGCTTATCGCTGTGGGTGAATGACATCGAAATCGCGGTGGAGGGCCAAGTCATCAAAACGTCCGTCCACATCCACACCGCACACGCTGATCAGATCACCGCCGTCTCGTACGCGTGGATCGATGACCCAGTAGATGCCAATCTTTATAACGAAGAAGGCTTACCAACGGTACCATTCAAAAGGGAGTTAACAAAATGAAAACACTCAAAGAAGCCTACAAAGATTCATTTTTAATGGGAAATATTTACCGACCCAATGTATTAGAAAATGCGCCTTTACAACGCATGATCAATGAGCAATTCAACACCATCACAGCGGAAAACATCATGAAGCCAGCCTTAATACAACCAAGTGAAGGCGATTTTGTCTTTGCTGACGCAGATCGCATGGTGAAGTATGCCCTAGAGTCTGACCTACTAGTCGTCGGGCACACCTTGGCTTGGCACCAACAAACGCTAAACTGGATCGACGAAGCCAACACCTCAAAAGAAGAAGCCTTAGCACTGTTGCGCAAACACCTAACCGCCATCATGACCCGCTACAAAGGGAAGATCATCGCGTGGGACGTGCTCAACGAGGCGATCGAAGACGGCGTGCAAGCAGACACCAAAGACTGGCGCAAGCACCTTCGCAGCACACCGTGGCTACGCATGATCGGCGAAGACTACATCAACCACGTCTTCCACATTGCCCACGAACTAGACCCAAACGCTGTTCTTTACTACAACGACTACAACCTTAACTATCCACAAAAAAG
>WRAJ01000013.1 GCA_009780245.1 Turicibacter sp.
AGTGAGGTAATTAAAAATGGCTAAATTAACTAGCGCTGAAATGATCGAAGCGATCAAAGAAATGTCTGTATTAGAATTAAACGATTTAGTAAAAGCAATCGAAGAAGAGTTCGGTGTAACTGCTGCTGCTCCTATGGCTGTAGCTGGAGGCGGAGACGATGCTGCTGCTGGACCAACTGAGTTCGACGTAGTATTAACTTCTGCTGGAGCTAAGAAAATCGGAGTTATCAAAGTAGTTCGTGAAATTACTGGCTTAGGATTAAAAGAAGCTAAGGAATTAGTAGATAGCGCACCAGCGCCAATCAAAGAAAAAGCGCCAACTGAAGAAGCTGAAGCTTTAAAAGCTCAGTTAGAAGAAGCTGGAGCATCTGTAGAATTGAAGTAATTAATCTATGGAGTAAAGAATCTGAGCGCACCAGCGTCTCGGATTTTTTTCTAGATAGATTAGTTAGACCTAGTTTTCAATTACCTAATTTTATTATCAAGACACAGGAGGAAGAAACGATGTCGCATTACTTTACGAATGATGAAGGTGTGAAAAGTGATGAGAAAACATTTCAAGCGGAAGTTCTAGGTAAAGTGTTCAAGTTTATTACGGACAGTGGTGTTTTCTCAAAAGGTGAGTTAGACCTAGCAAGTCGCATCCTGATTGAGACGTTTGCTGCGTTAAATTTGCCTGGCGATGTTTTAGACGTTGGTTGTGGGTATGGCCCTATTGGTATTTCGTTAGCTTCAGCTCGCCCAGAAAACACCGTTCACATGGTGGATGTCAATCTGCGTGCGATTGATTTAGCAAAAAGAAATGCGGAGCTAAATGGCATCAAAAATATTCAAGCTTATGAAAGTTTTTGCTATGAGAACGTGAAACAAACCTTCACACACATCATCAGTAACCCACCGATTCGAGCTGGGAAAAAAGTTGTTCATCAAATCATTGAGGAAGCGACGGATCACCTAGAAGCGGACGGGACATTAACCATCGTGATCGGTAAACAGCATGGGGCAGCGAGTGCACAAAAGAAGATGGAAGAGGTTTTCCACAACGTGCAACGACTTGAACGTAAAAAGGGCTTTTGGGTGTTGCAAAGCGTTAAAAAACATTGATTTTTGGTGCAAAACGTAGCAACGATAAGCGCTAACAAGCCTGAAAAACGATTCTATTCCGATAAAAAACAACAAAAAAGTTGACAATCCCATAATATCTGTTAAGATATTACATGTGGTTTTGTTAGCTTTTTTAATTTCAAAATTTTAAATGTTAAGCAGTGCTATTTAAATTTAAATGCCTCATCTCACGAATCTCTAGTGAGAATTTAGACGATCGCTAACAGAGATGAGTACCAGTCGACAACTATCATTTTAGAAGGAGGAAGGAACATGGTAGGAATAATATTAGCCACTCACGGAAAATTTTCAGAAGGAATCTTACAATCTGGCGAAATGATCTTTGGAGTGCAAGAAAATGTCAAAGCAGTAACGTTAATGCCGGATGAAGGACCAGACGACGTTAAAGCAAAAATGGAAGCAGCCGTTGCTTCGTTTGATCAACAGGAAGAAGTTTTATTTCTCGTTGATTTATGGGGAGGGACCCCGTTCAATCAGGCCAATGGCTTAATCGAAGGGAAAGAAAAATGGGCCATCGTTGCGGGCCTTAACTTACCGATGCTAATCGAAGCATTTGTCGGAAAGAGTTCAATGACGGCGCACGATTTAGCAACAAAAATTGCAGCCACAGCGTTAGAAGGGGTAAAGGTAAAACCTGAATCGCTAGCGCCAGTCAGCGAATCGGCAGCAACGCAACACGCACAACCAACTGCAAAAACAGGAGCCATTCCTGAAGGTACCGTGATGGGAGATGGCGAGATTGATTACGTCTTAGCTCGCATTGATACACGCTTACTGCACGGTCAAGTGGCAACCGCTTGGACAAAAGCAACGAACCCAAATCGCATCATCGTTGTTTCGGACGTGGTGGCAACCGACAAGCTGAGAAAGCAACTGATTTCACAAGCAGCGCCCCCAGGCGTCAAAGCACACGTTGTGCCAATCGACAAAATGATTGAAGTAGCAAAAGACGTGCGTTTCGGCGATACCAAAGCTTTATTACTATTTGAAACCCCACAAGATGCCTTACGTGCCATCGAGGGTGGTGTCAAAATCAAGGAATTAAATGTCGGATCCATGGCGCATTCAAAAGGTAAAGTCGTGGCAAGTTCCACCTTAGCGATGGATGAAGGCGACGTTGCAACCTTTGAAGCCCTGGCGAAAACAGGCGTTAAATTCGATGTTCGAAAAGTACCAGCGGATTCAAAAGCAAACTTTGACAATATTTTAAAGAAAGCGAAAGACGAATTAGCTAAACGATAACCGATAGAGGAGGAATACTTATGGACTTAAATGTCATTCAAATTATTTTTATTTTAATCATTGCCTTTTTAGCAGGAGCTGAAGGTGTACTTGATCAGTTTCAATTTCATCAGCCGATTATTGCGTGTACGTTGATTGGTTTAGTAACAGGAAACTTAGAAGCAGGGATTATTCTGGGTGGTACGCTGCAAATGATTGCCCTCGGGTGGGCGAACATCGGGGCAGCAGTAGCGCCAGATGCCGCTTTAGCTTCGGTTGCTTCATCGATCATCCTCGTATTAGGTGGACAAGGCATTAACGGTGTGGACACGGCGATTGCCGTCGCAATCCCACTTGCGGTAGCCGGATTGATGCTTTCAATGGTTGTACGTACTCTTTCAATTATCGTGGTTCACGCGATGGACGCAGCGGCTGAAAAAGGCAACATGCGCGCGATGGACGTGTGGCACTGGATCGGGATCATTATCCAAGGTTTGCGTATTGTTATCCCAGCAGCGGCGATTTTATTACTTGATGCGGCAACGGTTCAGAATTTCTTAACGGGTATGCCAGGTTGGTTAACCAATGGGATGGCCATTGGTGGTGGCATGGTAGTAGCGGTCGGTTATGCGTTAGTTATTAACATGATGGCATCGAAAGAAGTTTGGCCATTCTTTATGATCGGTTTCGTTATCGCTGCGTTAACAGAAATTACACTCATTGGTTTAGGTGTGCTTGGTGTTGCTTTGGCACTGATCTATTTAACGCTGTCTAAATCAGGCGGAAGCGGTGGCGGAAATCACGGTGATCCACTCGGAGACATTCTAAACGACTACTAACCTTAAAGGAGAGATACACATGGCAGATAAAATTAAATTAACTAAAAAAGACCGCTTTGCGGTGGCTTGGCGTTCTCAGTTCCTTCAGGGTTCTTGGAACTACGAAAGAATGCAGAACGGTGGTTGGGCGTACACGCTAATCCCAGCAATTAAAAAATTATATAAAGACGAAGACGATAAGAAAGCGGCGCTGAAGCGTCACATGGAATTCTTTAATACCCATCCGTACGTGGCAGCGCCAATTATTGGTGTCACACTAGCGCTTGAAGAAGAACGTGCGAACGGTGCAAACGTGGATGACACGGCGATTCAAGGTGTGAAAGTCGGGATGATGGGACCTTTAGCAGGTATCGGAGACCCGGTCTTCTGGTTCACCTTACGTCCGATCCTTGGTGCATTAGGTGCTACGTTAGCAATCGGTGGGAACATTTTAGGACCGATTCTATTCTTTACGCTTTGGAACGTGATCCGTTTCGCCTTTATTTGGTACACGCAAGAATTTGGCTACGATTCAGGTTCAAAAATTGCGGATGATTTATCAGGTGGCTTGTTACAAGACATCACCAAGGGGGCTTCGATTTTAGGTATGTTTATCCTAGCAGCGCTCGTACAACGTTGGGTATCGATTAACTTCGCGCCTGTTGTTTCAACGGTTGCGTTAGACCCAGCAGCTGTGATTGATTGGGCAAACTTGCCGTACGGTTACGAAGGCATCCGTCAAGCGTTTGACATGGTGGGTGCGGGTTATTCGCAAAGTGCTTATCGCGTGACAACGCTTCAAAGCAATCTGGACGACTTAATCCCAGGCCTTGCCCCACTCCTACTAACCCTTGCTTCGATGTGGTTATTAAAGAAAAAAATCAATCCCATCACCATTATCTTTGGTTTGTTCGCAGTCGGAATTGTTGGGTATTTAATTGGATTATTCTAATCAAAAAGGTTGGTCTTCTTGTGCCAACCTTTTTCATCGATATATTTATGAACAAATGATACTTAAAAATCAATTAAAAAACGGAGGAACGACCCGTGATTCGAGGAAAAACAGAACCTGTACAGGCCATCAACACAAAAGTAGAATTGGTCGTGAATGCCACGTCTTTCATGGATTTAACCGCCTATGGTAAAATCATGATTGGCGATCGTGGCTTTGAATTTTACCACGACCGAGATGTCAGAAAATATATCCAGCTGCCTTGGGAACAAATCGTGCGTGTGAAAGCAACGGTCTTTCTTAACGGCAGATGGATTCCCCGCTTTACGGTTGAAACAAAAGAAAATGGTTCGTTTATTTTTTCTGCGAAACAGCCGAAACGTGTGTTGGGATTGGTCGGTAAGCAAATTGGGGCTGAAAACATTGTGCACGCACTTGGGATGTGGGACGTTTTGAAGCGGGCGGTGAAGAGATGAGAAAACAAGCATTGATCCACGCATTAAAGGGTGGCTTGGTCGTCTCGTGCCAAACGCAACCAGAAGATCCGATCCACGGTACCGACTTTGTGGTCAAAATGGCAAAGGCAGCGAAATGGGCAGGTGCGGTTGGGATTCGTGCTAATTCACCGGAGCAGATAAGGGCGATTAGGAACGAGGTGGATTTGCCGATCATCGGATTGTGGAAAATTGACCATCCGGATAGCGAGGTATTTATCACGCCGACGTTGGCAGCAGCTAAGGCGGTTTTTGAGGCGGGTGCGGATGTGATTGCGCTGGATGCGACGAATCAAATGACCAGTGAGCAAACGAAGGGTTATGAGTTAATTGCCAAGGTACGTGCGGCGATTCCAGAGGCGCTGATCTTTGCTGATGTGGCCACGCTTGACGAGGCCCAGCAGGCGGTGGCGTGTGGTGCGGACATCGTGGCGCCAACGTTGCGTGGCTATACGAAAGACACGGCTGGTGCGCTTTGCCCGGATTTCGCCTTGCTAAAACGAATGAGCGATGAGCTTGGCCAGCGGGCCTGTGTGGCGATGGAAGGCCAGGTTGGGACGCCGCTTGAGGCACGAACGTGTTTAGAGAACGGCGCTCATTTTGTGGTAGTGGGGAGCGCGATTACTCGCCCGCATTTGATTGCTAAGGGGTTTGTGGATAGGATGAAGACGACTCAAAAGACGGACGCTTAAAAAGCCTTGGAAATGTTTCCAAGGCTTTTATTTTAGGGTTATCACACAAGCATTTATCTTAATGTTTACTGTTATTCCACAAAATAAACATTCCCGTAGAATTGAACGTTCGTTGGCATAACGGTGATGCCGTGCACGTGTTCGTCGGTTGCTACGAAGTGGATGGTGTTGCCGAGGAGAACGAACGGCGCTGCTTCGCGTAGGTACTGCAGCACGTCGTGGTAGATCGCTAAGCGCTCGTCTTCGTCAATGGCGCGACGACCTTGCATGAGTAGATCATCCAGTTCGGCGCTGTTGATTTGGATGTCACCAATCCCGGTATATAGGAGTGGGACCAAGCCGTTATCCGCGTCACCTGACGGGTTTGACCAACCACCGATGAAAGCGTCGAAGTTATGATAGTCGCGCGCTTCTAGGTAAGCTGCCCATTCTAATTGCTGGATTGAAACGGTGATACCAAGCGGTTGCAGTTGGTTCTGAATCATTTCCGCTGCTGCTAATCGCGGTGCACTTCCTTGGTTGATCAAGAGGTCGAACGAGAAGCCTTCCACACCAGCCTCAGCCATTAATGCTTGCGCACGATCTAGGTCAAGGCCAATTGGCTCGATGTCTGGGCTGAAGCCAAAGACCGACGGTGCCACATGCGTGGTTAAAGGCAAAGCCGTCTCTTCTGTGGAAATCGCCACGATGGTTTCGGTATCAAGTGCATAGTTGATCGCCTGCCTCACTTCTTGAATCCCCAGATACGGGTGCGCAAAATTCATTCCCATGTATTCAATCCCGGTTGACGCTGCAGACTGGATATTAATGGTCGGATCGGCTGTCAAGTTCGCCACGTCTGATGGCGCAATGTTGATAATTACGTCAACTGCACGCGTTTCAAGTGCCACCGTACGGGCATGCGGGTCCGGCATAATACGGAATTCGATGCGTCTCATGTTTGGTGCATCACCATGGAAATCGTCAAAGCGCTCTAGCACAATGTAATTATCAATCACCCATTCCGTTGCGGTGTACGGGCCAGTTCCAACCAATTGCTCCAGTACGGTCTCAGTTGGCAAGGTATCGCCAATCGCTTCTTCACTTAAAATCGCGGCTGCGTGATGGGCTAAGTGAATCAACATTGGTGCGAACGGATCCGTAGTTCCAATATTGACAACGTGTGTGTCAATGACTTCGATTAAATCAGGATCGAACATCCCAAAAATCGGTGAAAGAATCGGTGAGGCGGAAACACGACTGATCGAAAACGCCACGTCATAAGCCGTTAACGGTGTGCCGTTATGGAAATACACATCTTCTCTAATGGTAAATTGCCAAACGTTGTCACTCACTGGTTCCCACGACGTTGCGAGTCCAGGGGTGAGATTCTGATTTTCATCCATCACGATTAACGTCTCAAAAATATGCGAGCTAATCTGGCGAGAAGGAACATCGTTGGCATTGTGCGGGTCCATTTGAGCTGGGTTCGATGGGAAGCCAATGATCAACTCGTCGCGATCGCTTACTCCGCCATTTTCGGGTGCTGCAGTGTCATCGTCAGCAGTGCCCTCATCTCCGTTGCCGTTGCCACAAGCAACTAAGATGAACAAACCTGCTAGCATTAGCACGGCAAATAGGCTTAATTTTTTTTCTTTGAATTTTACCATAGACATTCTTCTCCTTTTTTAGGTATAACAAAAACCGCGTTTAAAAATAGACAGAAGTTTACTGGATGCCTTGCTGTAAGGGAAGGCATCTTCCAAAGCCGTGAGACTTTGAACGTTTAGTCCTATAATCGTTTATGAACTTGTTCAACTTGAACATTTTTAATGCGGTTAAGCCATAGCTATTTAGTTTTTTCAACGCTTTTGGGCGTTCCCCATCGCAACTTAAACCTTGATTTAAGTTGTTAAGGCAGTAATTTACCAGAAAATCATCTCGATTGCAACCCCCAAAAGGGTAAATTGCAAGCTAAAACTCTGAGAAAACGTTTTCTGGTTTCAGGGGTCGAAAAAAACTTGAAATTTTTATGAAAAAAAGGTAATGTATGTAGCTATACTCGAAATGTTGTACGTTTTAAGAGAAAAATCAGTCAAGGAGTTGTTCGCCATGTTAAAAGATTTAAACTTTGATTCACTAGTGAATCCTTATCCAAGAACAAGAAATCCGATTTATGCGCAAAACGGAATGGTTGCGACCAGCCAGCCGTTAGCAGCAAATGCCGGGCTTGAAATTTTGAAAAAGGGCGGGAATGCAGTCGATGCTGCTGTGGCAACGGCTGCTGCTTTGACGGTTGTTGAGCCTACTAGTAATGGGATTGGCGGCGATGCGTTTGCCATTGTTTGGATGAAGGGTGAAATGCACGGGTTAAATGCATCAGGGCCTGCGCCTAAGTCGATCAGCATTGAAGCGGTAAAGGCGGCTGGGCATAATAAGATGCCAACGCACGGCTGGACACCTGTAACCGTGCCGGGTGTACCAGGGGCATGGGCGAGCTTAATTGAGAAGTTTGGTGCTTTGAGTTTGTCGGAAGTTTTGGCCCCTGCTATTAAGTTAGCCGTGGGAGGCTTCCCGGTTTCGCCGGCTGTGAGTTATTACTGGCAAAGAAGTTACGAGATTTTTGATAAGAGTGAGCATCGGGCCGAGCTTGATGAGTGGTTTGCGACGTTCGCGCCAGACGGTTATGCGCCTGAGCCAGGTGAGCTATTCTTTTCGGTGAACCATGCGAAGACGTTGCGTGAAATCGGTCAGACGGAGGGGAAAAGTTTTTACGAAGGGGAGTTAGCTAAGAAGATGGTTGCGGCTTCTTCTGCGGCTGGTGGTTATTTGAGCTTTGATGATTTAGCTTCTTTTAAGCCTGAATGGGTGAAGCCGATCAGCGTTAATTATCGCGGCTATGACGTCTGGGAGATTCCGCCTAATGGGCAAGGGATTGTGGCTCTAATGGCTTTGAATACGTTGAAAGGTTATTCATTTAAAGAGAAAGAGTCGGTTGAAACTTATCATTTACAATTTGAAGCGATGAAGCGTGCGTTTCTTTCTGGTAAGCATTATATCACGGATTTATCGAAGATGGGGGTGGCTGTGGATGATCTTTTGAGCGAGGAATTTGCTAGTTTGCAGCGCAACAAAATTGGTGATAGGGCGAGTGATGTGGAGCCGGATCTGGTTCCTGCGAAAAGCGGGACGGTTTATTTAGCAACAGCCGATAAAGACGGTAATATGGTGTCGTATATCCAGAGCAATTACATGGGATTCGGGTCTGGGGTGGTGGTGCCTGGTACGGGTATTGCGATGCAGAATCGCGGCCATGATTTCTCGCTAGACGAGTCGGCTGCGAATCGTCTTGAGGGTGGAAAGAAAAGCTATCACACCATTATTCCCGGGTTTTTAACAAAAGCCGGTCAGGCCGTTGGTCCTTTTGGCGTGATGGGCGGGTATATGCAACCGCAAGGCCACGTGCAAGTGGTGATGAATACGGTTGATTTTCATTTAAATCCGCAGGCTGTTTTAAGCGCGCCTCGTTGGCAATGGGTGGAGGGGAAATCGTTTATTATAGAGAAGGAGTTCCCGACTTGGATCGCCAAGCAGCTTTTGGCTCGTGGGCATGATGTGAAAGTGGAGCTCGAGTCCGGTGCGTTTGGGCGCGGGCAGATCATTTGGCGAGATGCTGAAAGTGGCGTTCTGATCGGTGGAACCGAGGATCGCTGCGACGGGTTTGTTGCGCATTATTAATTTGTTTGAGCTGCAACCCTAAAATCAAGCACACAAAAATAATCAAGCGACGGCAACACAAAGCCATCACTCACCCCAAAACAAAACGGATGCCTCACTAATGACAACATTAGCAAGGTATCCGTTTCACACAATTCGCAATATTTACAGGGTTTCCCACGTCTGCTTACCCGGGTTGCGCTCATTTGCTTAGGCCAACCCATCAAAAAACTGCCTCACCGTGGCAAGGCAGCTCCCGTTTTTAGTCTAATTCTTCTTCTTTATAGATCGATAGCCCCGCGTGCTCGTCGGCTTCTTTTTCCTTCACTTCTGCGTCGCTGTCATCGCCGTAATCGTCGGCAACGGTTACTTCTTCCTCGTCGCTTGGCTCATCTGCGCCTTTCTCGACTTCTTCAGCATCGTCATCATCATCATCATCTTCATCCAAAATAGCGCTGATCGGTGCCACACCAGCAGGCGCGTCGTCACCAAGCAACGGCGTCGCTACTTCTTCTGTGTCAAATCCGAGCTCGTACGTGTCGTAATCCGCCGTGTCAAACGATTGCCTAGCCTTCAAATCCCACATGTCATCACCGAGCACAACAAATTTACCCGATAACGATAAATCCGTGTAAAGCTGTGCAATGCGAGCGTCCTTATCCTCATCGTCTAACGCAATTCCCATTAACTCAAAAACTTCCTTCGCGATCTTTGAAAATTTCTGTGGTTTAATCTTTCTTTTGATCAGCATCTCTGCTGCTTCTAACATCGACATTTCTGCCTTAATTTTAGCCATGATTCATCTCTCCCTCGATTGGTCGTGTTCTATTATAAACGATCACTAATAATAACGCAACTCCCTACATACTCTCCGGCGCCGAAACACCAATTAACGCCAACGCATTGCTAATCGTAATACGCAACGCACGCACTAACGCCAAGCGCTCGCATGTTCCCTCAGTATCATCGCTATCAATGAACTTCTTCGCCCCGTATAAACTGTGAAAGGCCGATACAAGATCATGAACATAATTCACAACCAGATGAGGTTTACGCTTAACGGCTGCGTCAGCAATAACCGCGGTAAAATCACCCATGCGTTTAATCACATCTAGCTCTTTCTCGTGGGTAAGGTGTGCGTATTCGTCAAGCTCAGCCGGGACAAACCCCTGCTCAGCCCCGCGCGTCAGTAACGTACAAGCTCTCGCATGCGCGTACTGCACGTAATAAACCGGGTTCTCGTTCGAACGCTTCGTCGCTAAATCTAAATCAAAATCCATGGTAGATTCCGCACTGCGACTAGCGAAGAAGTAGCGCGTGGCATCAAGACCAACGTCTTCAACAAGCTCTCGCATCGTCACGGCTTTACCCGTACGTTTTGACATCTTAAACTCTTTGCCGTCCTTAATTAAACGCACCATCTGCACGATATCAACCTCAAGCAAATTCTCAGCGTGCCCTAATGCTTGCAAACCAGCCTTCATACGCGGAATATAGCCGTGATGATCAGCGCCCCATAAATTAACTAGCTGATCAAAGCCGCGTCTAATTTTCTCAATGTGATTCGCAATATCAGGCGTTAAATAAGTAAACGTGCCGTCTGACTTTTTAAGTACACGGTCTTTATCATCGCCAAAATCAGTCGAACGCAACCATTTCGCCCCGTCTTGTTCATAGATATAGCCAGCCTCTTCCAAAAGAGCAACGGCTTCGCTCACAAGGTTGTTGTCATAAAGCGATTGCTCACTCACGTAAACATCAAACACAACACCGAAATCAGCTAGATCTTTTTTAATCTTTCCAAGCTCAAACGCAAGTGACAGTTCACGCAACTCCGCATAGTGCTCGTCAAATTTATTGACAAAACGATCCCCGTATTTCTCGACTAACTCTTGACCCAATCCACGAATATCCGCTCCCTGATAACCATCTTCAGGGAATTCAACCTCTTCACCTAACGTCTCCAGATAACGCGCGTATACCGATAAAACAAGATTATTAATCTGATTCCCAGCGTCGTTCACGTAATATTCTTGCACAACGTCGTAACCAGCTGCCTCTAAAATACTGCACACCGAATCACCGATCGCCGCACAACGCGCATGCCCCAAATGTAAATCCCCGGTCGGATTCGCAGAAACGTACTCCACATTATATTTTAAACCCTTTCCTGCTTGCGACCTTCCATACTTGTCCCCTTCGGTCATGATCTGGTTAATGACTTTCGTTAATACCGCTTTGTTAATAAAGAAATTGATAAATCCTGGCCCAGCGATCTCAGCCTTTTCAATCTTAGCGGCAGACTTGTCTAAATGTTCAATGATTTCTTCAGCAACCAGTCGCGGGTTCTTCTTAGCCACACGCGCCAATTGCATCGCTGCGTTCGTAGCAAAGTCGCCGTGCGCCACATCCTTTGTGTTCTCAAGTCCAGCTTCAAAATCAGCTTCAAGTTCATACCCCGCCTTCAACAAGGCCTTTTTAATTTCATCTTTAATAGTCTGTTTAATTTGTCCTAACATGAAATAACCTCCTCCTTTTCTGTAATCGTAATGTTTAATAAATAAGTCCCGGTTTTCTCTCCGCCGGTATATAAATCATAACCTAATGCTAATAAATAATCGCCATTCGTCTTTAAAGTGAACGCATATTTGAACGTTCTGATCTTAGTGTCCATATGACCAAACGGTGTTTTCATATAGCCCTCTGTTTTCGCATCTCGCTGATGGCTTTGCTCGATGACAATGGGGCCGTTACGTCGCATACGTAAAGTATCGCTCTCAATTTCGAAGCGGCATTTGGTGATCTCACCGTCTTCCTCGTTGTGCTCGTCGTAGAAAAGGAACCATCTCCCGTCTTTTTCGACGAACTTTGCATCCGCTTCATACGATGTTTTCATGCGCTCGTTGCCCTGAACGATGTGCATGGTGAAACGAATCCTAGAATTTTGCATTGTTTGGTGTCCTTGGGAATGGAATGACGTCACGGATGTTCTCCACGCCTGTGAGGTACATGATCATTCGCTCAAAGCCGAGGCCGTAACCGGCATGCTCAACCCCGCCGTAGCGCCTTAAATCTAGATACCAATCAAGCTCGTCTTTTGGCACGTCCATCTCGTCCATCCGCGCTTCTAGCACATCTAGACGCTCTTCCCGCTGCGAACCGCCGATTAACTCCCCAATGCCGGGCACAAGCAAGTCCATCGCCGCGACCGTTTTCCCATCTTCATTCATCCGCATATAAAACGCCTTAATGTCTTTCGGATAATCGGTCACAAACACCGGCCCCTTGACATGTTCATCCGTGAGGTAACGCTCGTGCTCCGTCGACAAATCAATGCCCCAAGACACCGGGTTGTCAAACTTCTTGCCAGATGCAAGCAAAATCTCGATCGCTTCCGTGTATGTGATCCGTTTAAAATCAGCCGCAACCAGCTCTTGCATCCGCCCCAAAATACCTTTGTCAACAAACTTGTCAAAGAAGACCATTTCCTCTGGGGCATGTTCAAGCACATAGCTAATAATATATGTGACCATTTGCTCGGCGAGTGCCATGTTATCGTCCAGATCAGCGAAGGCAATCTCTGGCTCAATCATCCAAAACTCAGCCGCATGGCGTGTTGTGTGCGAGTTTTCCGCTCTAAAAGTTGGTCCGAACGTATAAACATCCCGGAATGTCAAGGCATAAGCCTCAACGTTAAGCTGTCCCGTTACCGCTAAATTAACCGGCTTGCCAAAGAAATCTTTTTTCTCATCGGTGGTCACTTGGAACATTTCACCGGCACCTTCACCGTCACTTGCTGTGATTAATGGCGTGTGCACGTAGACGAAATGACGATCTTGAAAGAAGCTGTGAATCGCATGTGCCGCAAGCGACCTGACACGGAACACCGCTGAGAACAGGTTCGTCCGCGGCCGCAAGTGCGCGACGTCGCGTAAAAACTCCCGCGTGTGCCGCTTTGGCTGAATCGGATAATCCTCTGGGCAATCGCCCACCACTTCAGCATGCGTGGCTTGAATTTCAATTGGTTGCGCGTCTTTGCCCGTTGCTACTACTTTACCCGTGACAACAACGGCAGCGCCGACACCGAATTTCTGGACTTCTTTAAAGTTACTTAGCGCCTCTTCTGAATAAACCACTTGTAACGTCTCGAAAAACGAGCCGTCGTTAACCATTAAAAAACCGAATGATTTTTGAGCGCGATTATTCCGGATCCAACCATTAATTGTAACTTCCTGATCAATGTATGTTTCTTTGTTTCTAAACAGTTGCCGAACAACGGTTTTTTCCATCCTAATCACCTCATCTAGTATAAATAAAAAGCCTATGACATCATAGACTTTTAAGTATCTCGTTATTATAACATTTTAGCATGTGTTTATCAACTGATATTACCAGAAAAAGCTACCCATCATGTCTGCGAAAGCATTGCTCATACGTGCATTCAACCACAACACGACAATCGCCATAATGATCACTTGTGTGATGAAGGTGATGTACAACGTTTTATTCGGTGTTTCATTAAAGATGTCACGGTTCACAAAGAAGTGGAGAATGAGCGGTAATACCAAAGACACCGCCATCGGGATCAACCATAACGACAACCCAATAAAGCCAAATGCGGCAGCAACTAAGAAGAGCAAACTTGCTGGAATCGTAATGGCCGCCACTTTTTGGAAGAGCTTATGTAGATCAACGGCACGCTCGCTTTTTAAAAGCTTTGTGATTAAGAACGGTGTGAACATCATCAGTGCAAACCAAGCGGTAGAAATAAGGAGGCTATCTAAGAATAAAGAACCCCAGTTTACTTCAGACAAGATCTCTGCTCGAATGAAACGGATGTCCTCTGAACTTGGCATCCCGAACGTCCCCATAAAGCCAACCATCGAATTGATGACCGCGTTCACCATGCTGCGTGTGAAAGACCACAACGAGACGAATAAGGTAAGGGGAAGAAGAGCTGTCACGATCGCGGCTTCTTTGCTTTCTAGTGCACTAAGCCTTAAGGTTGTCACAGGTGCTTTTATGAAATTGACCACGTAGTCCGACGTGCTTTTAAAGAGCACTAAGATTTCTGATTCTTTTTCTGCTTCAACGTTTTCCTCATCAACAGGCGCATCTGTTGCTAGTTCTTCGTTTTTGTTTTCAAGTTCTTCCATTAAAAAAACTCCTTTTATTATCCAGATCTCTCGTCTTGGAATAATCTTTCAGAAATGTATTTTCGTGAACGGTTTAAATAGGTCGTTCCTGTTCGAAGGGTCATGGTACTAACTTGTGCCACTTTGATGGGAACAAATAACACGCGAAATGGCATGGTAAACAGTTTGCGGCGCAACAAAATGTCCGTGTCTCGTTCGTTAGACGCAGCAGAGCCCGCTATGGTTAAATAATCAGATAGTAAACCTTGATATTCCACTTTTAAGTTAAGGTGATTCACTAAGTCGGTCGGTTGTACCAAATGAGAAGGAAAATCGTTTGGTAGTAAGCCCACTTCTTGCAACACCTTTGCCACAAATTGCGAGCAAAAATAAGCGTGCTTTCTTTCGATTTTGAAATCAAATTTTGCACCAAATAAGCCAAGGAAATTATACTTATATTTGATTTGGTTGGCTTCAATTTCTGCCACACGATCACGCATTTTGCGATACTGCTCAGGCGTTGCATCAAGGCTTAATAATTGACATTGCGCCTCTTTAAAAACCCCAGCATCAAGTCGCTCGTGCGAGAACCCACCAATCAACGGATCATCCGCATGGATACGCCCGAAGCTATAGGTGTATTCTAAGCGCTCATCAAAGGCTAATGATGCGTGATTGTATGGCTTTTTTGTACAAAATTTCAATACTTTAGTCAGTGTTGATGTTGTTTGTGTCAGTAAAATATAAACACGCATAAAGATGCGCCCTCCTTGTGTACAGAAGCAGATGGCAAGGTGTGAAGATTTGCTACTTTAATTTCTTTAAGCCATTATAGCAAATGAAATCAATTTTGTATAGTTATTTGCTAAACTTTTTTGGCGATTTTTGTTCTAAAAACTGATGTAACCGAATATCATCCTAAAGACTAATTATTTTTCGGTCGTTGGGGGTTTGAAAATGTAACTGATTGAGCGCATTATTTGACCACACCCTTGCTCTTTGCAGTAAGTGTCTTTTTAACGGTATATGCCTTTTTGCCGCAAGTTAGACTTAAAAAAATGCTTGATTCTTTGCGAAAAACAGACAAAACATCGGAAATATCACCGGTTGCGACGTGGATGATTGCCATTTCGGCACGTGTCGGGGTGGGGACTTTGGCGGGAACGGGTTTGGCGATTTACATCGGCGGTCTGGGGACGATTTTTTGTTATATTTTGGGTGTTAGGTGGATGTTGGTTTGTAAGCCTTTACTTGTTGTGTCGAAATATGCTATACTATTTGCCAAGAGGTGATGAGGATGAATGTGGCAGTTTTAGCGATTGGGAATGAAGTACTGTGTGGGAAGATCGTCGATACGAATGGGGCGTATATTTCGCAGAAGGTGGAGCAGGTTGGGGCGAAGGTGGTGCACCGCGAGGTGGTGCTTGATACGATCCCGGATATTGTTTTGGGGCTCAACCACGCGTACGAGTATGCTGATTTTGTCATTACGATTGGTGGGCTTGGTCCGACGGTGGATGATTTGACACGTGACGGTGTGGCTGAGTTTTTCGGTGAGGAGCTGGTGTACGATGAGCACATTCATGCGAACATTGCGCGGATGTTTAAGCAGATGAACCGGGCGATGCCGGATAACAATAAGCGACAGGCGTATCGGTTTGCGGGTGGCGAGGTCATTGCGAATCCGAATGGCACAGCGCCTGGTTTAGCACTCACAAAAGAGGGAAAGCACGTCTTTTTGCTCCCGGGTCCGCCAAATGAGTTGTTGCCGATGTTTGATGAGTACGTCTTGCCGATTGTGAAAAATTTGGTCGATGTGCCGTTAGTCACGCGTAGTTATCGTTTATACGGGATCGGTGAATCGCCGGCTGAGGCAAAGGTGATTCATTTGTATGAGAAGTACCCGTTGCTTGATATCGCCCCTTACGCTTCGATTTCGTATGTGGATTATTTGGTGAGTGCCAAAGAAACGGACGTGGCGCAAATCGATCGCTTTGAGCAAGATTTTTGGGCGTTAGTCGGGGAACACTATGTGGGCTCTGCCGACGTGCCACTTTGCGAACGGGTGATGGAAAAGTTACTTGATCAGGATTTAACGATTGCTGTGGCTGAAAGTTGCACGGGCGGGATGTTAGCGGCGCGGCTGATTGATGTGGCGGGCGCTTCCGGGGCATTTTTGGAGGGACTGGTGGTGTATAGCAACGTATCGAAGCAGTTGCGACTAGGTGTGTCGTCGACCACTTTGGAGACGTTTGGTGCGGTGTCCGCTGAAGTGTCGGCTGAGATGGCAGCGGGCGTGGCGGCGCAGTCGCGTGCCGATGTGACAGTGTCGATTACCGGTGTGGCGGGGCCTGGTGGTGGATCGGAAGAGAAGCCGGTAGGCACGGTGTACATCGGGCTTTTGATCGACGGCGAAGTGACGGTGCAGCGATATCATTTCACGGGCTCAAGGGATAAAATCCGTGAGCGCGCGACCAACCAGGCGTTGTATCTGTTGTTTAAAATTTTATCGGATTAGTATAAGAATAAATCCTCCTAGCGCGTCTTGATGTGCTTAGGAGGATTTTTGCGGCTTACTTTAGTTTAATCGTTTGTCCGGCATAGATGAGATTGGCGTTTTTGATGTTATTGAGCGACTGCAATTTGGCAACGGTTGTGCCGAATCTCTGGGCAATGCTAGTTAACGTGTCCCCTGTTTTGATGGTGTAGGTACTCGGCGTTGTTGTGCTAGATGTGCTAGTACTAGTAGGTATTTTGATGGTTTGACCCGCGAAAATGAGATTCGCGTTTTGGATGTTGTTAAGTGATTGCAATTTCGCTACGGTCGTGCCAAACTTCGTTGCGATCCCTGATAAGGTATCCCCGGCTTTGATCGTGTAAGTGACGGTACTAGTAGCCTGTTGGTTGCTACTGCTGCTCGTTGTATTAGATGTGCCAGTACTCGCTGGTAGTTTTAAGACTTGCCCGACGATGATGACGTTGGCGTTTTTAATATTATTGAGCGATTGGAGCGTGGCAACGGTTGTGCCGTGCTTTTGCGCGATCGCGGAAAGTGTATCCCCAGATTTCACGGTGTAGGTGTTGCTAGAACTCGTGGTTTGGTTCTTATTTGTGCTGCTACTTCCGGTGTTCCCGGTATCGATGTTAGCAGTGCCACCGCGGGTGGTGAGGATGTCGAACCAGGCAGAGGCATAGGTGCCTCGTTGCGGTTGGTTGAGATCGTACGGGCGCTCGTAATTGTAGAGAAAGACCATGGCGAGGTGAGCGGGGTCTTTGGTGCTTTTTGTGAATTCTTTGAAGTTCATTGGGTAAGTGGCTGTTGCGTAGAATTGGTAGTTGTTTTCGACTTCCCAGATGATGCGTTTGCATTGTACCAGGAGTTCTCTGTGATTGAGGTTGCGGGCGCTAGCCCAATCGACGAGTTTTGATTTTGGTGTCCATTGGACGATGCCGTAGCCGCCACCTCCACTTCGCTCGTCAATGTCGGCGATGATTGCTGACTCAGCTTGAATGTTTCCGAGCATCCCGGCGATGGATTGGCTAGTCCAGCCTTGGCCACGGAAAAAATCGTAGATAAACTGCGCGTTCTCGACTTGCTCGCTGCTCATGTTTCTTAGAAAATCTGCCATTTTATTGTTCCCCCTAACGTCTAATATAGTAGCGGGACGGTGTCCCAAGATTTTGATAGACACTTTAGTATATGTGCGTACGAAGGAGGATTTATGTTTGATTACCCTGATTTGTGAGGGAATGGCTGAAAAAAATCTCACCGCATAAGGGTGAGATTATAGGCAACAATTATCTTGATTAGTCAGCAGTGCTTCGACAATCTTAGCACGTTTCGCGCGTGTAACGAACACTTCGGCTAGCTGCTCTTCATTTAACACATTAGCAGCCGAGACTTCGCCTTTGGCAACGCGCATCACGCCAGCTGAGACTTCGTCGATGAGCACGATTTCCCCGTCAACCAACCCGAGTTCGAATTTGATGTCGACTAACGTGAGTTCTTCTTCTTTTAAGTCAGCTTGGATCACTTCTGCGGCATCGCGGCAGACCCTTTTAATTTGATCGTACTGCGCTTTTGTGACGATGCCTTGCTCAGCTAACGCTGCTTTACTGATTGGCGGATCGTTATCAGCGTCACTCTTTAGCGTGGTCTCAAAGAAATCCACAACCGGCTGCCCTTCCGTGTACTCACCCGGGAATCTTCGTAGCAAACTACCCATCGCGTAAAAGCGGATGATGCACTCCAGCCCTTGTCCTAATACCTCGCCGGCTTTTACCAGCATTAAACTTTCCTCAATGTCGCACCCGATATAATGGGTTGGGATATCAGCTTCGATGAATTTTTTGAAATAGTACTCGCTTGCAATGAGGTTCTTCTGACCCATCCCCGCCACCGCTGGCCCGACTTCATTGCCACCTGGATCTTCCTCGAAGTACCTGGCACCAGTATCGTCTGTCTTCCACCAGCCCGTTGTTTCATCTTTCGTGTATAGGAGGATTTCACCGTCGTGATACTGATAAACGTCTTTCGTTTTACCTTCGTAAATCTTGTTTAAATTTTCTTTGCTTAGTTTCATACTAGATGGCCTCCTAAAGGGAATAAACTCTCACTTTATAGTAAAACAATTTTTGAGGGTTTTGTCAACTTTTTTTGCGTGGATGCCGTTCGTTTTCATGGATCTATTGTCAACGATGACTGCTATTCACAGGTGTTTTTGCGGTTTAGATGTGATATAATTAGTGTAACAAGAGGAGTGTTGATGATGTCGATTTTAGGGAATGTATTATGGTTTATCTTTGCTGGGTTTTGGCAGGGGATAGCGTGGCTGTTCATTGGGTTTTTATGGTGTATCACCATCATCGGCATTCCCATCGGGGTGCAATGCTTTAAGCTTTCCCGCTTAGCGTTTTTCCCTTTTGGCAAGCAGGTTGTGCACGAGGGCGGGGTTGGTTCCTGCTTGTTGAATATTTTGTGGATCGTTTTCGGCGGTTGGCCGATTGCCTTAGCAGCAGTGGGTAACGGGCTGTTATTGTGCGTGACGATCATCGGGATTCCGTTTGGCTTGCAGTGTTTTAAATTCGCCCGCCTGGCGTTTATGCCGTTTGGTGCGCGTGTGGTTAGGGATTAAGTTAGAAAGGATGTGTTTGTATGATGAAATTCTTAGTTGCATCAGATATTCACGGGTCATTATCAGCGGCTCGCAAGGTTACCTGTGCTTTTGAAAGAGAGGAAGCTGATTATTTAGTGTTTTTAGGGGATGCGATGTATCACGGGCCGCGGAAT
Source organism: Turicibacter sp. (assembly GCA_009780245.1). Classification (GTDB taxonomy): domain Bacteria; phylum Bacillota_I; class Bacilli_A; order MOL361; family Turicibacteraceae; genus WRKJ01. The sequence goes on from WRAJ01000013.1 coordinate 19,424, forward strand.
CCGTTGCCGGACGCGTATGAGCCGGCCGGAGTCGCGGAATTACTGAATTCATTGGCAGACCGGGTCATTGCGGTTCGGGGGAACTGTGATAGTGAGGTCGATCAAATGCTACTTGATTTTCCTATGATGGTTGATTATCAAAGCATTCCGTTAGCTAAAGGGAAGTTATTTGCGACGCATGGGCACATTTACGACCCAACGCCGAGTTTGACGGAGATGCCACAGGGCGTCGTTGCCGGGGACATCTTTGCGTTTGGGCATGTTCATCTGCCGATTCTGGAGGTAAACGAAGCGGGCATCGTGGTGTTGAACCCAGGTTCAGCGGCGTTGCCAAAGGAAGGACACCCGCCGACTTATGCGGTGATTGACGAGGGGAAAGTTGAGATTAAGACGTTCGATGGGGCGGTTTATCGGGACGTATGGAAGAGGTAATAGCATATGAGTTTTCCACATTCAGAGACAGGTAAGCGGTATCGGACTTTGAATACGCATTTGCGCGAGCAGTATGGGGGCAAGGTGTTTAAGGTGATGATTAATGCGGGTTTTACGTGTCCGAACATTGACGGGACGGTGGCATATGGCGGCTGTACGTTTTGTAGTATCACGGGTAGCGGTGATTTTGCTGGTAATCCGAAGGACGATTTGGTGAAGCAGTTTAACGAAGTCCGTGATCGGATGCACATCAAATGGCCGGATGCGAAGTACATCGGGTATTTTCAGGCGTTTACGAATACGCACGCACCACTGTCTGTTTTGAAAGAGAAATACGAGGCGGTCTTAGCGGCCGATCCGAACATTGTGGGCCTTTCGATCGGGACACGACCGGATTGTTTGCCAGATGACGTTGTGGCCTATCTCGGTGAGCTGAATCAGCGCGTGAATCTTTGGGTTGAGCTCGGGTTGCAAACGATTCACGATCACACGGGGAAACTGATCAACCGGGCGCATGACTATCGCACTTTTTTAGAGGGCGTGGCGAAGTTGCGCGCGGTTGGGATTGAGGTGATTGTCCATATCATTAACGGATTGCCGGGCGAGACAGATGAGATGATGATGGCAACGGCACGCGCGGTTGGAAAGCTGGATATCCAAGGGTTGAAAATACATCTTTTACACGTGATGGAGCAGACGCCGATGGCGCATATGGTGAAGAAAGGGATGATGCGGTTTCTGGCGCGCGATGAGTACGTGGATCTCGTGGTGCGGCAGCTGGAAGTTGTGAATCCTGCGATTGTCATGCACCGGATCACGGGGGATGGGCCGCGGGAAAATCTAGTCGGGCCGTGGTGGAGCATTAACAAATGGGAAATTTTGAATCAGATTGACGACACGCTTTTGGAGCGGGAAACGTATCAAGGGAGGTTGTTTGATGATGGCGCTCGATAGAATTTTACCTTTTGCAAAGGTTGTGCTAAAAAAAGCAATCAATGTAGGAGATGTTGTGATTGATGCAACCTGCGGTAAGGGGAATGATACGGTGTTTTTGAGTGAACTTGTTGGCGCTGATGGTCAGGTTTTTGCATTTGATGTTCAAGAAGTTGCGATTAAGCAGACAGCAAATAGATTAAAAGGCGCTGGGATAGAAAATGTCACTTTGATCAAAGATGGGCACGAGCAGGTGCTGACATATATTTCCGGGGAAATATCGGCTGCGGTTTTTAATCTAGGTTATTTACCGGGCAGTGATAAGGTGGTCACAACCAATGGGAATACGACATGGAAAGCTGTTGTTGACATGTTATCGTTGCTTAAAGTCGGTGGCGTCATTGTATTAGTGATTTATCACGGGCATGAAGCAGGGAAGGTGGAGCGTGCTGAGATTGAGGCTCGTATTACAACGCTTGACCCATCAGAAACGGAAGTTTTACGCTATGAATTTTTGAATAAGAACGACGCCCCTTATGTCATTGCGCTGGAGAAGAAATAGATTGCTCTTGCAAGTCGGTGAGCATTGTGCTAAGATGGAAAGTGTATACAAAACATTTAAAGGGAGTTGTTCGTTATGAGTCAATTGTTCGATTTAAAAGGAAAAGTAGCCCTTGTTACCGGGGGATCATCAGGGCTTGGTGTACAGTTTGCGAAGGCGTTAGCGGCGCAGGGTGCTAATGTGGTTATTTCTGCGCGTCGCGTGGAGAAGCTTGAGCAAGTAAAAAAAGAAGTAGAAGCCATGGGCGTCCATTGTCTAGCGATTAAATGTGACGTTGCTGAGATGGCTGATATTCATGCGATGGTGGCCGAGATTAAGGCGCGATTTGGTCGCATTGATATTCTGGTTAATAATGCCGGTGTTGGTCGTGCGGTTCCAGCAGCTGAGCAAACGGATGAAGAATGGCTTTCAATGATTAATATCAACCTTAATTCCGTGTATTTCGTTGCAAGAGAAGTTGGGAAGCTGATGATCGAGCAGCAATACGGTAAAATAATTAATATCGGTTCCATCCACTCAACGGTTGCGATGATGGGATCGCCGATCACGGCTTATAACGCTTCTAAAGGCGGTGTGGCGATGTTGACAAAATCTTTAGCAAACGAGTGGGCACCGCATAACATTACGGTAAATGCGATTGGCCCGGCTTACTTCCAAAGTGAGATGACGGAGGAAGTCATTGCGGACGAAGGTTTCCTCGGTGCCGTCAAAGCCTATTGCCCAATGGGACGAGTGGGTCGCCCTGGCGAGTTAGACGGCGCGCTAATCTACTTCGCATCGGACGCTTCAAGCTATACAACCGGACAGCTATTAACCATCGACGGTGGTTGGACGACGATTTAAAATTAGAGGTTTTTGAGAAACGCGGTGAGCTTAATTGTTCATCGTGTTTTTATGTGCTCTCATATCACAATGAAACCGTCACAAAAATCGGAGATTCCCGTAAAAAAGTGAAGGTCTGCCCTTGCTTGCTAGTCAAAACCGTCACAAAATCAAGTAAATCTCATAAAAAAGTGAAGGTTTGTCACCGCCTGCTAGCTAAAACCGTCATAAAATCAAGTGAATCTCGCGAAAAAGTGAAGGTCTGCCCTTGCTTGCTGGTAGTGAAACCGTCACAAAAATCCGAGATTTCCGTAAAAAAGTGAAGGTATAGCACCTGCCCCGAGCTAAAACCGTCACAAAAACCGGAGATTCCCGTGAAAAAGTGAAGGTATAGCATCTGCCCCGAGGTAAAACCGTCACAAAAATCCGAGATTCCTGTAAAAAGTGAAAGTATTGGCTGGTAGGGCGCTACGATGTTTTTTAGAAGAGCAAAAAAAGATAATCAGATGTTACACCGATTATCGTTATACCAACCCAATAATGTGTCCGAACTGACGCGTCACCAGTCCGGCGATGACACCGAGGAACGGGTTATTTGTTAATTTCGTGACAGCCATGGTAATACCAGCGATGACGATGTTTTCACCGAAGGCTGGGTTTCGAAGTTGCAGAAGGAACGTCGAGAAGATCCCGATGATGACTAGGAATCCGGCGATGCTTTGTGTCGGGATGTATTTAGAAATCTTGGTCACAACGCCGATGATCAACAGGATGGCCAAAAGGATCATGACGCTAAAGCTTCCTAGTACTGGCCAAGGTGCGGCTGCTGTCCCGGAAATGATCGTCTCAAGCGGCATCCCACCGAAGAGCTCACTTGCAAAACCAGCAATCCCGCTCACTAAGGTTAAGCGATCAAAGTTTTGTTCCACGCCTGCAACGCTCGCATTGATGGCACCGAAAGACACGGTAATTCCAACGCCTAAGCAAATCAGTGCCAGCGCCGCGAGAATCGATTTAAAGGTGAATTTTGGCTTCACGACTTTCCAGTCTTCGGTTTGCCAGTAGGCTTTTGTCCAGAATTTCCCGTTCTCCGTTTCGCCCTCGGGAATCAACGCCTCGGCTTGCACGCGGTCTTGCTGGAAAATTAAATAGTAAGCGGTCGAAACCAGCACGGAACCGGCTACGGTATAAACCAAAGTATGCGCCGAACCAAAATGCGTCGCAACAACAAAGATCGTAAACGCGGTGATCATCGAAACGCCACCAACGCCAAGGTTCCCCTTTTGCTTATCAATGATAAAATCAACGCCAACCTGCGTCAGCATCAACCCAACCCCAGCCATCATCCCCGCAATGATCGCCGGTCCGACAAAATCGAGCGCCGTCGAAATCGCACCCGTAAAACCAAGGATCGTCATCAGCAAAGACGAAAGCAAAAGCGCCGCCACACGCTCATCGCGCTCTTCAGTCTTACCAGCCAAAGCAATCATCGCAGACTGCCCAGTGATCGGGGTAACAAGCCCAAAAGGAAACGTAAACGCTGCGGCAATGATCAATCCGATACTCGCCGGCTTCAGTTTAAAGCCCTGCGTCTGGGCAAAAACCAATTGCGTCAACCCGTTAACCCCAACAAACACAACCCCTAAAACAAACGGAAATAAATCAGACATAAAAATTATCACTCCATCGTAAAAAAGTAGCCTGTAAAAATGCTGTCGATTTTCACACAACTTACCCATTATAACAAAAACTGGTGTAGAAAGCTATGTTTTGCTCGTTCTAAATTCGTTAGCTCTTACTGATTCTTGCGATACGTTACGACGTTAATTATTATTTAACGTTTAAAAGAGGGGATTACTTGACGTTAATCAGATGAAAACAAGGTTTAAATCATAATTTGCCAAAGAGGTGTGAAAGTGACATATACTATTCATGAGCTTGAGCACAGTACCAAGCAATCGAATAACTGTTTGAGATTCTGGATGGGATGAACATTAACATCTTCTTTCTGGAATTAATAGATTGAGAATTCGAAAGAAGGTAGGCTGTTTCCATCTTCAGTGAAGAATGAGAGCTCTTGGTATGTGATAAAACAAAAAGGAGGTCAAAGAGTATGTTTCGAAAAAATCTTAACAATGAAATTCGTGGAATGCCATCTCTAGAAGGATTTCAAGAATTAAGCAAAAGTGAGATGAGCCAAATTTTCGGTGGTAATCGTGAAGCTTCACAATCTAATTATAAAAGTTTAGTTTGTGAAAGTAACGAAAACAAAATTGGTAATCAAAATATCTATGCACTAGGAAATACTGGAAAAATCAATTAAATCATCGAACAAAAATTTCAGGAGGTGAAAAGTATGTTTTGGAAAAAGAAAAAACCAAAGAGCTTATCGTTACTAGAAAATACATCACAAGAGTTAAGTAGAGAAGAGATGGTATTAATTGTCGGTGGTAAGCCAACGGAAATAAAATTATCTTCAAACTTTCCAATAGGAAGTTCCATACCGTCATTTTCATCAACTGCTAAGCTTGTTGGGTGGTAGAATAAAAAGGAGAGAGTTAAATGTTTGATAAAGAGTTTAATGATAAAGATGTAGCTATCGCTGAAGTTAAAAATACAGCAGGAGCAATCTTCCACGAATTAAGTGAAGAAGATTTAGCGGAAATTGCTGGTGGACAAGGTGTAGACCCTCGAACATCAACGCCAGTAGTTACTGGAGTTGTAGCAGGAATCGGTATTTCAAGACTTTTCTGTTAGAAGTTGTATTGTTGTATTATAAAAACAAAATAAAAATTTAAATTGATAGGAGAAATTAAAATGTTTGAAAAAGAATTTGATATTAAAGATGTGGATATGAACGAATTAAAGAAGACGGCAGGCGCTATTTTTCATGAGTTAAGTGAAGAAGATTTAGAGGAAATCGCAGGCGGGCAAGGTGTAGATGCTCGAACATCAACACCAGCCGTTATTGGTGGAGTGACAGCAGGAATTGCACTTTCTAGAGTATTCTGTTAGAAATTATACCTTAGGATAATACAAAAAAATTAAATTGATAGGAGAAATGAAGATGTTTGAAAAAGAATTTGATACAAAAAATATGGATCTAGACAAAGCAACTGAGATTGCAGGAGCAATTTTTCATGAGTTAAGTGAGGAAGATTTATCAGAAATTACAGGTGGACAAAGTGTTGAGGCAAGAACTTCATCACCATTCATCGGTGGTGTAACTGCAGGTATCGCAATATCTATTGTAACTGGTAGATGTTAACTAAAATTACTTCCATAATGATTTTATGGGAGTACCAAGAAAGATGATGATTGTCTCGTCTTTCTTGGTACTCGTCTTATAAAAAAACAGAGGTGACCAAAATGGAAAAGCAACAATTATTACTCCCAAAAGATTTTGTACCAGCATTAACAATAGCAGAAAGAAATGGGATATTAGAAGAAAAGCATACATCAGAAGATTTACCAAACATAAAAAAGTGGCGTTCAAAGACAAGTATCTTAGATGAAAAGAAATTTAAGAAAAGGCTAGATGTCTGTGGTCTTAGCTCGCAAAGGTTCGAACAACTAATTGATATTAATAACTACAGTGATAAAAGCCTAGTTCAATACGTCGTTCAAAGTGAATGGTTTGAATGGACCATAAAAATTGCTGATGCATTAGAGGATGAAAAGTATGATAAAGAGTATAATCTTTATTATTATATTAAGCCATTCGTCAGGATTTTTACTAAGGAGGTTAGAAATTCTCTTGATAGTTATAACCTAATTGATACGGTGTATGTAGATTTAGAACATGCACTATTAGTGAAACTTATGGGAATAGCACAAAAAACTTTAATGTTAGAGTTAAATTTTGCAAGAGAAAATAATTTCCTTTTAGGAGATACAGGGGAGGATAGGTTTCATTATTTCTGTCAACAAGGATTAGATGCTCAAATGTTAGCTAAATTCTATATTAAGTATCCAGTGCTAGCTAGATTATTGATTGAAACAACGATGAATGCCCTTAATAATGCAGCTGTGCTTTTTGAAAGATTTGAAAAACATAAGTGTGAGATCTATCAACTATTGGGAATTGAACAGGCAGTTGGGTTGGTATCAGCTAAAATCGATATGGGAGATAGTCACGAGAAGGGTAATGCTGTTGTGAAATTAGGATTTAGTAATGGTAAGGTTCTTCTTTATAAACCTAGAGATATTAGAATTGTCAATGAGTATAATCATATTATTGACTGGTTTAATCAAGCAAACGATTTGTTAGAAATGAAAAAAACAGCAGGGCTATATTATGAGAGTTATGCTTTTGAAGCTTTTATCGAGTATAACAGTTGTCTAAATGAAACAGAAGTGAAACATTATTATCAGAGGTTTGGGCAGTTGCTAGCGATGATGCATATTATGAACGGGAATGACTTGCACATGGAAAACATCATAGCTAATGGTGAGTATCCAGTTATTATTGATCTAGAGACTTTAGTTCAACAACGACTACCTCTAAACATAGACGATGCAGGATTGGATAAACCATCTGAAATTCTTGCTAATAGTGTGGGTGCTACTATTCTACTTCCTGATAAAACATCAGATTTAAAAGTAGATTTAAGTGCATTGGCAGGAGATGAACAGGTATTAGGGATTAAGACAGATACCGTGATTAATGAACAAAGCGACACTATGCGTATAGGCCAAACAGAAGGCGTGATGCTTGGATCTAATAATATCCCTAAAATAAAGGAAAAAACGATCGATTATAAAAACTATTTAAATGAAATTGTGCTTGGGTTCGAGAAAGTTTATTGTCACGTTTTAAATCATAAGGAAGCTTTTACAAACGAAGTCAATGGTTTCAGAGATGTCAAAGTTCGATTTATTGTTAGAAATACAAACAACTATGCAAGAATGTTAAATATGTGCTTACATCCTCTATACATGAAAGATTTTATTGATCGTGAAATGATACTTGAGAATATTTGGAGTCACATTTTAGAAAATGAAAGTGTGGGAGCGTGTGAATATAATGATATGCTATTCAATGATGTTCCGATTTTTTATACTTATACGAATTCTAAAAGTTTAATAAATAGTGAAAATTATAAAATAGAAAACTTCTTCCCTCAGACTAGCTTTGACTGTATGTTAGAAAAGATAAATTCGTTGAGTTTTAAAAATTTGGGATTTCAGAAGTCTTTTATTAAAGTTAAAACCGGACAGTTTAATCCACACCATTTATCTCATACTTTCCAAGAAAATTTAATTGGCTCTGATTCTTATTCTCAGCACACTACTGAGTCTTTAATAAAAGAAGCTACCTATATTGGAGATTACATTCGCAAACAAGCTTTTATTTCTGACGATAAATCTCAAGTATTGTTTCTTTCTATCGATGATTCAAAAGAGGATTTAAATGTCGCAGTAACCAATCAATCATTTTACAATGGCATGTCTGGATTAGCTTTGTTTTACTATTACCTATATCAAAGTACAGGCTCTACTGAATATAAAGAAATGTTTGATCAAATTATCAACACATTAGAAGAGAATACAACAATAGACAAAAAAAATCCTAATACATTTACAGGATCAGCATCAGAATTAACTACCTTAACACTATTGAAATCCAAAGATATTCTCAAGTATCAAGAGCGAATTGATGCACTTATTCTATCTTTGAACAATCATATTAACTCTATAGAGAATAGTGATTGGCTAGGTGGCTTATCAAGTATTATCCAGAGTCTCTCGAATTATTATAATGTTACTCAAAAAGAAAATATTAAAAAAATGATTTTAGACTATGGTAAAAGGTTGATCACTATTGTAGAAGATGAAGACTTGATTGGTGGCTTTTCTCACGGGAGCAGTGGTGTTTATCAAGCGCTGCTTGAGGCATATAGAGTTACAAATAATCTTGAATTTTATGAAAAAGCCAAAATAATTCTTGCACATGATCGTACATTCTTTGATAGTAGTAAAGGTTGGTCCGATGAAAGACACGAAAACAAAGTCTATCCAACGCATTGGTGTCACGGAAGTGTGGGAATTGCATTGAGTAGGATTGAGAATGAAAATATTTTCTTTGATTATCAGATGTCTGAAGAGATTAATTTTGCATTAGAAACTGTAAACAATTCATTCTACACACAAGATGATACCTTGTGTCACGGAAATTTAGGAAAAAGTGAATTATTCCTTGCAAGTGGCAATAGAGAAAAAGCAATGGCAATTGCGAGCAAAGTTATTGAGAACAAAAAAGAAAAGGGGAAATATCACGATAATTCTTTACCAGAGATTGATAATTACAGTCTATTTACAGGATTAACAGGAATCGGATACCAAATTTTACGAATTGCAAAGCCAGATCTCGTCCCTTCTGTACTAAGTTTAAAGCAGGTGAGTTAAATGAGAAATTCAAAAATAAAATTTGTAGAGCAGCATGAACATAGTGAATGTGGTTTGGCATGTACGACAATGCTTCTCAATTACATGAATATTAAAACAACATTGAGTGATTTAAGGGATAAGTATGGGGTGCCTAAAGGGGGAAATAGTTTAATTGATTTAAGAAGTGTATTTGATGATTTTCAAGTATCCACTAAGGCTTTTCGTATTGACGATGTCATGGCATTAGAGAGTAATCAGTCATTTCCTTGTATCGGTTTTTGGAGAAACAGTCATTTTATTATTCTAGAGTCAATTCATGATTGTAAAGTTAAAATAGTTGATCCCTCTATTGGGAAAATTGTATTAGGCATTGAAGAGTTTAAAGAAAATTTTTCTAATGTTATCATGGTAGCAAATCGTACTAACAATAAAGAAATTAATATTGAAACCACAGAAAGAAACCAAGCACTTAAGAATCTCGTTCTGCAAAATAAAAAAATGATTTTTGGATTATTTGGTTTTTCTTTATTACTTCAATTTTTTAGCCTCTTGAATCCCATATTAATGCAAAATATTATTGATTATAGAATGGAGACTCTAGGTGGTTTAACAAGTCTAGTCATGGTCGGAGTACTTTCATTGGTAATGTTTTTCCTTGTTCAAGTTGGGAGAAATGTTCTTATTTCAAAATTACAACGCAAGTTTACAGGTACATTAATGGACGAGTTCATGAATAATATTTTTAGAATGAATTTGAAATTTTTCACTAACAGATCAACAGGTGACTTAATTTTCAAGTCAAATTTGATTCCATACATACAACAAATTCTTAGTAATGGATTAGTAACCACGGTTATTGATGTAGTGTTTGCTGCTCTATACCTTGCTGTGATGTTATTCTATTCCGTTCATCTAACAATCTATACACTTGGAATTTCTATCTTAATGGTTTTAATTTCAATTATTCAGGCTAAGAAGCATCGAACTATGAATGATAAAGATATCACTTTACAGAGTAATGTGCAAAGTGTTCTAACTGAGCTTTACGAAAACATTGAAGCAGTTAAGGCTATGGGAATGGAAGATGAATTTTACTCCAAATGGAAAAATAAGTTTAATTCACAACAGGAAATTTCGTATCAAAAAAACATCACCAATAGTTGGTTTGGGAGTTTCACTGGTTCTATTCAATTTATTTTGCCAGTCTCTATTATGCTATTTGGTTTGTATTTGACAAATATGAACTTAACAACCATTGGTACAGTTGTAGCCTTTGTAGCGATTGCTACAGCATTTATGCAACCAATAAGTACAATTATCGGGTTCTACTCACAAATGTTAATCGTGAAATCTTACTATCAAAAAATTAATGAGATATTAAATAAAACAACAGATGACACACAAGAAGGTGCAGTGGAAATTGAAAATATTTTGCCCATCACAATTAATGATGTCTCATTTAAACATAGCCATTTTGAAAATGCAACGGTTAGTAATATTAACCTTGAAATAAATGAGAAAGATAAAATTGCCATTGTAGGAACAAGTGGTTCTGGTAAGAGCACGCTTCTAAAGCTCATTGGACGCTTATATGAGCCAACATTTGGAGAAATGGAAATTTCAGGTATTAACTCGAAGGAAGTAAATCAAAAAGGTTTCAGAAAAGCTATCAGCTATGTCACACAGCACGTGGCAACCTTCCATGCGACATTATTAGATAATATTCTTTTAGGTCAAGAAATTGATGATCAAGAGCACTTATTGACGATTTTAGATCAAACGACGGTATTAGAGATGGCTTTAAGTCTACCTCTAGGCTTAGAAACTATGGTTTCCGAAGCCGGCATGAATTTTTCAGGCGGGCAGTTGCAAAAAATTGCGATTGCGCGTGGTTTAGTCAAAAAGCCTCAACTAATATTACTAGATGAGCCTACTAGCTCGTTAGACAATATATCAGAAAAAAAAATCATGGATTATATTTTGAAAATGGATGTACCTTGTGTGTGTATTGCCCATCGATTGAGTACGATCAAATATTTCAATAAAATTGTTGTCATGGATAATGGGCAAATCACTGAAATTGGAAACCATGATGAACTAATAGCAAGCAAAGGAATTTATTACAACCTTTATCAAGGTGAAGGTTAAGGATGAGAGGAGAATTTAAATGAGTTATGCAATAGAAATGAATAGACTTCAAAAAAGTTTTAATTCAAAAAAAGTTATCAATGATATCAGCATAGCAGTTGAACAAGGTGAAATTATTGGATTTTTAGGTCCTTCAGGGGCTGGGAAAACCACAACAATAAAAGTGCTTATTGGGCAGTTAGAGCAAGATGCAGGTGTTGCCAAAATTTTAGATCAAGACTCAAGTAATTTAGGTAATGACATCTATCAACAAATTGGAATTGTAACAGATAACTCTGGGTTATATGAAAATCTAACTGCTTACGATAATCTATTACTATTCTCGAAAATTTTTAGAACGGATAAAAGAAATATTCCAATCTTATTAGAAAGAGTTGGATTGGGAGAGGAAGCGAAAAAAAGAGTTAAGAACTTTTCAAAAGGAATGAAACAACGCCTTGTCTTAGCACGTGCCATGCTTAACAATCCCCGTGTTTTGTTCTTGGATGAGCCTACTAGTGGACTAGATCCGGCGACAACAAAAGAAATCCATCAGCTAATGCTGGAAATGAAGGAAAATGGTACCACATTTTTCTTAACCACCCACAATATGATCGAGGCATCAAAATTGTGTGATCGTATTGCATTGTTTAATGAAGGGAAAGTGTTAGATATTGGGACGCTAGGGGAGCTAACCAGTCGCCATGATACCAAAAGAAGAGTTAAGATTGCGTTACGCTGTGGCGCAATCCAATACTACGATTTATCACCTCAAAGTAGTGAGGTAGTCGCCGAGTTGATGAATGATGATAAAATAGAAACCATTCATTCACAAGAGCCAACACTTGAAAATATATTTTTGAATTTAACAGGGAGAGGATTAGAATGATAAGTATTTATAAAATACAAGCATTATATGTTAAACAATTTAAAAACTTGATGTATAATTACTTTGTTCTTGCTGGGTTCATTGTTCCATTAGGCATGGCATTTTTGATGAGAATGGTAACAGAACCATCTGAAACAGCGGGATTATTCGTCATGATGACTCAAATGAGTATTCTTTTAGGCGGTGCCAACACGATGTGTTGCTTAATTGCAGAAGAAAAAGAAAAAGATACTTTAAGTGTTTTGATGTCTTCAACAGTAAGTAGTCTAGATTTCCTTATTAGTAATAGTTTGATTACTTCTACTTTTACAATGATGTTAAATGTTGCCATTTATTTCATGTTAGCACCCGAGTTTATGTCTTTCACCACTTATCTTTTGGTAACCACATTAGCCACCATTATTTCAACGATACTGGGTGCTATTATTGGATTAGTCAGTAAAAACCAAATGACAGCAACGACAGTAGCCTCACCAATTCTGTTACTTCTATCTTTTATCCCACTGGTTTTTATGGATAGTCCATTCGTTCAAAACTTCCTTTACTTTTCTTTTACGGAGCAGTTAGGGCTAGTGTTGCTGGGACAATCTGTGACATTTTCAGGTATATTGCTTAAATTAGCGAATCTGTTGGTCTTAGTTATAGCTTTTACTTGGCTATATAAAAGGAAAGGCTTCAGTGAGTAGTTTATGATCGATCTTCTAGGAACACCTTTTGCTACTGTTGAATTTGATTTTTTAGAGCAGCACGCTAATATTGAAGAATGGAATAACACGTTATATGAAATTTTTAAATGGGTACATGAATTAGAATCTCACAATGAAAAATGTAATATTGCGTTTTTGAATGGCTTTCACATTTTTTATAAAGAGCCGTATAAAAAGAGAATTAACATTTATGAAAATAAATCAAACATAAAACCTAAAGTAAATAAACAATTGATTATTGTTCTTGATGCAGATAGTCACTCTTCTTTTAAAGAAGAAATTGTGAAAATACTGGCATCTCAAAATGTTAAATATAAAATAGTTAACCAAAAGATCGAACAAATAAGCGGTGTACCCGTCACATTTGTTATTGAAATATCTATTTAGTTGTGCTAGTATTATCGTTAAATTCAACGTTAAATACAGAAAAAGCGACGTTCTTTATAGTAAGTTGAAATAATTTGACGTTTATCAACTAATAATGTGTGTTTAATTCAAACTGAACAAATTTCATTTTTAAAGTGGTATACTAATTGCATGAGGTGATTAATTGTGCAAATGACATCCAAATTGCAAGATTTTAGTATTGAGAAAATATCATTAAAAATTTTAGAAAAAATGTCACACTCGATAGAAATAGACAGGATTGATTATTTAAAGTGTAAATTAGGAATTGAGACGTTTCTCACTAATATTACGAAGATACCTCTTATCTATCTGCTTGCATTTATGATAGGAATACCTTTCCAAGTGTTTTTGTTTCATTTTGCATACATGTCTATTAGAAGGTATGCTTTCGGTGCGCATTGCAACTCTAGTGTGCATTGTACGATTGTAAGTTGTGTGATTCTTATAGGAATCCCTACTGCAATTATTTATTTTCAAATCTCGCAAATCGGGTTACTCTTGCTTTGCATTATCAATCATCTATTGTTAAATCAGTATGCTCCAGCATCCACTCGAAAAAATGGCCTTGTGCATTTTGAGATAGCAAAAAAGATGAGGTATAAAAAAAGAGTTTTATTGATCAATTTAGTTCTTTCAATGATTGCTAGTGTGATTCCGAATATTTTCTTGGCAAATCTCATTGTGCTTGGAATCACAGTGGCAACATTGATGGTAACACCGTTGATGAATAATTTATTTAGAAACGAAAGGATTGAGATGTAGTGCTATACAGATTATGTTATAAATTATTTTTAAATTTTGGTACAACGTGTACGCAGAGAGGTTGCATAGGTGTGTTTTATGAATCAGAAATATCTAGCGAATTATTAGAACAAATGGTATAATATAGATAATACAATATCTTGGAGGGTTTACTATGTCAGCCATTTTAGTTCTGATTATACAAAAAGTCTCTGCATTAATAGCATTGAAAGTTTTTTCTGTCAGTATAAGAATTAAAATCATAGATTTCTTCTTAATTTTACTAGTTGGTATAGGTGGCGGCATGCTTTTGCCGCATATTGGAATTACAGTCTCAATAATGATGAGTTTTCTCTTATTGTTTTATACTTGTTTAGTTCTGAATTATAATTTCAAAAAAGCTTTGTTTTTATCAACATTCACGATGATAAATGGGATTGTTTCTGATTATATCTCTTCCATGTTTTTAAATTTCTTTTTCGATGAGACAGCATTTATTAATGAGTATTTATTGTTCATCCATTTAATCGTATCTTCAATGTCTATGATCACGTTCGCATTAATCTTTACAAAAGCAACGAAAAAAATTCGCATTCAAATTAATCAGAATGAAGAGATACAAACTCTTTTAGCTAGTATTAGTACGATTATATTAATTTCTGTCTATGTAAGCATCATACTCGCAACCTATCTTGGGAGTGATATTTCTCTCATACAATTGAACTTTATCTTCCTAGTTTCATACTTACTAGTCGGATTGATTATCTTCTATTTATATACGAAGATTTTGAACGAAAAGCACGAAATAGAGCGGCGAGAAAAGGAAGAGGAAAGTCTGCTAGAATACACTAGACAAATCGAAGAACAACACACCGATCTTCGAAAGTTCAAACACGATTATCAAAATATTCTGAAATCCATGACTGGTTATTTCGATGAGAATGATTTTGAGGGGTTAAAAACCTATTATAAAGCTAAAATTCATCCAACCTCCGCATTGATAAATCAATACGAATTCAAGTTTCAACCTTTGGGCAATATTAAAATCAAAGAGATAAAAAGTATTTTATCTACGAAACTAATGCTTGCTGAAACTGCTGGCATTGATTTTTCTTTCGAATCAAAGGATGTCATTGAGAAGATACCACTTGATTCTCTTATTTTAGTGCGTTCTTTGGGAATAGTGCTCGATAATGCGATTGAAGAACTATCTTCCCTAAATGAGGGGACACTCACTGTGGCTGCTTTTAAAGATGAATCTGTTACGACGTTTATTATTAAAAATACTTGTCGAACTAACATTGAAAAGCTTCATAAGTTGAAGCAATCGGGATTCTCAACAAAAGAATCTGGGCGCGGCATCGGTCTTAATAGCCTAGCCGATTTTGCAAAAGAAAATCCTAAGATGCGCATTGATACTAGTATCGAAGGAAATCAATTTATTCAAAAAATAATCATAAAAGGAGATTGAGATTATGTTACCGATTTTTATTTGTGAAGACGATGAAGCGCAAAGAAAAAAAATGGAACAAGTCATTAAAAACTACGTGATGATTCATGATTTGGATATGAAATTAGTCTTGTCTACTGATAACCCTTATGATGTGTTAGACTATCTAGATTCATCATTGATAAAAACAGGTCTATACTTCTTAGATGTGGACTTGGGATCAGATATCAGTGGTATTGGGTTGGGTGCTAAAATTAGAAAAATAGATCCTACAGGAAAAATCATTTTTGTAACCACTCATGGCGAAATGGTTCCTTTGACTTTTACATATAAAGTTGAAGCGCTAGACTTTATTGTTAAAGATCTTCCAGAAGGCATTGATAACCGAGTTCGAGATTGTATAAAGATTGCATATGAAAGCTATATTAATGATAAAAATCCTAACAGAAAAATTTACACCATTAAAGTAGATGGGAAAGTGATGGTTTTTGAACAGGAAGATATTATGTTTATTCAGTCTTCGGCTATCCCACATATGGTTACGCTACATTTAGATAATCGGCAACTAGATTTTCCAGGTTCTTTAAAAGAAGCCGAAGCATTATTGCCAGAATTCTATCGTTGTCATAAATCATTTTTAGTTAACCCAAAGAACGTCAAAGAGATCCATAAACTGACGAATGAAGTAGAAATGATCAATGAAGAACTTGCCCTGGTTTCAGTTCGAAAAATGAAAGGTCTCGTTAATCTTACTTCTAAAGGATGATTTAATCATTGCAAATGAAGAGCCCATCTGTCGGGCTTTTTTCAGCGTTTATCGTTATTCACGCTGAAGTGTTCAATTCGAACAAACGCAAGCAAAAAGGTGGTAAAGCTATGAATGAACACGTGAAACACATTAATAAAACCGAATTTCAAGCAGATATCCTAGGCTGGTATCAGCAGGTCAAGCGCGACTTTCCGTTTCGAGGGACGAAGAACCCTTATCACATCTTGGTCTCCGAAATCATGTCGCAGCAGACGCAAATCACAGCCGTCGTCCCGTATTACAATAAATTCATTGCGCTTTTTCCGACAACGAAAGAACTCGCGCACACGGACGAAGCGACGTTACTTAAAGCGTGGGAAGGCTTAGGGTATTATTCCCGTGCGAGAAATTTACAAGCCAGCGCAAAGATGGTTGAAGAAGCGGGTCATTTTCCAAATACTTATCACGAAATATTGCAGCTAAAAGGGGTGGGACCGTATACGGCTGCCGCCGTCGCGAGCATCGTGTTTAACGAACCGACGCCGGCCATTGATGGCAATGTTTTTCGGGTGATCAGTCGCTTAGGGGCGATTTTTGATGATATTACGAAGCCGGCCACGCGGAAGGTGTTTGAAGCTTGTACGAGCACACTCATTTGCGAGGTGCATCCCGGGGACTTTAATCAAAGTCTGATCGAACTCGGGGCTTTGATTTGTACGCCGAAATCGCCAAAGTGTTTGGAATGCCCGGTTCGGACGTATTGCCTAGCGTATCAGCAAGGGATTGATGACCAGCTGCCTGTGAAGAAAAAGGCTGTGCAGCCTACGAAGGTGCGGTTGGTTGTGGGCGTGGTTGAAAATGAATGGGGCGAATGGTTGATCGGGAAGCGGCCGGAGACGGGATTGCTGGCTAATTTTTATGCGTTTAAGCAGTTTGAATACGAAGCGGGAGAGCCGGAGGATGTGTTAGTGGCTGATTTGATTGAAACTGGGTGTCGGGTGAGAGAGGTCGGGTCGCTCGGGTTTTCGAAGCACGTTTTTTCGCATCGAGTTTGGGAGATGGAAGCTTATCAGGTGACGGTTGATGCGGCGGGGTATGTGATGCAGGAGGGGGAGTTATGGGTGAGGCCGGGGGAAATGAAAAACTATCCCCTTGCGATTGCGCATGTGAGGATAGTTGAGGGATTGTTGAGGTGACGCCCTTTCGGTGATCAGATTGTGGTCGTCTCTTTAGGTTAAACTTTTGCTTGAAAGGTAATCTACAGAATATACTGCAAAATAAACAACAACGCAATCACCACAGCGAGTGGCTTTACTTCTTTAATGCGACCAGTAAAGGCTTTGATGATGATGTATGAGATTAGACCGAAGGCGATTCCGTTGGCGATTGAGAAGGATAGGGGCATGATGACAACGGTTAGAAATGCTGGGACTGCTTCTGTTGGGTCAGTGAAGTCTACTTCTTTGACGTGTGAGACCATGAGGAAGCCGACATAGATCAAGGCTGGTGCGACGGCCATGTTTGGAATTAGTACTACGAATGGCGCTAAGACCAGGGCAAATAGGAACAAAATCGCTGCGACCAAACTTGTCAACCCGGTTCGACCGCCCTCTGAGATACCTGAGGCTGATGATACGACGGTTGTAACGGTTGAAGTTCCTAAAACGCCTGATGCGGCAGTCCCGATGGCGTCAGCTGTTAGGCCTTTTTCAAGCCCGATGGCGTTTCCTTCTTCGTCGACTAGGTCGTTTGCCATTGAGATGCCGTAGATGGTTCCGAGGGCATCGAACATGTTAACGAATAGGAAGGCTAGGATGAACGCGAGCAAGGTTCCCCATTGTGTGCCCTCGTTGATGAATCCGAAGTCAAAGCGGAAGAACGAGAGGTTGAAGAAGTATGAGAAGCGTTCTGCTAAGTTGAATGAGAAATTCTCTGGTAGGCTTACAACGCCAGTTAGGTAATTGAGGATGGTGGTGGTGATAACTCCGATTAGGATGGCTCCTTTGACTTTCTTGATTGAGAGAACGGTGATGAGTAAGAAGCCAACGACCGCTAAGATAGCTCCCATGGCGCGGCGACCGTAAAAGATACCCGACACGTCGCCGACGTAATCCATGCCTAGACCGACTTGGCTGAAATTCACCATGGTGACAAAGGTCCCTGGCGAGTTAATGACAATGCCTGAAAAGCGAAGACCAAGTAAGGTGATGAATAACCCGATACCAGCGCCCATCGCTAATTTGATGTTTCGTGGCACCGCGTTAACAATCGCTTCACGGATACCGAACAACGTTGAAACCGTGAAGAGCGCACCGGCGATAAAGACGATGGCAATCGCCATTTGATATTGCTGCAAGTGCGATAAATAAGGGGCACCTGCCATGAAGGCCATGCCACCCATTACCGTCCCAGCGAAATACGAACCAAGCCCCATACCAGGCGCTTGAACAAAGGGAATCTTTGCATAAAAGGCTTTTAATAACGTCCCAAACACTGACGCAAGACACGCTGCGATGAAGACCGCATATACCATGCCTGGTTCTCTGTATTCCAAAGGCACCGCCCCGTTAATCATATTTGGAATGGCAATAATGGTGAAAATAGTCGCCATGAACGTGGTAAAACCAGCCATCACCTCTGTGCGAATCGTTGATCCTCTTTCCTTAACCCCAAAATAATTTGCTAACTTTTCCATGAGTTGCACTCACTCCTCTTTCACTTTTAATGACCACACAAAAAAGACTTTCATCCAAAAACGGATAAAAGTCTCCTACATGTCCGGTGTCATTTCACATAAAAAACAACACTCGTAGTCTGCACATTTACGGCGGCAGGTAGAGACTTTCGAACCCTATCATCGAATTTATACGAGTTTAAAATTATAAGTAAACGGATTGCTTCAAAATGCCAATGTACGGTAAGTTACGATATTTCTCATTGTAGTCCAGCCCATAACCAACCACAAACGACTTCGGAATCGTGAAGCCAACGTACTTCGCCGCAATCGGAGCAATGCGCGCCTCGGGTTTATCGAGCAACGTCACCATTTCCACCGACACCGCCCCGCGACTACGAAGCAACTCAATCACACGCTCCAAGGTGCGTCCGGTGTCCACAATATCTTCCGCAATAATCACGTGACGCCCCCGCACCGACAAGTCCAAATCCTTCACAATCTTCACATCGCCCGTCGAAGCCGCCCCGTCGTAACTAGAGACATCCATAAAATCAATTTGCAAATCAATGTCAAGCGTCTTCATCAAATCCGCCATGAACATCGTTGAGCCTTTTAACAACCCTAACAAAATCGGGCGCTTATCCGCGTAATCCACTTTTAACTGCTCCGCAAGCTCAGCCGACTTCGCCTCGATTTCTGGTTGAGACAATAAAATTTTTTCAATATCCTGATGCATAAACTCATCCTCTTTTAAATTTTAGTAAATTAAAATAGTATTATACCGTAGATCGTCGAAATTTACAACGATTTTAAACCATTTTGCTGCAACCTGTTGGGCAAGGCATTTTCGGATGTGGCCGCAAGGGGGCGTTGGGTTGAGAAAAAAGCAACCGGCTGACAGCAAGTTGTATCAGAGGATAAACCGGGGTAAGTCGGATTGCGGGCGCAACGCTTCGAATCGGTTATGCACCACTGCTGACATCCACTTGCCTCGAAAGCTAGGTTTTGTGACTGGAGCACGTCGTCACAGACATTCACTTGCCTCGGAAGGTGGCATTTCTGACCTTAACGCGATACTAGACTTGATGAAAGCCACTAGATCGGTAAAAAGGCCTCTCTAGTGGCTCAAATTGTGCGAAATGGGACTCGAAAAGTCACAGTCTCGGCGAAACCGGCCTTCCAGTGACTCTTCCCGTACGAAATGGAGCTCGAAAAGTCACAGTCTCGGTGAAACTGGCCTTCCAGTGACTTTTCCCGTGCGAAATGGGGCTCGAAAAGTCACAGAAACAGTGAAACCAGCCTTCTAGTGACTTTTGCCGTGTGAAATCTGCTTCGAAAAGTCACTGGAAAGCGAAAATGAGCCTTTTCGTGACTCTTTTCGAGCAGAACAGAAAAATAAAAACAGCCTGGGCTGTTCTATAGTTTCATGATATGGTCGCAGAAGATTTGGGAGTTGCTGGCGAATTCTTCGAACTCTTTTTCGCCGACTATTTTTTTCAGTTTTTCGGCATTGGTTTGTAAGAATTCATTTTGTGTACGGACGATGGATGCTTTGAGTTTTTGAATACGCGCCTGTTCAAGCTCGATGAGTGTATAGTTGTAATAGATGCTTTCGTCTAGTTCCGCCTCTTTTTGTATGTATGATTTAAACAATGCTTGTGCGTCTTTCAATTGTTCTTCCGACTTCTTTAAATCCTGATTGAGCTGTTTAAGTGATTCTAGCATAATAACATCACGCCTCTTTTAATTTAGTTGTACTTTTTTGTTGAAAACACTTGAAAAGTGTGTGGGAAATTGTTATAGTTTTAGTACGTATGAGATTCAAGCCATACTTAAAAAGCCCTAACGCTTGTCGATTTTTATGGAATTACCTGTTTGCGACAGTATAACATAAAAAATTGACGTTTCTGGGCAGAGTACGGAATTGAATAGTTCTAATACGTAATTAGATCCAAAAGGAGTGTTTATGATGAGAAAACTAATTTCTTTTGCAATGATTACGGGGACTGCTTATTTGGTACTTGCAGAGGTGGCAATGACGTATGCGGAAATTCAACCACGGCTACCATGGTGTTGGTTATGGCAACTTTGCTAAATAAAATCTAATAAAAAAATCAATGCGGTCTTATAAGATCACATTGATTTTTATTTGCCATCTGTTTGCTAGGCATTCGTAATTTCTAATGGTACCTGATTCTTTGTGGATTTCTAGTTTGTTGGACAGCACTGGAACGATCTTGTTACTGTTATTATTTTCAATGGTATACTGGAGAATGACTTCGGATTCAAGGTGATCGTGAGATAATTTTTTTAACACTGAGAATAAATTATCTGACGTTGCCTGATCTATCCGATGAATGATTTCTGAGGTTTTGAGCCTGTTTCTATTGTGTAGATAAAGGCTACTTAGCAAAAATAGTACTAAAAGAATGATTGCCATTGTCACTGAAAATCCCGCTAAAAGTAGGATCGCATAGATCATCAAAGAAATGAAGCAAGCAATATTTAATAGCCATTCCTGTTTCGACAGGTACAGATATATAAGTTTGAAATAATTTTGAGAAAGCATGCTAGCAATAAAAATTAAGATAACGATAAAAGAAACTGTAACATTTAGCGGAATCAATAAGTTAAGCGCGCTGACTGGGAGCATAATAACAAATGATAGCGTATGCGCCACCAAAGCCTTCCTAATATCAAACACACGTCTTAACAAAAAATAAGCCACGAAGGGCCGCAAAATCGTGTCGATCAAATACCCGTTGCTCGGTATGGTAATCACGTAAGAGATGAAAAAGGTCATGGCTAACGGGTACATAATCAGCAACACTACGTTCCCGTATAAGTTTCTTTGCTTGGTAACAACTAGTCGTGTCAAAGATTCTTTTAAATCATTATCATCCATGTCGGACAAAATCAAATAGAAAGCCAGTAATTCAATGACCCTTTGTAATGCGATCGTCAAATCAAGATTCATGGGCATCGTCACCTCCTATCTCCATAAAATTCCTCATGTATTTTTTACTTGTGGGCACGACCGTTCCGTCATCAAGGACGAGTTCCATATCATTGGTTCTAATTTCTGTTACCCGAAAAGCATTGACTAACCAACTTTGTTGGGCTTGTTTGAGCTGTTTTTCAATGCCGTAGTAGGCAGGAAAGCGGGAAAGCGCGTGTTTGAAGAAAAATTCCCTCGCGATTTCTTTTCCGGTTAGGGCATCTACGCTATAAACCAAAACGTTTCGGTCGCGGCTTTTTTGAACCCGCTGAATGTCCCTGATACGGTATTTGTACTTGTGACCGCCTTTTTCAAGGATGATCGTCCGTTGGTCAAGTGCGTTTGCAAGGTGTACGGACCGATCAATAGCGGTCATAAAATAAAGCAGATTAATTGGACGACTAAATAAATACCACGCATTTTGATGTGCTTTTGTTTGTAAGGCTTCGCTTGGGTTTTCTGAAACAAGGATGATGGGTGTCGCAAGTGCTTGCATCTTTTCAAGCTCATTAAAAAACGCTTCTATGTGTGCTTCACTGTGGTCATTTGAGAAGACAACAAAAACATCAAAATACGCTTCGGCAATGGCATCTAAACCGTCCCACGCATTTTTCACAACGTGCGATCGGTATTTGTCTGCGAGCGTCTTTAGTAATTCTGGCTCAATGTCATAGTCGTGCGTGATCATCAGAATACTTCCCACAAATCAATTCCTCCTGAAAAGCAAAATGCACCCTAAAGGTAGTATATCACAAATGAAGTAGAAAGTGGGCGAACGCTGTCGAAACGGTTTATAAAGCCATTGAAATGCCGATTTTCATCTTTTAATAGCGATAATCATTCACAATAACGGTCATTCGATCACGCCCCTGCATGTCCTTGATCGTCTCAAATTTAGCATCCGGGAAATATTCCGCCACCAACGCCGCCATCCCCGCTCGGTGATGATAAGCATGCTCAAAGGCGATCACACTCACAGGCTTCAACACCTGCCGTGCCTCCCGCAAAATCTCCCGATAAAAATACAGCCCGTCCTCGCCGCCGAACAACGCCAAGTGCGGTTCGTTATCATAAACTAACGCTTCCACGTGTTCCTGCATCGGAATGTAAGGCGGATTCGACACTAATAGATCAAAGTGTTTTCCTGCTGCAACCAACTCGCGAAGCATATCGCTTTTCAAAAACGAGACACCGCTCGTGCCTAAAGACTGGGCGTTAGCTTCCGCGACTGCCAATGCGGCCTCGGAAATGTCCGTCACCGTCACCCGCATGTTCGGCTCCTCCAGGGCAAGCGTCACCCCGATGGCCCCACAACCCGTGCCCACGTCCACGACATCGACCGGTTGCCCATCGAAATATTCATCGTAGAGTTCCAGCACCTTCGAAACGAGCTCTTCGGTTTCAAAACGCGGAATGAGCACGTCGCCGTTCACCTTAAACCGGTAACCAAAAAACGTCTCATAACCCATCACATGCTGGATCGGGATGTTGTGATCCAAGTACTGCGACACGTCATGCAAAAAAGACGCTACTTGTTCATCCGGTAACGCCTCGTCTAAATTAGCCACCAATTCATAGCTTTCTTTGCCGGTAGCGTGCTGCATCAATAGCTTGATCGCAGATTCCTCTTTGCCAACGGCCGAAGCCTTTTTCTCAGCGGTTAATAATAATTCTCTTATCGTATTCATGCTATCTAACACTCTGCTTTCATTGGTCGTTGCATCATTTTGGCAATGACAATTTTAGGGTCTTTGCGGTTAAACACCACTTCGTAAATTGCGTCGACACATGGCGTATCAATCTCCAGTTTTTTCGCTAATTCGTAAGTTGCTTGGCACGTTCTAACACCCTCGACGACCATGGTCATACTGTCCAAGGCCTCGTCCAAATTCGAGCCACTCCCGATTTTATACCCCGCTTGGAAATTACGGCTGTGCTTGGACATGGTGGTTACAATTAAATCACCTAAACCGGACAAGCCGTCAAACGTTTCTTCCTTCGCCCCGATCGCAACGCCTAAGCGCTTGATCTCAATGAGGCTGCGGGTAATCAACATCGCGCGTGCGTTATCGCCGTAACCAAGACCGGCTAAAATCCCCGATCCCAAAGCCATCACGTTCTTAATCGAGCCGCCAACTTCGACGCCGATCAAATCTTTCGTGCGGTAAACGCGGAAATAATCCGTTGAAAACAGCTGTTGAATCTCAAATAAAACTTCAACGTCGCTTCCCGCACACGTCACGGTTGTGATTTCTCGCAAAATCACCTCTTCGGCATGTGACGGTCCCGATAACACGACAAACGTGACATCCTGACCTAAAACGTCAGCCACAACCTCAGACATCCGCTTATGACTTCCCGGCTCGATCCCTTTACTCGCATTAATCACAACCGTCTTCGGCGACAAATGCTCTTTCATGCTTGTCAAAGCGACTCTCATTACTTTCGTTGGTACCGATAGTAATGCAAAATGCGCCCCCTTTAAAGCTACTGCTAAATCAGTCGTTGCCTTTAAATTTTCTGGTAATACAACGTCGCTAAAAAACTTGGCATTTCGGTGATTTTTATTAATATCGTCAATCACACTTTCCTCAATGTCATAAACAACCACGTCATTGCCGTTATCCGCCAACACTTGAGCCAGCGCCGTCCCCCAACTACCTGCACCAATTACCGCTATCTTTGCCATCTGCTAAGCCTCCTAATTTTGGGTCAAACAACGCCCTAATCTGAGAAACGTCGCCCCTTCTGCTATTGCTATTCTGTAATCATTTGTCATCCCCATCGACAACTCCGTGCAAGGGATGTTCGTCAAAGACAAGTTTTGAACCTGTTGCTGCAACCCTTTAAGCGTCGCAAAACAGTCACGCAGCACCCGCTCATCAGCCGTTAACGGGGCCATGGTCATCAACCCCACGACCTCGATCTTGTCCAAGTGCGAGACCTGCCTAGCAAACGATAACACCTCGCATGGCGCTAATCCTTGCTTATTCGGTTCCTGTGCCACGTTCACCTGGATGAAACACTTGATCGTTCGCATGGCCCGCTTTTGAATTTCCTCGGCCAACGATAAACGATCAAGGGAATGTAAATAGTCAACCTGGTTGATGATGTCGCGTACTTTTCTCGTCTGAAGCGTACCGATAAAATGCCACGTCGCCTCACTGCCGATGGCAGCGTGTTTTTCTAAGAAAGCATCAGCCCGGTTCTCGCCGAGGTGCGTGATGCCACTTGCGACAAGTTCCTTCGCCGCTTCTGCGTCCCCGTACTTCGTTACCCCGATGATCGTTATTTCCTTGGGGTTGCGTTTTGCAACACTGGCAGCTGCTTCGATGTTACGCTGCACCTGGCGCACATTAGCTAGAACGCTCATCCTTATCACCTACTCGTTAAGTCTTTTCAGTATACCACATAATGGGGATTTAGGTAAACAAAAATCAAGCTGTTTTAAGGAGATAAAAACAGCTTGATTTCGTGATATTTCTTAAATGTCTTAATGATTTCGTGGTAAATCATCAGCTAGATAGCCCATGATCTGGAAGAGTTCACCGATCGTCATCATTGCCGAGACTTCCGTCACTGATAATGAGCGGTCGTAATTGACGTCATCGCGTCGGTCTCTAAAACGTAGCATGTGATCATACCCGGTATCCATGCGCTGGTACAACCAGTTGGTCGAAGTTCCTGTATGGGCAAACGACCAGTCAACGGTGATCGTCTCGCGAATCGTACCACCGCTGATCACGTCTCGCACCGTGTCCCATGAATTATGATTTGACTCCCAGAACGAGCCATCAGCACGTCGTAGTTCCGTGCGGTCAAAGAAAACCCAACCGTCGCGATAGAAGCCCATCGTGATATGTAAATTTGCGGTACCTCTACCATCAAAAGTGATGTTTCTGCCTGGTCGGATGAAAGGCACAATGTTGATATCGTTGGTGATGTTCTGCACACCGCTATAATAAATCGTAATATCGCCGTTGAAATCATCGACAACAATGTCTACGCTTGCTACTAATTCAACCCCTCTTTGAGCCGCCGCTAAAATGTCATGAGCAACGTCGTCTTCTGTTGGATCGTTGTTAGCAATGTAGTCTTCTGCTAGGTCGACAATGTTTCCAAACTCTAATGCCATCGTGTATTCAGCAATTTGGCGCATCACTTCCTCGTCCGCTACCATGCTCGTCGCTTCAAACTGACCAACCTCGTCCACCGTCCACGGTAAATCTTCAACGGCAATTTCAGAGGTACAAATAACTAAGAACACGCGATACTCGCCGAACGTTTCGTTTCCTCTGAGTAACGGTCCGTAAAGATCCATCGGCAACGCCTCATATAAATGGGCGGTTATTTCTGAGATCATATCGTCTGCCACGACAACCACACTGTGCCTAGCGTTATCGTCTAACCTGAACGCAACCGCTGTGATGTAGTCATCACCGTTCAAATAATACGTAAACATTCTAATATTACCGTCTTCGTTGATCAACGTGTTAACGGTCATGTTCTCAAGCTCAAACGTCTGCAAGTGATCAAACGTTTCGATGTCCTCAATCAATGATAAAACGTCTTCGGTTGTTAGCCCAATGCCGATGAGCTCGATGGTAGGCTCTAAATCGTCGATGTCGAAATCATAGCTACTTCTCGATAGCTCCGTGTCGTCTTCAGTGGCAAACACAAGTGTCATTCGCAACGTCTCTAAGTCGTAATCACGCATAAAAATATTGGCCAGCGTCGTCATTTCCGCTTCGCCGTCAATGATGTCGCCTTCGTCCAAAATATCAACAATCACATCAATATCCCCGTCAGCGATCTCATCAATGAAATCATCCGAGAGCACATAAGTCAACACGATCTCATACCCGTGTCCAGCCGTCAAATTAATGGCGGCAAAGCTCGGAATACCGTCAGCGACCCTGGCCATCTCATCGGCATAACTCGCGACAATCTCCTCAATTCTCGGATTTGTTTCAATAACTGGCTCGGGATCCGTTGCCTCGTTGTTGCCACATCCGACTAAAATAAATAAAGAAAACGCCATCAAAAATAATAATATACCCTTTTTCATGTTATTATCCATCCTTTTCTATGTTTTTAATCGATAATAACTCATTGTAACACACTTCTCAGTCTAGCGCAATAAAACGAGTGGAAAAGCTTACAATATACTTATTGCCCTGTGACTATTTATATGTTACACTGGTATAAACGATGACATTTTAAATGAGGTTGATGCCATATGACGAAAAAATTACTAGTCTTATCTTTCGATGCCCTTGGCGGCGAAGATTTTGAATACATGAAAAAAAAGCCCGCGTTTAAAGCTTTCTTCGACCAAGCGGCCATCTGTACCAACGTGAGCGCCATTTACCCATCGGTGACCTATGCCTGCCACACGAGTATCGTAACGGGGAGACTACCGAAACACCACGGCATTATTAGCAACACCCTTTTGCAACCGAACCGCGTCAACGCACCGGACTGGTATTGGCAACGTAAATACGTCAAAGGCGACACGATCTACGACGCGGCGATTCGTAGCGGGATGAAAGTCGGCGCTTTTCTGTGGCCCGTGACCGGAAAATCGCGCATCCAATACAACGTGCCAGAAATTTTCCCCAACCGAAACTGGGATAACCAAATCATGACCTCATTGCGTAACGGCTCCCCCCTTTACCTCCTCGAACTATTTAAACAATACCGTCACCTGCTAGACGGCACCAAACAACCAAACCTTGATGATTTTGTAACCCAAAGCGTGGTGCATACGTTGCAAACCAAGGCCCCTGATTTAACGCTTGTCCATTTCACCGATTTAGATACGGCACGCCACGACTTCGGTGTCCGCTCTGAAGAAGCCTATGCAGCACTCGACCGTTTAGCCGCGCGCTTTGAGCGGATCATGGGCACCTTAAAAGCAGAGGGCCTCGATCAAGAAACAACGGTGGTGATTTTAGGTGATCATTTCCAACTCGACTACCACACGAAAGTCTCGCTCAACGAGCCGTTAGCAGAAGCGGGTTGGTTGACGTTTAACGGTGCGAAAGTGAGCGACTGGGACGTGCTGGTCAAAAGTAACGGGGGAAGTGCTTACGTCTATGCAAAAGATGACTCTGTCGACCAGGTTGTATTAAAAGCATTTCTTGATGAGTTAAAAGAGAAGGCTGAGAATGGCATCCAGCGGATTTTAACGGGTGTGGAAGCGGAACAGCTGGGCGCGGACGGGGATTGTTTGTTTATGCTGGAGGCGCGGGAGGGTTACGTGTTTACGGATTTCCTCGGCGGGGGCGAGAAAGGTAAAAAGGCGGACCACGGCTACCATCCGACATGGAAATCTGACTATGCGACGTTTTACGCCATGGCCGGACCGGGCGTTCGCGCTGGAGCTCGGGTGGAAGCCATGAGCTTGATTGACATCGCCCCAACGTGGGCAAAAATGCTCGGCCTAGCACTACGATACGTGGACGGGGAAGTAGTAGAGGAAATGATTGTAAACGATTAATACGAAGTGTCCGTCGGGTTACGGGCACTTTTTACTGGCTTTTCTTTGGGTCACACAAGACCTAAGTATCCTTCCACCAGAAAAGGGAACGCTTTCTTTAAAAATGAATGGCGTTTTCATCGAAAAACTTGCAGGTATTTTTTTTTATTTCGCGTACTTAAAGGGTGTAAGTCATTACGAGGGGAGACTTTGCACAAGGAAGTGATTCAGAAATGACAAAGAAAACCGAGCGATTATCGCCCACCTCAGCACTAGGCTTTGTAAAGGCGTTCGCAACAGAGGGAAAAGAGCATTTGCCACTAGCCTTCATTAACGATGTGCTGGCAAACGATGTGAAAGAATTTCGGAAGAAGGTGAAAAAGCTAAAAATTGGGAGTCCTTATAACATCATCGAGGTAAACAAATTAACTGAGGAGGGAATACTGAAAGACTTACTGAACACAGAGCTAGATTTATACTGCGTCACCGATGAGGGGCAAACCTTCTGTGTAGAGATGCAAAATCGCCAGGAAATGCACTATGAAGAAAGAATATTCTACAATACCACCTTGAAATACCAAACGAATTATGCTAGAATATATGATACGAATGATCATTCAAAATCGAAGTACACGAGTTTAAAGCCAACAGTCTCATTAAACGTTGTGGGATACTCTCATTTCGATACCCCCGAAGCTATTCATTTTTTCCGCCTCTACGACGTGAAGAATCAAAAATACCCTCAGAAACCAAATCGCTACATGGAAATATTTTTTGAGTTTAAAAAAGAGGATGAAAAATGTTCACCAAACCTAAAGCACTGGCAACACTTTTTCCTGACCGGAGAAGCGTTACCAGAAGCACCAAATTACATAAAGGAGCTGTCAAGCATGATGGAAATAGCAAATTTAACAAAAGAGGAAAGAAGCATTTACCGAAGTATCACAAAACGCCAAGTACAAGCGACTGAATCGCGAGCTGTATGTGGAGAAGCGAGGCGAGGAACGTGGTGAAAAGCGTGGTGAAAAACGTGGTGAAAAACGTGGTGAAAAACGTGGCGAAGAACGTGGTGAGAGGCGTGGAAAGTTTGAAGTGGCTAAGAATCTTCTAAATTTAGGGACACCTTTAAACATCATCATCGAAGTATCTGGATTATCCGCAGAGGACTTAGAAATAATGACTTAAAGCTCAAAAGCTTCTAGATCAGCTGCAACTGTTCACCAGAGAACATCAAAAAAAGTTCATCTTTTTTGTGTTTGACATTCACTAAATGTCAACATTCCGTGAATTTGACTTATACTGAATGTCAAATAAAACAAAAGAGGTGATGACACATGTATAAAAATCGTGCGAACGGTAGAAACAACCTAGTCGGAGAAAACGTCAAACGACTTCGCAAAAATTTAAAGGGCACAGTCTCGCAAAAGGACTTTGCTGAAATGTTACAACGCGCCGGCATAGACATTGACAAGAACGCTGTAGGGCGCATTGAAACTGGCAAAAGGTTCGTCATTGATATCGAACTAAAAGCCATCGCAAATCTTTTCAATATCACTTGCGACGAATTACTAGAAAACCAATAATGAGCCTCCCTCATTACTGGTTTTTCTTTCGGCCTTTTTCAAAAACGTTTTCTCTGGAATTGAGTGGCGTTTACATCAAAAAACTTGCAGGTGAAAATTATTTTTTTGCGTATTTAAAGGGTGTAAGTATTTATCAGGGGAGAACTGTAACGGAAAGGATGGTTTTAAAATGACAGAAAAACCAGAGCGATTACTGCCCACAACGGCACTAGGGTTCGTAAAGGCGTTCGCAACAGAAGGAAAAGAACATCTAACCCAAGCATTCATTAACGATGTATTGGCAAACGATGTGAAAACATTTCGAAAGAAGGTGAAGGAACTAAAAGTAGGTAGCCCCTATAACATCATCGAGGTAAATAAACTATCAGAGGAGGAAATACTCAAGCACCTGTTGCACACAGAATTAGATTTATACTGCGTCACCGATGATGGCCAAAGTTTTTGTGTTGAGCTACAAAATCGGCGAGAAGAACATTACGAGGAGAGAATATTCCACAACACCACCTTGAAATACCAAGCGAATTATGCTAGAATATATAATACAAAAGGTAATGCTAATTCGCAATCAAAATATGCAAGTTTAATGCCAACCGTTTCACTGAACATTTTGGGATACGATCATTTCGACACACCCGAAGCCATTCACTTTTTCCGCCTATACGATGTACTGAATCAAAAATACCCTTTAAAACCAAACCGCTACATCGAAATATTCTTTGAATTTAAAAAAGAAGATGAAAGACTATCAAACAACCTAAAGCACTGGCAACACTTCTTTCAAACCGGAGTTGCCTTACCAGAAGCCCCAAACTATATAAAGGAGCTGTCAACCATGATGGAACTAGCAAATCTAACACAAGAGGAACGAAGGATTTACGAAGCATCCCTGAATGCAAAGTATAAACGCATGAACCGCGAGATGTATGTTGAGAAACGCGGTGAAATGAAAAAAGCAATTGAAATGGCAAAGAATCTTCTCACCTTAGGAACACCCTTGAACATCGTTATCAAAGCATCTGGACTGTCAGCAGAGGATTTAGAAGCGATTATTTAAGTGACAACCTTAAAAGAATCAAAATACACAGCCTAAATTACATAGAAAGTAGGTTTTAAATATGGTAGTAATAATAGAAGAAAAGAAAGAGATATTAAGATAATAGATTTAGCGAAGCTTCCCTCGAAAATGACTGAGGAACATCATCTTTGGGGAGCCTTGTTTAAAGCTAACACTGAGGAGGAATTCAAGATGTTGATGGATGAATCTGAAGAAATAAAAGTAGCTGGCGAGAAGTTATTGGCGCTTAGCAAAGAGGATGATGCAAGAGAAATTGCAAGGGCAAGAGCTGAGGCTGAAAAACTAGAGATAATAAGAAAGCTCCTAGACTTAAAAACACCACTAGATATCATCTCAAAAGCTTCCAACATGCCTGAAAGTGAAATACTAAAACTAACACAACAATCAGAATAAAATCTTCAAAAGCCAAGCCATAATTGTTGGCTTTTTTTACGCCTTAATTTGCCGTAAAAACCTCATCCCACAATCCTACTCAAGTCGAAAAATCTACAAAATGAACCAAAAATAAACGTTTTTCTACGCTAAAATGAACTTTAAATCACTATTCTAAGAGCAACTCTATTGCAATAGAAAACGAGAATTATAACTACTAAGTAGACAAAAAAGGAGAATCTACTTGAGATTTCGAGTGAAAGCGTATAAAAGATCAAATTTTCTTTGTAGCAATGTTGATTTTTCTTAAAAGGTGGTATAAAATTATCAATAGCGTGTGCTCTAGCGCATCGGGTTGAAAAAGGTTACAAAATCTTTTGAAAGTCCAATGACATGATTTGACAGTAAGCGATGAACTAAGCAAAAGTAAGCAATAAACAAAGCTTCAACGCTCGTTCAACCGCAACTGGAATCACACCCTAAGACAAACCTAACTAAGATTATTTAAAGTCAAATGAGTTGAATGCACAAGCAAACAGCATCAAATCGAATAAGTTAGGGGTGTCGGCAAAGGTTAACAAGCCCTTGTAGTAGAGTGGGGGGATTGCACGTACCTTCGTCATATCGCTAACGCGCTATCTTTACCTGTTCCCTCTGCGTATTGCCACTCGTCGCATCAGTCGCTGTCTTTACAAAGCTACC